>DATFFA010000045.1:0-10880 GCA_035250605.1 Variovorax sp. | reverse complement strand
TCGGCCGGCGCCAGCATCTGGGGCGAGGGCCGCTTGGCCGGTGGATCGGCCGGCGCCGCCTCGCCGCGGAACACCGCGCGGGCGCTGTGCCAGCCGGGCAGCGTGGCGGCCCAGAAGGCCGGGCCTTCGATGAACAGCGTGGGCATCCTCGCGCTCATAAGGCCACCTCCGTGCTGCGCGCTGCGGTGCTGTTCGAGTCGGGTGCGGCCGGGCGTCTCATGCTGCCGCTCCCTTGCCGAACACCAGCGCGCAGTTGTTGCCGCCGAAGCCGAAGGAATTGGAGAGCGCGTAGCGCACCTCGCCGTGCGCCGGCTGCAGCCGGATCTGCGGACCGCAGCCGGGATCGGGCACGGTGGTGTTGACGGTGCCCGGCATCAGCCCGCGATCGATGGCCAGCAGGCTGATCACCGCCTCGACGATGCCGGCCGCGCCCAGCGTGTGGCCGGTGAAGCCCTTGGTCGAGCTGGCATGGGTGCCCGGCGGAAAGCGGCGGGCCACCAGCGCGCCCTCGACCTCGTCGTTCTTGGCGCTGGCCGTGCCGTGCATGTTGATGTAGTCGATGGCCTCGGCCGCCAGGCCGGCGCGCGCCAGCGCGTCGTCGAGCGCCCGCTCTGCGCCCAGGCCTTCGGGGTGGGGGGTGGACATGTGGTGGGCGTCGCTCGCCTCGCCGTAGCCCAGAAGCTCGAGCCGGCCCGGGCCGCGCTCCAGCAGCGCGAAGCCCGCCGCCTCGCCCAGGCTGATGCCGCTGCGCTCGGCGTCGAAGGGGCGGCAGGGCTCGGGCGAGACCAGCTCGAGCGAGTTGAAACCGAACAGCACGCTGCCGCACAGCGTGTCGACCCCGCCCACGACGGCCGCGTCGACCAGGCCCAGGCGGATCAGCCGCTCCGCCGAGGCGAAGACCTTGGCGCTGGAGGAGCAGGCCGTGGAGATGGTTTCGGCCGGCCCTTCGAGGCCCAGCGCTTCCTGCACGAACATCGAGAGCGAGTGCGGCGTGTGGACGCGCGGCCGGCGCTGATCCTCGGGGAAAGTGCCGTCTGCGTCGAGTTGCGTGTAGGCCAGCTCGGTCTCTCCGATGCTCGAGGTGGAGGTGCCCAGGATCAAGGCGATGCGTGCCGGCCCGTAGCGCTTGCGCGCGGCCGCCACCGCCTCGATGAAGCCGTCTGCCTGCAGCCCGAGCCAGGCCAGGCGGTTGTTGCGGCAGTCCCAGGACGCCAGGTCTTCGGGCAGGTTCGCTTCTTCGAGGCCGTCGACGCGGCCGATCCAGGTGGGCAGCGGCGTGGCGCCGAAGTCGTTGGCGCGCAGGCCGCTTTTCGATTGTTCGAGCGCGCTGAGCAGAGGGTCCTTGCCGACACCCACGGCCGAGGTTGCGGTGAAGGCGCTGATCTGGAGAGGAGGGATGCGGGAGGGCAGCACGGTAAGCGTTGATGCAGGACGTGAAAAGCGTCACAGCCTACCAGCTACTTCGCCGATCGCGGGGCGTGAATGTCCTACGGCGCTGTCAGGACAAGGTGCCCAGGTGCGCCTGGGCCGCCTCGGCGAGCCGGCGGTCGAAAGTGGCGAGCGGCGCCCGGAGCTCGGCGGCCAGCCAGAGATAGGCGGCGTCGTAGGCGGAGAGCCCGTAGCGTGCCGCCAGCTCGTACTGGGCAACCAGGTCGACGGGATGAAGGTCGATGTCGGAGGCGGCGTAGTCGCGCAGCGCCTGCGCGAACGCCTCGGCCGGCCCGCCTTTTTGCCCCTTCTTGAGAGCCACGCTCACGATCTCGTGGTCGAGCAGGTGGGGTGCGTGCAGGCTTCGGCCGACCAGCCGCGCCAGGGCTTCGTCGCGCGCCGGCTCGTCGAAGAGGATGGCGCTCAGTGCGCTGCAATCCACCACGATCGGCGGGCGCACGCTGAAAGCGGCCGGCGGCTCGGCGACGTAGAAGGCCGGGGCCGGTGTGCTCATCGGGCGTCGCGCTCGGCCCGAATGATGTCGACCGCGTCGGGGCCGCCCCGAACGGGTTTCGGGAAGCGCCCCCGGTGCTCGGCCGCGATCTGCTCAATGGTCTTGCTGCCGCGGCGAAAGATCGGTCGACCGCCCCAGCCTGCGCCGACGATGGCTGGCCGCGGAGCGGGTGCCGGGATTGGCGCCGACTCGAAGGCGGCCTGCTCGATGATGGCCATCAACTCGCCCTGCAGGGAGCGGTGGTTGCGCGCCGCGCGTTGCCGCAGCCGCTCAGCCACGCTGTCGGGCACATCCTTGACCGAGAGATTTGCCATGATTGCCTCCAAAATGGAGCCATTATGGCGCCATTGCGGAGCTCGCGCCAGTCCGCTGCGCTTGTACCTTTCTCGCCGCCAGCCCCACCAGCAGCAGCACCGGCACACCCAGCGCCGCCGTGGCGGTGAAGAAGGCGTGGTAGCCGTAGGCGTCCACGAAGGCGCCGGAATACCCCGCGATGAACTTGGGCAGCAGCAGCATCAGCGAACTGAACAGCGCGTACTGCGTGGCGGAGTAGCTGACGTTGGTCAGGCTCGACAGGTACGCGATGAAGGCGGCCGAGGCGATGCCCCCCGCCAGGTTGTCGGCCGAGACCACCAGCACCAGCGCCGTCAGGTCGTGCCCGCGCGAGGCCAGCCCGGCGAACAGCAGGTTGCTGGCCGCGCTCAGCACCGCGCCCAGCATCAGCACCCGCATCACGCCCAGCCGCATCGAGAGCACCCCACCCACGAAGGCGCCCGCCAGCGTCATCACCACGCCGTAGATCTTGCTGACGGTGGCCACCTCGTCCTTCGTGAAGCCCATGTCGACGTAGAAGGGGTTGGCCATGATGCCCATCACCACGTCGCTGATGCGGTAGACCGCGATCAGCGCCAGGATCAGCGCCGCCTGCCAGCGGTAGCGGCGGAAGAAGTCGGCGAAGGGCTCGATGAGCACCCCCTCCAGCCATTCGGCCGCGTTCTTCGCCTTCGGCAGCGCCACGCGCGCCGGCTCGGGCGAGAGCAGCACCGTCAGCACGCCCACCGCCATCGAGGCGGCCATCGCGAGGTAGGCCGTCTTCCAGGCGCCGTCCTGGTAGCCGGCGCTGCCGGCGAGCTCGGCCCAGGCCGCGATCCACAGCACGCCGGCGCCGGCCCAGATCATCGCGAGCCGGTAGCCGGTTTGATAGGCCGCCGCCAGCGCGGCCTGCTTGCGCGTGGCCGCCGATTCGATGCGGAAGGCATCCAGCGCGATGTCCTGCGTGGCCGAGCCGAAGGCCACCAGCAGGGCGCACCACACCAGCGGCGCGAGCCCGGCCCGCGGATCGTTGAAGGCCATGCCCACCAGCCCGGCCATGACGGTCAGCTGCGCCAGCAGCAGCCAGCCGCGGCGCCGGCCGAGCAGCGTGGTCAGCGGCGGCACCGGCAGCCGATCCACCAGCGGCGCCCACACCCACTTGAAGCCATAGGCGAGCCCCACCCAGCTCAGGTAGCCGATGGTGGTGCGGTCGATGCCGGCCTCGCGCAGCCGGAAGCTGAGCGTGCCCAGCACCAGCAACAGGGGCAGCCCCGCGGAGAAGCCCAGCGCGAGCATGCGCAGGGTCGCGGGTTCGAGGTACACCTTGAGCGCATCGCGCCAAGGCAGGGCGGGGGGAGTCTGGTCAGCCGGGGGTAGGGGCATGAAGGAAGGTCTTTGAGGCTCTCTTATTATTCCCGCATGTGCCTGCACTGCCCCTCCCGCTCCGGCCCCTGGCAGGGTCGGCGTGCCTTTCTCTTGGCGGCCGCCGCCGCTGCGGCCACGCCGGCGCTGGCCCAGGTGGAGGTCGGCAAGTCCTCGGTGGCGCGCAACCTGGTGCCGGCCGAGAACGTCGAGCAGGCCGGCGTGCAGCAGTACGGCGAGCTGCTGAAGCAGGCCCAGGCCAAGGGCGCACTGGCCGGCGAGGGCAATCCGCAGCTGCAGCGCCTGCGCACGGTCGCGGCCCGCATCATTCCTTTCGCGGCCCGGTGGAACGAGCGTGCCGCGCGCTGGAAGTGGGAGATCAACCTGATCGGCAGCAAGCAGATCAACGCCTTCTGCATGCCGGGCGGCAAGATCGCCTTTTTTACCGGCATCCTCGACCAGCTCAAGCTCACGGACGACGAGGTCGCAATGGTCATGGGCCACGAGATGGCGCATGCGCTGCGCGAGCATGCGCGTGCGCGCCTGGCCAAGAGCGCAGGCACCGGCGCGGCGCTGTCGATCGGCGCCCAGCTGCTGGGCCTGGGCCAGGCCGGCGACCTGGCCGCGCGGGCCGGCACGCAGCTGCTCACCCTCAAGTTCAGCCGCAGCGACGAGACCGATGCCGACCTGGTCGGGCTCGAGTTGGCCGCGCGCGGCGGCTACGACCCGCAGGCCGCGGTCTCGCTGTGGAAGAAGATGGGCCAGGCCTCCAAGAACCAGGGCGGGCTGAGCTTCCTGTCGACGCACCCGAGCGGGCCGGATCGCATCGCCAAGCTCGAGGCCAACGTGCCCAAGGTCGAAGGGCTGTATCGCGCAGCGAAGCGGAGCTAGATCGCGTTCCCGGGCTTCCCACTTCGCCTTTGCAGGATCGGGCAAGAAGCGCCCCCGAATCGGCTACCGCCTGCAGCCGCCTCGTTCCTAGACTTCGTTCCTGGCCTCGCCGCACTTGCGCCGGGGGCCTTCTTCAAGGAGCGCAGCATGCCGGGAATCCAGGAACAAGTCGTCGCCATCACGGGCGCCAGCAGCGAGGTCGGTGCGGCCGCCGCCAGGCTGCTGGCCGGGCGCGGTGCCAAGGTGATGCTGGGCGCGCTCGGGATCGGACGGCTGTATGCGCTCGCCCGCGAGATCGTCGAGGCCGGCGGCTCGGCGCACTACCAGGCGCTCGACGTCACGCAGCCCAAGAGCATGCAATGCTTCATCGACGAAGCCACGGAGGTCTTCGGCCGCGTCGATGTGATCCTCCATGCGGGCTCGCCCGCCCCGGCGATCTGCACGCGTGAGTGGATGAGCGGCCGGCGGCAGATCGCCATTTCTCCCGAGGCCATCGCGGACGCGATCGTCCTCGCGATCGAGCACCCTGCGGGCGTGCACCCAGGCGAAGTCAAGCGCTCCCCCAGGCTCGCGCTCATGTAGTCGCCTCAGCCTGGCGACCGAGCCGCACATGCGGCCCGGCTCGGCCCGGCTGCACGCACAAGCCCGTATTCACGAGGGAGCCCGCCTCTACCGCGGGGCCGATTTTCGGCCCCGGTCCGCTGGCACACACCTTGCATCTCATCTTGTACACAAGACAGGATGCTTGATGATGGTGCATGAAACAGCCTCGCCTCGCGGCAAGGCACCGGCAACGGACGGTGAAGCGGCTGCCGCGCAGGCCTGGATCGCGCGCATCGATCCGCCGCTGGCAGGCGCCCTGCACGGCCCGCTCGCCGGGCTGCGCTTCGCGGCCAAGGACAACATCGACGTCGCCGGTGTCCCGACCACTGCCGCCTGCCCGGCCTTTGCGCGCACGCCGGCCGCGCACGCGCATGTGGTGCAGCGGCTGCTCGATGCCGGTGCAAGCCTGGTCGGCAAGACCAATCTGGATCAGTTCGCTTGCGGCCTCAACGGAACGCGCTCGCCCTACGGCGCGGTGCCCAACAGCTTCGATGCGCGCTATGTGAGCGGCGGATCGAGCTCCGGCTCGGCCTATGCGGTCGCCGCAGGCGAGGTGGACTTCGCGCTCGGGACCGACACGGCGGGCTCGGGCCGCGTCCCGGCCGGGCTCAACAACATCGTCGGCCTCAAGCCCTCGCGCGGCCTGATCAGCGCCCGCGGCGTGGTGCCGGCCGCGCAGAGCGTCGACTGCGTGTCGATCTTCGCGCCGACCGTGGGCCTGGCGGTGCGTGTGCTGCAGGCCGCGATGGGCTTCGATGCCGAAGACCCCTACGCGCGCCGCCTCGCGCTCGCCACGCGAGCGCTGCCTGCGCGCTTTCGATTCGGCGTGCCGAGCGCGCCACGCTTCTTCGGCGATGCGCTGTCGGCCGCGGCCTTCGAGCGTTCGCTTGCGCAGATGCGGGCCCTCGGCGGCACGCCCGTCGATGTCGACTACGCGCCGCTCGCCGAGGCGGCGGCGCTGCTCTACGACAGCGCGCTGGTGGCCGAGCGCTATGCCGCCGTGCGCAGCTTCTTCGACGGCAACGAGGAGGCGGTCATCGAGCCGGTGCGCAGCATCCTGGCCGCCGGCCGGCGCTACAGCGCAGCGGACTTCGTCGATGCCCGAGCGAGGCTCCAGGCACTGGGCCAGCGCGCGGCCACGATGTGGGAGGACATCGACCTGCTGCTGGTGCCCACCGCGCCCGCGCATTACACGGTCGAGGCGATGCGCGCGGCACCGGTCGCGCTCAATCGCAACCTCGGCGAATACACCAACTTCGTCAACCTCCTCGACTATGCGGCCCTCTCGGTGCCCGCCAGCCTGCGCGAAGACGGGCTGCCTTTCGGCATCACGCTGATCGGGCCCTGCGGCAGCGATCTGCAACTGGCCGAACTGGGCCAGCGCTTCCACCACGCCACCGGCCTGCCCCAGGGCGCCACGGGCCGACCGTTGCCGGCGCCCGAAGCGCTGCCGCTGGCAGGGCCCGAGCCGCTGGTGAAGGTCGCCGTCGTCGGCGCCCATTTGTCGGGCATGCCCTTGAACGGCCAGCTCGTCGAGCGCGGCGCCACGCTGCTGGCCCGGACCTCCACCGCGCCGCAGTACCGGCTCTATGCGCTGCCCGGCACGGTGCCGCCCAAGCCCGGCCTGGTGCGCGTGGCGCCGGGGCAAGGCGCCGCGATCGCGATCGAGGTCTGGCAGATGCCGCTCGCGCACTACGGCAGCTTCGTCTCGCTGATCCCCGCACCGCTGGGCATCGGCACGCTCGGCCTGGCCGATGGCAGCAGCGTGCAGGGCTTTCTCTGCGAAGCGCTGGCGCTCGAGGGCGCCGAGGACATCACGCATCTGGGCGGCTGGCGCCGCTACATCGAATCCCGTCAAGCTTCACAAGGAGTTCCCTCATGAGCACACCCCGACCGACCGCCGGCACTTCGCGGCGACGCGTGCTGCAAGCCGGCGCGGCAGGCATCGCCGTCCTGGCCGCCCCGGCAGTGCTGGCCCAGGCCGCACCCAAGATCCGCATCGGCTACTGGCCGGTGGCCGCCGGCCTGCCATTCTTCGCCTCGGTGGACCGCGGCTACTTCAAGGAAGCCGGGCTCGAAGTGGAGCCGCTCAAGTTCGCCGGCGCGCAGCAGGTCATGGAGGCGATGCTCTCGGGCCGCTCCGACGGCAGCTCCAACGGCACCGGCTCGGCCAACCTGGCCATCGGCGAGATCGCGCAGCCGGGGCTCTTCAAGATCTTCTGCACCAACCCGAGCAATGCCAAGTTCGTGCTCGACGAATTCATCGTCGCCAAGGACAGCCCGGTCAAGAGCATGGCCGAGCTCAAGGGCAAGAAGGTGGCCTCCGGCCCCGGCATCCAGAACATGACGCTGTGCAAGACCATGCTGGAGCGCGCCGGCGCCACGGGCGCCGCGGTGTCGGAGCTGCCGATCGGCCAGCACGTGGCCGCACTGGTGGCGGGCCAGGTCGACGCCTGCTACACCCTCGAGCCCACGGGCACCGTGGGCCGCATGAACGGCACCACCCGCGTGCTGGAGGCCGGCGTCGTCGCCAAGTACATCCTCGGCGACCCGATGGCGCCCTGGCACGGCGGCGCCGCGAGCCTCACGAGCGAGTTCATCAAGAAGAACCCCGAGGCGGCGAAGAAGTTCATCGCCGCCTATGCGCGCGGCGTCGACCTGGTGCGCACCAAGCCGGAAGAGGCGCGCACGCACATGAAAGGCTACACCGCGATCGAGGGCGCGCTCACCGCCGAGGTGCCGCTGGCCTCCTACATGCTCTACAACGAGTTCAAGCCCAGCGACCTGGCCCATTTCCAGAAGTTCTACGACCTGTTCACCGAGAAGGGCATCTTCGAGAAGAAGGTGTCGGTGGACGGGTTGATCTACCGGGGCTGAACATGGCCGACGCGAACCCCGGTCCCGCAGCCGGCACGCCCTGGTCGCCGCCCGCCGGCGGCGCCCCCGCGCCGGCGGCAACGAAGAAGTCATCCTGGTCCCCGTGGCTGCCGGCCATCGGCCCCATCGTGCTCTTCATCGTCTGGGACCTGGTGGTGCGCCTGGGCTTCATCAAGCCCATCCTGCTGCCGACGCCGGCCGACACGCTCGCCGCGCTGATCACCGGCCTCGCGGGCGGGCCCTTGCTCACCGACTTCGCGGTCACGGTCTGGCGCACCCTGCAGGCCTTCCTGATCGCCGCGGCCATCGGCGTGCCGCTGGGTGTGCTGCTGGGCAGCAACGAGCGCGCGTATCGCAGCGTCGAGTTCCTGATCGACTTCTTCCGCTCCACGCCCTCGTCGGCGCTGATCCCGCTGTTCCTGCTGATCTTCGGCGTGTCGGACATCAACAAGGTGGCGATCGCGGCCTTCGGCGCCCTGCTGATCGTCGTCTTCAACAGCGCCTACGGCGTGATCAACGCGCGCAAGCAGCGCGTGATGGCGGCGCGGGTCATGGGGGCCTCGCGCTGGCAGATCTTCAAGGACGTGCTGGTGTGGGAGAGCCTGCAGCCTTCTTTCGTGGGCCTGCGCTCGGCGGTCTCGATGGCGCTGGTGATCGTCATCGTGGCCGAGATGTTCATCGGCTCCGACAACGGCCTGGGCCACCGCATCATCGACGCGCAGCAGGTGCTCAACGTCAAGAGCATGTATGCGGCCATCCTGGCGGCCGGGGCGCTGGGCTATGCGCTCAACATCCTTTTCCTGCTGGCGGAGCGCCGCATCGTGCATTGGAGCGGACGATGAGAGCCGTCAACGACACCGTCATCAACGGCCCCGTCTACGCCGACGTGCCCACGCCCGCCTTTCAGCCGGGCCCGGCCGGCACGCACATCACCATCCGCGGCCTCACCAAGTACTTCGCCGGCTGGCCGCTGTACGAGAACTTCGACCTCGACATCCCGAAGAACCGCATCGTCTCTGTCTTCGGCCCCAACGGCTGCGGCAAGTCCACGCTGATCAACATGATCGCGGGACTGATCCCCATCGATGCGGGCGAGATCCTGTTCGACGGCAAGTCGCTGAAGGACACCAAGATCGGCTACGTGTTCCAGAACTACCGCGAGGCGATGTTCCCGTGGATGCGCACCATCGACAACATCGCGTATCCGCTGAAGCTGGAAGGGCGCTCCAAGGCGGAAGTCGACCGCCGCATGGCGGAGCTGGTGGCCTCCTTCGACGTCAAGTTCGACCTGCACCGCTACCCCTACGAGCTCTCGGGCGGTCAGCAGCAGACCGCCTCGATCATGCGGGCGCTGGCGCCGAACCCGGAGGTGCTGTTCCTCGACGAGCCCTTCTCGGCACTCGACTTCGAAATGACGCTGTTCATCCGCGAGAAGCTGCAGGAAGTCTTTTTGCAGACCGGCACCACCATGCTGCTGGTCTCGCACGACCTGGAGGAGGCGGTCTACCTGGCCGA
Organism: Variovorax sp.; assembly: GCA_035250605.1. GTDB lineage: Bacteria > Pseudomonadota > Gammaproteobacteria > Burkholderiales > Burkholderiaceae_C > Variovorax. Next base: position 1,378 of record DATFFA010000045.1, on the reverse strand, counting down.
CCAGGTGCTGCTGCTCACCAAGCGGCCGACCCGGGTGGCCGAAATCCTCGAGTACGGCGATGCCCGGCCGCGCACGCTCGAGACGCTGAGCGCCCCCAGCTTCATCGCGACGAAGAAGCTGAGCCTCGAGATCTTCCAGCGAGAAGTGAAGAGATGAGCTCGGCTCCAGGCTTCGCGCACGCGTTGCTGCCGCGGGCAACGCCATCGGCCCGGCAAATCGGCTCCGCAATGTTCCTGGCACGGTCCTCGCGTAGGTGATGCCGACGAGACGAGAGGAGCCGCCATGACACCGAAGCAGATCGAGGCCTTTGTCGATGCCGCCGCAGCCGCGCTGGACCTGCGCTTGCAGCCGGACCACCGCGCAGGCGTGCTGCGCTACTTTGCGCTCGCGGACGAATTCGCGGCCATCGTCGAGGCCGTGCCGCTCGGTCTGCACGACGAGACGGCGGTGCACTTCTCGCCCGTGCCCCCGTCGGAGCTGCGCGAATGACGCCGGCCGCGCTGCTGTTGCAGGATGCCGCGGCGATGGCGCAGGCCGTGCGCTCGGGCGCCGTGAGCGCGGTCGCGCTGGTGCAGGCCAGCCTCGAGCGCATTGCCGCCACCGACGCGCGCGTCAATGCCTTCACCGATGTGGTTCGCGAGCGTGCCCTGCGGCGCGCCCGCCAGGTCGACGCCTCTCTGGCTTCCGAGCACGGCGTGCGAACGCGCGAACTGCCGCTCCTGGGCGTGCCCTTCGCGGTCAAGAACCTGTTCGACATCGCCGGCCTGCCCACCTTGGCCGGCTCGAAGATCGAGCGCGAACGCGAGCCGGCGCGCAGCGATGCCACGCTGGTGCGCCGCCTCGAAAGTGCCGGCGCGGTGCTGGTGGGCGCGCTCAACATGGACGAGTACGCCTATGGCTTCACGACCGAGAACAGCCATGTCGGAGCCACCCACAACCCGCACGACCTGGATCGCATCGCCGGTGGCTCCTCGGGCGGCTCGGGGGCCGCGGTGGCGGCCGGCCAGGTGCCGCTGGCGCTGGGCTCCGACACCAACGGCTCGATCCGAGTGCCGGCCTCGCTCAATGGCGTGTTCGGGCTCAAGCCCACCTTCGGCCGGCTGCCGCGCACCGGCAGCTACCCCTTCGTCTCCAGCCTCGACCACCTCGGCCCCTTCGCGCGCACGGCGCGCGACCTGGCCCTGGCCTACGACGCGATGCAAGGTCCGGAGCGCCTGGCCCCGCGCGATCCCGGCTGCGCGCAGCGCCCCGTCGAGGCGGTCGTCACCTCGCTCTCTCGCGGCGTGCAGGGCCTGCGCATCGGCGTGCTGGGCGGCTGGTTCCGGCAGCGCGCCCTCCCCGAAGCGCTGGCCGCGGTCGATGAAGTGGCGGTGGCGC
>DATFFA010000044.1:0-9791 GCA_035250605.1 Variovorax sp. | reverse complement strand
GGCCGAGTAGCCCGTGCGCACCGGGTTGATCGAGATGAAGCGGCCGCCCGCGCGCTTGAACTTGCTGATGGCGATCTTCATCGGGTTGCTGTGATGGTCCTCGGCCGTGCCGATCATCACGAACAGCTTGGCGCGGTCGAGATCCGGCCCGCCGAATTCCCAGAAGCTGCCGCCGATGGTGTAGATCATTCCCGCGGCCATGTTGACCGAGCAGAAGCCGCCGTGCGCCGCATAGTTGGGCGTGCCGAACTGGCGCGCGAACAGGCCGGTGAGCGCCTGCATCTGGTCGCGGCCCGTGAAGAGCGCGAACTTCTTCGGGTCGGTGGCACGAATCTTCGACAGCCGCTCGGTCAGCAGCGCGAAGGCGCGCTCCCAGCTGATCGGCTCGAACTCCCCCGCCCCGCGCTCGCTGCCGGGCTTGCGCAGCAGCGGCTGCGTGAGCCGCGCCGGCGAGATCTGCTTCATGATCCCCGAGGAGCCCTTGGCGCAGATCACGCCCTGGTTCAGCGGGTGCTCCGGGTTGCCGTCGATGTAGCGCACCTCGCCGTCACGCAGGTGCACGCGGATGCCGCAGCGGCAAGCGCACATGTAGCAGGTGGTGGTCTTGACCTCGGTGTCGGCCGTTGGCGTCGGCGAAGCCAGCGGATCGTGGATCGGCTCGCGCGAGAGGAAGTTGAACAAGGCGCTGGCTCCGGTTGTCGTGGGGGTTCGTCTACCGATGATAGGGTTGTGTTTCTGAACAAAAAAGCAGGTAATTCAGCTCACCATGACCGAAAAAACCGATCACCGCCTGCGCCTCACCCTGCGCCAGCTCGAAGTCTTTGCGGCCACGGCCCGCGAGGGCTCGACGCGTGCCGCGGCCGGCCGCGTGGCGCGTTCGCAGTCGGCGGCCAGCGCTGCGCTGGCCGACCTCGAGGCGGCGCTGGGTGCCCAGCTGTTCGACCGCATCGGCCGCCGCCTGGTGCTCAACGAGAACGGCCGCGCGCTGCTGGCCCGCTCGGTCTCGCTGGTGGACCAGGCCGCGGAGCTGCAGGCCATGTTCTTCACCGACCAGCAGGCGCCGCTGCGCATCTCGGCCAGCTTCACCACGGGCGAGTACCTGCTGCCGGAGATCGTGCTGCGCTGGAAGCAGCACAACCCGCAGGCGCGCGGGCGGCTGATCATCGGCAACACCACCGACGTGATCGCGGCGGTGGTCGGCTTCGACGCCGATGTCGGCTTCATCGAGGGCCGGCAGACGCACCCCGACCTGGCCGTGCGCCGCTGGCTCAGCGACGAAATGGTGATCGTGGCCTCGCCCACCCACCCCCTGGCCGGCAGGATGGTCGGCGTGCGCGAGCTGGCCGAGGCCGCCTGGGTGCTGCGCGAGGAAGGCTCGGGCACGCGCGAGGCGACCAACGACTGGCTCGGCCGGCGCCTCGGTCCGCTCAACATCGAGCTCGAGCTGGGCAGCAGCCACGCCATCAAGCGCGTGCTGGCCTCGGGCGTGGGCATCGGCTGCATGTCGCGTTATGCGGTGGCGGACGCGCTGGCCGACGGCTCGCTGGTCGAGCTGAAGACCACGATGCCGAAGAACTCGCGCGCGCTGTCGATCGTGCTGCATCGGGAGCGGCGACCGGGGCGCACGATGCAGGGTTTCATCGACTTCTGCCTGGCCGGCGCCGCCCGCCCCTAGCTGGCGTCCTGCGCGCCCAGCACCGCCAGCGCCACCGAGGCGATGCGCGAAGGCTGCGAGTCGGCGCGCGAGGTCAACACGATCGGCACGCGCGCGCCCAGCACCAGCCCGGCGCATTCGCCGCCGCCGATGTAGGTGAAGCTCTTGTAGAGCATGTTGCCGGCATTGAGGTCGGGCACCAGCAGCAGGTCGGCATCGCCGGCCACGCGCGACACCATGTTCTTGATTTGCGCGGCCTGGGCGGAGATCACGTTGTCGAAGCCGAAGGGGCCTTCGACCAACGCACCGGGCCACGCGCCGGCGCGTGCCATCGCGACCAGCGCCTGCGCGTCGACGGTGGCCTGGATGGCCGGGTTCACCGTCTCCACCGCGGCCACGATGCCGACCTTGGGCTGCGCAATGCCCAGCTTGGCCAGGAGCGCGATCGCGTTGGCCAGGATGTCGCGCTTGGCGTCCAGCGAAGGCGCGATGTTGACCACGCAATCGGCCAGGCCCAGCAGCTTGGGATAGCGCGGCAGGTCGAACAGGAAGAGATGGCTGATGCGCGTCTCGCCGCGCAGGCCGAGGGTCTTGTGGACCACGGCCGACATCAGCTCGTCGGTGTGCAGGGAGCCTTTCATCAACGCGCCCACCGCGCCCTGGCGCGCCATGGCGACGGCGCGCCGCGCGCTCTGCTCGGCGCTGTCGCCGCAGTCGATGATCTCGAAGTCGTCGGCATCGACCCCGGCCGCGCCGGCGGCCCGCAGGATGCCCTCGCGCGGGCCGATCAGCACCGGCTGCGCGAGCTCCTCATCGCGGATGCGCGCCGCCGCGTCGAGCGCCGCCGGATCGCAAGGATGGACCAGCCCGACGCGCACCCGCCGGCTGCTCGCCCGCTCGCGCGCCTGGGCGACCAGGGCGTCGAGCCGGGGATGCATCGCGGTCTCGCTCACTGCCCGCAGAAGCGCTTGATTCATGAGGTTCCAACGAAGGTCACGGTTTCCATTCCAGAAACACCGCGGAACCGGCCTTGGCCTGTCCTGAGCGCGACGAAGGGCCGGGCCGCTGGTGTTGCCCCCGGTAGGGGGTGGGCGGCTACACGAAGTGAGCCAACCTGGGGGCGAGTCAGGTGAAATCCTTGTACTTGTCCAGGTGGCGGACGGGCTTGGCCAGCGCATCGCGGCGGAAGGGGTCGCCCAGCTCGCGCGTGCACATGACCTCGATCACGGTGGTCTTGCCCTGGTTCATCTGCATGTCCACCGCCTTCTTGAGCGCGGGGCCCACGTCCTCCAGCCGGTCGACCACGATGCCCTCGGCACCCATCGCCTTGGCGATGCCCGCGAAGCTCTGGTTGTCGAGCTCGCCGGCCACGAAGCGGCGGTTGTAGAAGTCGACCTGGTTCTTCTTCTCCGCGCCCCACTGCCGGTTGTGGAAGACCACCGCCGTCACCGGGATGTCGTGGCGCACGCAGGTCATGATCTCGACCATGCTCATGCCCCAGGCGCCGTCGCCCGCGTAGGCGATGGCCGGCCGGTCGGGCGCGGCCAGCTTGGCGCCGATCATGGTGGGCAGCGAGTAGCCGCAGTTGCCGAAGCTCATGGGCGCGAAGAAGCTCCTCGGCTCCTCGAAGCGCAGGTAGCTGTTGGCCACCGCGTTGATGTTGCCGATGTCGGTGGAGACCATGGCGCGCGGCGGCATCGCCTTCTCGAGTTCGCGCAGCACCTGGCGCGGGTGCAGCCACTTGCCGCCTTCCTTCTCGGCCTCCTGGATCATGTCGAGGCTGTAGGGGTCGCGCTCGTGCGTCCAGCCGTCGAGCTCCTTCTCCCAGGCGGCCTTCTCTTCCTTGATCTTCGCGGCGCGCTCGGCCTTGGTGGCGTCGCAGGCGAGCTGGCGGTCCGCCAGGCGCGCGAGCAGCGCCTTGGCCACGGCCTTGGCGTCGCCGTGGATGCCGACGGTGATCTTCTTCACCAGGCCCAGGTTGGTGTGCTCGGCCTCGACCTGGATGATCTTGGCCTCCTTGGGCCAGTAGTCCATGCCGTGCTGCGGCAGCGTGCCGAAGGGGCCCATGCGCGAGCCGAGCGCAAGCACCACGTCGGCCTGCGCCATCAGCTTCATCGCGGCCTTGCTGCCCTGGTAGCCCAGCGGGCCGGCCCACAGCGGATGGCTGGCGGGGAAGGAGTCGTTGCGCAGGTAGCCGTTGGCCACCGGGGCACCCAGGCGCTCGGCCAGGGCCTTGCATTCCTCGACCGCATCGCCCATCACCACGCCGCCGCCGGAGAGGATGACCGGGAACTTGGCGCTGGCCAGCAGCTCGACGGCGGCCGCCAGGCTGTTCTCGCCGCCCGAGCCGCGCTCCACGCGCATGGGCTTGGGGATCTCGCACTCGATCTCGCCGTAGAAGTAGTCGCGCGGGATGTTGAGCTGGGTCGGGCCCATCTCGGAGATGGCGCGGTCGAAGCAGCGCGCCGTGTACTCGGCCATGCGCTTGGGGTTGTTCACGTGGCCCTGGTACTTGGTGAACTCCTGGAACATCGGCAGCTGGTTGGCCTCCTGGAAGCCGCCGAGGCCCATGCCCATGGTGCCGGTCTCGGGCGTGACGATCACCACCGGGCTGTGCGCCCAGTAGGCCGCCGCGATGGCGGTCACGCAGTTGCTGATGCCGGGGCCGTTCTGCCCGATCACCACGCCGTGGCGGCCCGAGACGCGCGCATAGCCGTCGGCCATGTGGCCGGCGCCCTGCTCGTGCACCACCGGGATCAGGCGGATGCCGGCGGGGGCGAAGATGTCCATCGCATCCATGAAGGCCGAGCCCATGATGCCGAACATGTCGGTCACGCCGTTGGCGACCAGGGTCTCGACGAAGGCCTCGGAGGGCGTCATCTTCTGCACGCCGGCAACGGGGGTGCGGGCGGGCGTGGCGGGGGGTTGCTTGCTCATGGAAGGGTCTCCTTGGGTCGGCGAAGGTCGCTGGGTTTCTCGAAAGTTGGAACGCATGGTTCCGGAATTCGCGTTGGCGGAATATAGGCGCCGGTTCGGCCGGCGTCAACCAAATTCCAAAAATCGGTACGCTTTGTCCCGTTTTTTATCGAAAGGACTATGATCCGGGCCATGAAAGTCGTCAATGGCCTGAACCCCGAGACCGCCGAGCTCAACGGCGACACACCCACGATGCGCCTGTTCGCGCTGCTGGAGGTGATCGCCGCCAAGGACCAGCGCTATGCGCTGCAGGACCTGGTGGAAGCCACGGGCCTGCCCAAGCCCACGCTGCACCGCATGCTCCAGCAGCTGGAAAGCGCGGGCCTGCTGCAGCGCGCGGGCGACAGCCGGCTCTACGGCATCGGCACGCGGCTGCGGCGGCTGGCGGAGAACCTGCTGCTCAACGACAGCCACCACGGCGCGCGCCACACGGTGCTGCGCCAGCTGGTGGAAGAGATCGGCGAGAGCTGCAACCTCACCGCCCTCTCCGGCAGCGAGGTGGTCTACCTGGACCGCGTGGAGACTGCGGCGCCGCTGCGCTTCTACCTGCATCCGGGCTCGCGCGTGCCGGTGCACTGCTCGGCCAGCGGCAAGGTCTTCCTCGCGCAGATGAGCCCGGCGCAGCGCCGGCGCCTGCTGGCCAACGCGAAGCTGGAGGCCTACACCCCCAAGACGCTGACCGGGCTCGATGCGCTGGAGCAGGAGGTGCAGCGGGTCCGCAAGGACGGCTATGCCTTCGACAACGAGGAGTTCCTGCCCGGGCTGCTGTGCATCGCGGCCCTGGTGCCCAACGAGAGCGGGCCGTCCAACCTGTGCATCGCGGTGCAGGCGCCGGTGATGCGCCTCGATGCCGAGAAGGCGAAGAAGCTGCTGCCTGCGCTGCAGCGCGCCGCGCTCGCGCTGTCGCGCATCGATGCCGACACCGAGGGCGAAGAACGGGCCCAGGCCTGACGGAAGAAGTGAAATGACCGACATCGCCTCCCTCAAACCCGAGCGCCTGCTGAGCGTGCGCGAGGTCTTCGGCATCGACAGCGACCTGATGGCGCCCGCCTTCGCCGAGCGCGACGACCATGTGCCCGAGATCGACGCGGTGTACCGCTTCAACCCCGACGTGACGCTGGCCATTCTGGCCGGCTTCATGCGCGACCGCCGGGTGATGGTGCAGGGCCTGCACGGCACCGGCAAGTCGACCCACATCGAGCAGGTCGCAGCGCGGCTGAACTGGCCCTGCGTGCGGCTCAATCTCGACGGGCACATCAATCGCCTCGACCTCGTGGGCAAGGACGCGGTGGTGCTGCGCGAGGGCCAGCAGGTCACCGAGTTCCAGGAAGGCATCGTGCCCTGGGCGCTTCAGCGGCCGGTGGCGCTGATCTTCGACGAGTACGACGCGGGCCGGCCCGACGTGATGTTCGTGATCCAGCGCATCCTGGAGCAAGGCGGCAAGTTCACGCTGATGGACCAGAACCGGGTGCTGCACCCGCATCCGTCCTTCCGCCTGTTCGCCACCGCCAACACCGTGGGCCTGGGCAACCTCAACGGCCTCTACCACGGCGCGCAGCGGCTCAACCATGCGCAGATCGACCGCTGGAACATCGTCGCCTCGCTCGACTACCTGCCGGCCGAGGAAGAGATCGCGATCGTGCAGGCGCGCGTGCCCTCGATGCAGGGCGAGGCCGGCCGCGACAGGGTGCGCGCGATGGTGGCGGTGGCCGACCTCACGCGCAAGGGCTTCGCGGCCGGCGACCTGTCGACGCTGATGTCGCCGCGCACCGTGATCACCTGGGCCGAGAACGTGGAGATCTTCCGCGACCCGGCGCTGGCCTTCCGCCTTTCCTTCGTCAACAAGTGCGACGAGGCCGAGCGGCCGCTGGTGGCGGAATATTTCCAGCGCTGCTTCGACCTGGAGCTGAAGGAATCGCACCAGCTGTCGGGCTCCTGAGGCTTGCCCCGTGACCGACGCGCAACAGAGAGTCCGGCACGCGCAGCAGGTCGACGAGCTCTGCGCAGGGCTGGTGCGCGCCTTCAGCGGCGAGGGCGACCTGCATTTCCGCGGCCGTCGCCTGCACCGCGGGCGCCAGCCCCTGCCCTGGTACGCGCCGCACCTGCATCCCTCGCCGGAGAACGACGACTTCGCCTCCTTCCGCGGCGCGGCGGACGGGCTTGCGCTGCGCCTGCGGGCATCGGACGCCGCGCTGCACGAACGCCTGCGCCCGCAGGAGCCGGTCGAGCGCATGCTGTTCGAGATGCTGGAGCAATTCCGCGTGGAGTCGCTCGCGCCCGAGGCCATGCCGGGCATGCAGCGCAACCTGCGGCATCGCCATGAGCAATGGTCCCTGTCCTTCCACCATGGCGGCCTCACCGATACCGCACGCGGGCTGCTGCTCTATGCGGTCGCCCAGATCTGCCGCGCGCGCGTGACGGGCCAGCAGGTGGTGGAAGAGACCGAGGACATGCTGGAAGCCACCCGCTTCGCGCTCTCGCCCCTGATCGGCCATGCGCTCGCGGGCTTGCGCCGCGAGCGCGAGGACCAGGCCGCCTATGCGGTGCATGCGCGCGCCATTGCGCGCACCGTTGCTGCGATGCTGCATGCCGCCGGCGAGGGCGAGGAAGGCGAGGACGACGCCGGCGCCGAGCCCGACGACAAGCGCAGCGTCTTCAGCCTGGTCGCCGACATGGACCGCGAGATCGTCGAGCGCTTCGCCACGGCCGATTCCGGGCGCAGCAAACTGCTGGAAGGCGAAGGCGTCGCCTACCGCGTCTTCACCACCGCCTACGACCGCGAGCACGAGGCCGCCTCCCTGGTGCGCCGCGAACTGCTGGCCGAGTTGCGCGAGAAGCTGGACCGGCGCGTCGCTGCGCAGGGCATCAACATCGCCCGGCTCGCGCGCGAGCTGCGCGCCCTGCTGGCCGAGCCGCAGCGCGAAGGCTGGGACGGCGCGCAGGAGGAAGGCCGGATCGACGGCCGCCGCCTGGCCCAGCTGGTCGCCTCCCCCACCGAGCGGCGGTTGTTCCGCACGGAGCGGCTGGAGCCGGTGGCCGACTGCGTCGTGAGCCTGCTCATCGACTGCTCGGGCTCCATGAAGGCGCATGCCGAATCGGTGGCGATGCTGGCCGACGTGCTGGCGCGTGCGCTGGAGCAGGCCGGCGTGGCCAGCGAGATCCTCGGCTTCACCACCGGCGCCTGGAACGGCGGGCGAGCGCAGCGCGACTGGCTGCGCGCCGGCCGGCCGGCACACCCGGGCCGCCTCAACGAACGCTGCCACCTGGTCTTCAAGAGCGCCGAGACGCCCTGGCGCCGCGCGCGTCCTTCGATCGCCGCCCTGCTCAAGGCCGACCTGTTCCGCGAAGGCATCGACGGCGAAGCGGTGGACTGGGCCTGCCGGCGCCTCGAGGCACGCGCCGAGGAACGCAAGCAGCTGCTGGTGCTCTCCGACGGCTCGCCCATGGACAGCGCCACCCACCTCGCCAACGACGCGCACTACCTCGACCACCACCTGCAGGACGTGGTCGCGGGGCACGAGCAGGCCGGCCGAATCGGCATTGCAGGCATCGGCGTGGGTCTGGACCTGAGCCCCTATTACAGCCGCAGCCACGTGCTGGACCTGGCGGCTTCGAGCGGGCCGGCGATGTTCCGAGAGGTGATCGGCCTGATGGCCGGGCTGACCCGCCGCTGACGCAGCCCGCCCGGCGCGTGATCTTTCGCACGAAGTAGGCCATCCGATCCGTTGCGCGTACGAATCGCGTACGAATCGCGCACAAGTCCCGTACACATCTGCTTACCTAAGTAGTAATCTGCATGTGATCTTTTCACACGGATACGCGGCGCTGAACGCCGCGAGGAGATGGCGGATGCGGGTAGCGGGGCAGGACAAGAACAACGAAATCGATACGAGCCTGGCGGCGGATGCTGCCGACGCCCGCATGGTGGCGCGGATGCGGCTGGTGCTGTCCGTCTCCGCCCTGCTCGCGGTGTTCGTCGACCCCGCCGGCCTGCAGGGCGTGGACGGCTTCACCTGGCTCCTCTTCTGCTGCTACGTCGTGCACAGCCTGGTCGTGTGCGTCTATTCGGAGCTCGAGGCGCCGCTTGCGCAAAGCCGGCTGATCCACTGGCTGGATGTCGGCTGGTACGGCTTGATCGTGCTGCTCACGGACGGCGTCCACAGCTCCTTCTTCCTGTTCTTCTTCTTCGCCATCCTCACCTCCTCCTTCCGATGGGGCCTGGACGAAGGCGCCCGCGTCACCTTGGCCTCGGTCGCCCTTTTCACGGCCTGCGGCGTGGGGTCGGTGACCGAGGCGGACCTCCCCCGCCTGCTGCTGCGCGCCACCTTCCTGCTGGCGCTGGGCTACATGATCATCTACTGGGGCCGCACGAAGCTCGAACTCAAGCGGAGGCTGTCATTGCTGCGGGCCGTCAGCCGGCTGTCCAACCCGCGCTTCGGGGTCGACCACACCGTCACGGGCATTCTGGAAAAGATCCAGCGTTTCTTCCTGGAAAGCAGCAGTTGCCTGCTGGTCGTGCGGGACAAGGAGTCCGGCGCCTGCTCGCTGCGCACCATCCGTCAGGACGGCGCCCAGCGCTCTCCCCAGGCCGCGCGCATCGCCCCGGAACTGGCAGCGCTGCTGCTGGCGGTCGCGCCCCATCGCACGGTGATCTATCGCCGCGCTCGCTGGCCTCGCCTGCCGATCTTCGCCGGCGCAGCGACCTACGATGGGGAGAAGGGGCGATGGACGAAGGAGACCCACCCTGCGTGCGACGGCCTGGCGGAGCTGCTGGAGGCGGGCGCCTTCATCAGCGTGCCCGTTCAGCTGCGCAAGAGCGAAGGCCGCCTGTTCGTCCTCTCCCGGTGCGGCGTGTTCCACCGTGCCGATGCGCTTTTCCTGGGCCACGTGGTCGCGCAGGCTTTCCCGGTGGTCGAGAACATCGAGCTGCTCGACCGCATGGCCTCGGACGCAGCGTCGCAAGAGCGGCAGAAGATCGCGCTGGACCTGCATGACACTGCCGTGCAACCCTACATCGGGCTGAAGATGGGCCTGAGCGCGCTGCGCAAAAAGGCGAGCGCCGACAACCCGCTGGTCGAGGATCTGGACCGGCTGTCGGACATGGCGGCGAAGGTCATCGGAGACTTGCGCCGCTATGCCGGCGCGGTGCGGGACGGGCTGG
>DATFFA010000043.1:0-49353 GCA_035250605.1 Variovorax sp. | reverse complement strand
TCCGGCGATGGAGGAACACTTGGCTTTCATCGCCGCGCTGAGGGCGCGCGATGAGGACAAGGCAATCGAATGCATCAGCGAGCACATCGAGCGCTCCAGGGCGCGTGTTCTTGATGCAATGCTCGGGTCGGATCAATCAGGTCCGTCGCTTCAAGCCTTGAGCCGGTTGACGTGACCTTCGGTCTGACCGTTGCTCCGGAGCGAACCAACGCACAGAAGCGATCGGCAATTCTCAGGCAATGACCATGACAACGTTGCCGATCACCTCGCCCCGTTCCAGCAATTCATGGGCGTGCACGATCTGCTCCAGGGGCAGGCTCCGTGCGATGGTGTGCCGCAGTCGGTTTTCATCAAGCAGTCGCCCGAGTTCGGACAGGCACTCCTGCCGGTCGCGCGCGGGGATTTCATAGATCATGAAGAACTGCAGGCCAATGCTCTTCTGCATGAGGGCGACGCCGGGCAGGAGCGCCTCCGGCCCCGAGGTGCCGTAGACGACCACGCGGGCGCCCGGCCGCAAGACCAGCGGAAAGGTCTTTGCGTTGTTGGCGAGATCGACCTCGAGCACGACATCGACACCCGTGCCCCCGGTGATTGCCTGCACGCGCTCGGCGACATCTTCTTCGCGGTAGTTGATGACGTGGTCGGCACCGGCATTCGCCGCGTGCTGGGCTTTCCGCGCCGAGCTGACGGTGGTGATGACCTCGGCGCCGCGAAGCTTGGCCAGCTGTATCGCATAGTGGCCGACGGAACCAGCTCCGCCAGGGATCAGCGCGCGCATCCCGGCCCCACACCGAGCCAGCCGCACGGCCTGCATGGCGGTAAAGGCTGGAATGCCGAGGCATGCGCCCTCCGCAAAGCCCACGTGCGCCGGAAGCAGGACCGCCTGCGCGGAGGGCAGCGCGATGTACTCCGCGGCCGTGCCGAAGGCTCGCTGCCATTGGGCATTCCAGGTCCACACGCGTTCCCCGATGCGCGCAGCCGGAACGCCTTCACCCACGGCTTCGACGACGCCGGCACCGTCGCTGTGCGGGATGATCAGCGGCGCGAACAACTGGCGGTTGCCGCCGCCACGACGCGTCTTCCAGTCCGAGGGATTGACACCGGACGTGTGCAGCCGCACGAGCACCTCGCCGGGGCCTGCAGCGGGTTTTGGCTGGTCTCCGACACGAATCACTTCGCTGGCAGCACCTTGCCGGGTGTAGAAGGCTGCGCGCATGTTCTTACCCCGCAATCATGTTGCGTTACCGATCGAAGCCATCCGCCGCGTCTCTTCGGCTCGGCAATCTGCTCGTGCGTCAAGCCGATCTCCGCCAACACCGCGTCGGTGGACTGATGAGGTGCCGTCCTCGAGCCCCGTGGGGCTCATGCTGGAACGATGCGCATCGGCAGCTTGTCGAGGGTACGCATCTGGTTGATCGGGCGGTAGGTGGCGGGCGCGGTCAGCTCCATGCTGACGACGCGGCGGGCGAGCGCACCGATCAGCGCCTCCGACTCCTGCCGGGCCAGCATCTGGCCGATGCAGGCGTGGATGCCGCTGCCCAGGGCCAAGTGGTTGCCGGCGAGGGCAGGGCGGTCCACGTCGAAGCGGTCCGCATCGGGGAACTGGCGCGGGTCGCGGTTGGCGGCGCCCATGAAGACGCCGATCTTGGTGTCCGCATCCAGCCGAACGCTTGACAACTCGGTTGCACCGCGCGTGGTGCGGTAGGTCACCTGGAACGGGGTCTCGTGGCGGATGCCTTCCTCGAAGGCCGCTTTCACCTTGGCCGGCTCGCTGCGCACGCGCTGCCACTGTGCGGGGTTCTTCGCCAGCTGGTGCAGCGTGAAGCCGATGCCGGCGATGGTCGAATCGGTGCCGCCGCCCACGAAGCTGCGCACCACGTTGGAGGCGATGCCCTCGTCGAGTTCGCCGGCATCCTCGGCGCGGAACAACAGTTCGGCAATCGAGTCGGGGATCACGCCCTGGCGCGACACACTTTCCTCGAACCACGCCAGGTAGGGCTGGGCGGCCTCGATCGCGCGCTCGTACAACGCGTTTCGGGGGCCACTCTGGTTGAAGCGCATCTCGCCGATGGCCAGCGTCTCGGTGCGTGGCAGACGCACGCCGACCGCCGCCGGGAAGGCTTCGAGGATGAAGCGCTCGGCGCAGTCTTCCACGCCATCGAACTCGCGCCGCTCCAGCAGCTGGTCCACGAGCACCTCGGCCTTGCGATCGAAGCCTTCCTTCCACTTGCGGATCACCAGTGGCGAGAGCAGCCGCGTCACCACCGTGCGGATCTTGGTGTGGTCCGGCGGGTCGGCCTCCAGCAGCCGGCTCGGGATGCGGAAGTCGCCCGGTTTGCGGATGTCCTGAATGCCGATGCCACCGGCATTGGTGAAGCGCGCGTGGTCGGACAGCACCGTCTTGGCTTCGGCATGGCGGCCCACGGCATAGACGCCGTGTGCCTTGATGAACGCAACCGGCCCGGCTTCGCGCAGCGCTTCATGGAACGGATAGGGATCGCGCAGCACCTCGATCGAATAGGGATCGATGTCCAGCACGGGCGCGTCACGAAGTGCGTTGGCTTCGGCGGCGTTAGTCATGCACAGGCTCCTTGCTTGGGGATGCGAGGAATTTAGGGTTTGGCCTTTCGAGCGTCTGTCCCCTTTCCGGGGACGCCCCTTGGCGGCATTCCAGCGAATGCGGCCATCCTGTCACTCGGCACGGGGACAGACGTCTTCCCTGCCCCTTGATTTACTTGCGCCACCGAATCCGATCCCACGACTCCAGGAGACATCATGCGCGCTTCCCTTATTGCCCTGCTGGCCGGCACCACCCTTGCGGTCGCCGTGCCGGCCCAGGCCCAGAAGAACTACGGTCCCGGCGCCAGCGACGCCGAGATCAAGCTGGGCCAGACGGTCGCTTACAGCGGCCCCGGCTCCGCCTATTCGATGGTGGGCCGCATGTCGGTGGCCTACTTCAAGATGCTCAACGAGACGAAGGGCGGCATCAACGGGCGCAAGATCAATCTGCTGTCGGTGGATGATGCCTACAGTCCGCCGAAGACGGTGGAAGTGACGCGCAAGCTGGTCGAATCCGACCAGGTGATGGCCATGGTGAACTCCATGGGCACCGCGGCACAGACCTCCGTGCAGAAGTACCTGAACGCCAAGAAGGTGCCGCAGCTGCTCTTCTATGCGTCCAGTCCCGGCCTGCACGATTCCAAGGCCACGCCATGGACGGTGCCGTTCTCCTTCGCCTACGACATCGAGGGATCGATCTACGGCAAGTACATGGTCGAGGCCCGGCCCGACGCGAAGATCGGCGTGCTGTACCAGAACGACGACGTGGGCAAGTCGTACATCCGCGGCTTCCGCAAGGCCCTGGGCGCGAAGCAGGCCAACATCGTCAAGGAGGTCAGCCAGGAAATGAGCGACCCGACCGTCGACTCGCAGATCCTGCAGCTGCAGGCATCGGGCGCGGACACGCTGGTGGTGTTCACTTCCAACAAGGCACAGGCGCAGGCGATCAAGAAGGTCGCAGCCATCGGCTGGAAGCCCTTCTATATCGTGCCCTACGTGTCCAGCTCGATCACCGGCGTGCTGACGCCGGCCGGTCTGGACAACTCGGTGGGCTTGGTCTCCAGCTACTGGTTCAAGACGCCGTCCGACCCGACCTGGTCCGACGACAAGGCCATGCAGGACTACCTGGCCTTCTTCAAGAAGTACCTGCCCAACGACGATCCGGGTGACACCACTTCGGTCTACACCTACATGGGGGCGCAATTGACGGCGCTGGCGCTGGAGCGCTGCGGCGACAACCTGACGCGCGAGAACCTGCTCAAGCAGATCCAGGGCCTGAAGGACGTCGAACTGGGCATGCTGCTGCCCGGCATGAAGATCAACTTTCGCCAGGACGACTACTACCCGATACGCCAGGCGCGCCTCGCCAAGTTCGACGGCAAGTCGTGGAAGCCGATGACGGAACTCATCACGATCGATCGCTGATCCACGCTCCAGTCAAGAGGCCGCGTCAGCGGCCTCTTTGTCATTTCACAGGCCAGGGCCGCTCATGATCGACTTCGGAGCTCACGCCGCAGGAGTGGTCCACGCTGTTCGGCGACCCGCTGCTGGCGGCAGCGCGTGCGGGCTGACGCGCCGCCCGCATGGCGGGCGGGTCGCGCTCATGCAAGCGCCTGCGCTTCCCGAAAGCCCTCGAGCACCGCGTCGTCCACTTCGCGCGGCGCCACGCAGTCGCCGATGCGGCGCACCGGCAGCCCGCGCGCCTTCAGCTGGTGATAGAGCGCGTCATCGCTGGTGCGCAGCATGGACAGAACGACGGTGTCGGCCGCCACGGTCTCGACCGGGCCGCCCAGCGTGCTGCGCAGGATGGCCTTGCCGGCTTCGATGCGCTCGACCGATGTGGAGGCGCGCAGCACGACGCCGGCTTGCACCACCCGCGGCATGAGCCACGGCCAGTCCAGCGTGGCTTCGAGCTTGCGGCCGAGCAAGCCATCGGCCGTGACGACGGTCACCTCGCGGCCCGCCGCGGCCAGGAGCCGTGCCAGGCCCAGCGGCAGGTAGTCGCCGTTGTCGTCGATGATCAAGACGCGCCGGCCGCAAGCCGACAGGCCGTCGAGTGCACTGAGCGCGTCGACCACGTGCGGCAACGCCGCCCCCGGGATGGCATCGCGGTCGGTGCGGAACATCGAGAAGCCGCTGGTCTGCCAGCTCGCGCCCGTCGCCACGATCACTTCGTCGGCGTCCACCGCTGCCACCGCGTCAGCCGCGGCTTCCTTGTTCAGGACGACGTCGACGCCTCGCCGTCGAGCCGAGGCCTCCAGGTCGTCGACCAGGAAGTTCCACGAGGCATAGT
This sequence comes from Variovorax sp., assembly GCA_035250605.1. Taxonomy (GTDB): domain Bacteria; phylum Pseudomonadota; class Gammaproteobacteria; order Burkholderiales; family Burkholderiaceae_C; genus Variovorax. The sequence goes on along the minus strand of DATFFA010000043.1, from coordinate 44,501 downwards.
CCGGAAGCAGGCCGGCCTTGCGGATCTGGCCGCCGAGCTGGCCGCTGCGTTCCCAGAGCGTGACCTTGTGCCCGCGCTGGGCCGCGGTGTCGGCAAACTTGAGCCCGCCGGGACCGCCGCCGATCACCAGCACCTTCTTCGCCGCCACGACAGGCCTCGTCACCACTGCGCCGAACTGCAGCTCGCGCCCCGCCGCCGGATTCACCGTGCAGCTCACGTTCTGCCCGAGCCTGCGCCAGCAACCCTGATTGGCACCGACGCAGCGGCGGGTCTCGTCGAGGCGGCCCTCCCGTGCCTTCCTCACCATCTCGGGATCGGCAATGTGCGCACGGACGAGACCGACCATGTCCGACTGCCCGCACTGCACGATCTCGGCCGCCTTCTGCAGATCGCGCACCGAACCCTGGATCAAGAGCGGGATGCGGCCGCCGAGCGCCTCGCGCACGCGCGCCGCGTTGGCCGCGAGCGGTGCCGTCTCGCCGCTCGACTGCGGCGGCACCAGCTTGTGGTTCTGGTGGTAGTCGGTGTGCGACAGGCACACGTAGTCGAACAGCCGCGCCTGCTCCAGCAACTGGAGCACGCGGATGGTTTCGTGAGGCGTGGTGCCGGCGTCGCCCAGGTACTCGTCCAGGCTGAGCTTGATGCCGACGACGAAGTCCCCGCCGCAGCGCTGTCGCACTGCCTTGCCGATCTCCAGCGCAAGGCGCGCGCGCCGCTCGGTGTCGCCGCCCCAGGCGTCGTTGCGCCGATTCCAGTAGGGCGACAGGAAGTTGCTCAGCAGGTAGCCGTGCGAGCCGTGGATCTCCACGCCATCGCCGCCGCCCGCCCGGACGTTGGCGCAGGTGGCGGCGAAGCCCTCGATCACCTCGCGGATGTCCTCCTCCTCCATCGGCTTGGGGCTGGCCCGATGCACCGGCGAAGGGATCTGCGAGGGCGCCATCACCGCGCCCCACAAGCCGATGTCGTCTGTGCGCCGCGTGCCGCTCGCGCCCATGTGCGTGATCTGCACGAACACCGGCACGCCCTGCTGCTTGCTCGGTGTCACGAACTTGTGGACCGCATCGGCCCAGGCCGGCTCCCACGGCGAGACGCCGGCGCGGGCGCTGGCCGGGTGCACGTGGAAGCCGTGCGTGACGATCAATCCCACGCCGCCGCGGGCGCGCTCGGCCAGGTAGGCGCCGTACTCCGCCGGCGGCAGGCTCACCTGGTGCGCGGGCAGGTAGATCCGGTTGCGCGCCTGCAGGTGGCCAATGTCGATCGGGTTCCAGAGAACATCGAGCTGCTGCATCTGGCACGCCCGCCTCAGGAGAAGCACATGCCGCCGTTCACGTCCAGGACGGCGCCCGTGGTGAAGCTGGCGCCGCGCGAAGCGAGGAAGGCGGCCGGCCAGCCGATCTCGTCCGGCTGGCCGAGGCGCTTCATCGGGTACTGGTCCACGGTGAAGGGCTGGTTGGCGGAGACCAGCAGCGGCGTGAGGATCGGTCCCGGGGCGACGCCGTTGACGACCACGCCGGAGGCCGCGGCCTGGCGCGCGAAGTAGCGCACCAGCGCCGACAGGCCGCCCTTCGATGCCGCGTAGGCGGGCTCCACCGCGAGGGTCGAGCCGGCATTGCGCGCCGCCATCGAACTGGTGAGCACGATGCGGCCGCTGCCGCGCTTCATCATCGCGGGAAGCACGGCGCGCACGAGGTTGAGCGGGCCCTTGACGTTGACGGCCATGGTGCGCTCGAAGAGCTGTTCCCACTCGTCGCCGCCGTCCAGCCAGTCGCCCTTGACGTAGTAGCCGCTGGTGTCGATCAGCGCGTCGATCTGGCCGATATTCTCGACCAGGGCGTTGACGTCCTCGCGCTTCGTGTTGTCCAGCGCGGCGGCGCGGGCTTTCAGCTCGCCGGCCAGCTCGGTCGGCGCCTTCAGGTCGGCGATGAAGAGCTCGGCACCCAGTGCGGCGCAGACGCGCGCCGTGGCGCCACCGATGGCGCCGCCGGCGCCGGTGATCAGGATGCGCTCGCCGCGCAGGTCGAACAGGTTTTTCATGGGGGGTTCCTTCGAGAGAGTCATTCGGGTGGGCCGTAGGCGCCGGCTTCCATCAGCGCGCGCGATCCCAGGTCGGCGCCGTTCCAGCGCGTGAAGAAGCCGGCGGAGCTGCCGCCGTCCACGGTCATGACCGAGCCGGTGACATAGCTGGCTGCATCCGACAGCAGAAAGAGGGTGGGGCCCGCCTGCTCCTGCGGCCGGCACAGGCGCCCGAGCGGGTTGCGGTCCACCATCGCGTACTGCAGATGGTCCGGCGGGATGTTGGCCTTCAACAGCGGTGTGTCGACCACGCCGGGCGCCACCGCGTTGACGCGCACGCCGAAGCGGCCCCATTCGATGGCCAGCGCGCGGGTCAGACCGATCACGCCGTGCTTGGAGGCGCTGTAGTGCGCGCGTCCCGCATGGCCGCCCAGGCCGTCGATCGAGGCGATCGTCACGATCGCGCCGCGCTTGCGCTCCACCATGCGCCTGCCCACCGGCTGCACCGAGCGGAACATGCCGCTGAGGTTGACGTCCAGGCAGCGGGTCCAGATTTCGTCGGGCATCACGTGGGCGGCCGAGGGCGGCGAGATGCCCGCGCAGGCCACCATGCCGTCGATGGCGCCGAGCGTCTGTTCGACACGGGCGACGGTCGCCTCGCACGCTGCGGGATCACGCACGTCCATCGTCTCGGCCGTTGCCTCGGCGCCCAGCTCGCGCAGCTCGATGGCAACCTGTTCGGCCCGTTCCGCGACTGCGTCGACGACTGCCACCTTCGCGCCGCCACGCGCCGCCTCGATGCCGATCGCGCGGCCGATGCCGCTGCCGCCCCCCGTGATGAAAATCACGCGGTTTTGCAGTCCATAGTCCATCACGCCACCTCCGCAAGTTGTTTGCGTTCGATCCGTGCGCGGCCCTGGGCCATGTGGCGCGCCGCGATGTAGCCGAAGGTCATGGCAGGGCCGATGCTGCTGCCTCCGCCGGGGTAGCGGCCGCGCATCATCGAGTTCATGTCCAGACCGGCGGCGTAGAGGCCGGGGATGGGCTGCCTTTGCGCGTTCAGCACCTGGGCGCGTCCGTTGGTGTCGAGCCCGCCCACCGTGCTCAGGTCGCCCGGATGAAGCGCGACCGCGTAGTACGGACCGATACCCACCGGGGCGACGGCGGGATTCGGCTGGTGCGTCTGGTCGCCGCGGAATCTGGAATGGGCGTCCGCCCCCTTGCCGAACTCCGGGTCTTCGCCGCGCCGCGCCGCTTCGTTGAAGCGCCGAACCGTCGCTTCCAGCTGGACAGCATCGACGGCGATCTTGCTCGCCAGCTCGGCCAGCGTCGCCGCCTCCACCAGGTAGCCGGCATCGACGAAGGGCTGCGGGTTGAAGGGCTGCGGCCGCGCCAGGCCCAGGCCGTAGCTGCGGACGAATTCGCGGTCGGCGATCAGGTGCACCTTGGTGAAGCCGCGCTCGTGCATGGTGCCCACGAAGGTCTGGTAGGACGTGCCCTCGTTGACGAAGCGACGGCCTTGCGGGTCCACCGCGATACAGCCCGGCATCGCGCGGTCGATGAAGATGTGCGGGTACTTGACGACGCTGCCGTCCGGCTTGCGCAGCAGCGACACCGGCGTCCAGATGCAGTCGCCCGCGTGCGCGGGGTCGTGCACCGCACCGGCTGCCAGGCCCAGGCGGATGCCGTCGCCGACATTGCCTTCCGGCTGCAGCGAGTGATGGTGCTCGGCGAACGGGATGTACCTGGCGCGCATCTTCTCGTTGGCGCCATAGCCGCCGGTGGCCAGCAGGACGCCTCGGCGCGCTTCGATCGCGATGCGATGAAAGTCGCGCTGCACCAGCACGCCGCGCACGGCGCCTTCTTCGACGATCAATTCCAGCGCGGGCGTGTTCTTCCACAGCGTGACGCCGGCCCGGATCGCCGAGTGGAACAGCCGCGCCGCCAGCGCATTGCCGTTCACCAGCCGGGTCCCGCGGCCGTGGCGCACCTTGTCGACAACGAAGCGGCGCATCACCTTGGCGGTGTGCCTGAAGCCGGCCCAGGTCTTCAGCGCATGGCGCATCGGATGGATGTCGGCGCCTTCGACTTGCATGCTGCCGAACAGCATCAGCTGCGGCAGCGGCATGCGCAGCTCGGCCAGGCGTTCCCCCAGCAGGCGGCCATCGAACTCCGGCGTCAGCAGGGAGCGGCAGCGCGCGGCGCCGGGCAGATCGCTTTCGTAGTCGGGCAGCGGGAAGGGCTTGAAGCGCACGTCCGAATGGCGCTCCATGAACTCCAGCATGGCAGCGGCGTTGTCCAGATAGCTGGAGACCAGGTCTTCGTCGAAGGCCTCGCCCAGCACGGCACGCAGGTAGGTTTCGGCCGCGGCGCGGCTGTCGTCCAGGCCGATCTGCTTCATCACGTGGTTGCAGGGGACCCAGGGTGCCCCCCCGGAGTAGGCCGTGGTGCCGCCGAACAGCTGGGTCTTTTCCACCACCAGCACTTCGAGGCCAAGCTGGCGTGCGGTGATGGCGGCCGTGAGGCCGGCGGCGCCGCTGCCGATGACCACGACGTCGGTTTCGATCATGGGAATGCCTTTGAGGGTGAGTGCTGTGCCGAATGTGGCAGCGGCTCACCGGGGTGTCAGTCCCCGTGGCAAGGGACAACGCAGCGCAGTACCACCGGCAGGGGACAGACGCACCTGCTTCGGGCACGAATACTCCTCCCATGTCTTCCACCTCCCAAGCCCTGCTGCGGGTGAGCGACCTTTCAGTCCGCTTCGGCGGCATCGTCGCGCTCGACGGCATTTCGTTCGACGTGCGCCGCGGCGAGATCTGCGGCGTGATCGGACCCAACGGCGCCGGCAAGACGACGCTCTTCAACTGCCTGAGCCGTCTGTACACGCCCGCGACCGGCACCATCACCTTCGATGGCGCCGATCTGCTGGCGAAACCGCAGCATGCGATCGCCGCCGCCGGCATCGGCCGGACCTTCCAGAACGTGGCGCTGTTCCCGGCCATGACGGTGCGCGAGAACGTGATGGTCGGCCGTCATTGCCGCACCGGGACCGGCTACCTGGCCAACGCGTTCCGCCTGTCTGCGGTGCGGCGCGAGGAGGTCGAGGTGCGTGAATGCACCGACCGCCTGCTGACCCTGCTGAACCTCGACGACATGGCCGACACGCCGGTCAAGTACCTGTCCTTCGGCACGCGCAAGCGTGTCGAGATGGCGCGTGCGCTGGTGGCCGATCCGAAGCTGCTGCTGCTGGATGAGCCGGCCGCCGGTTTGAACCACGAGGAAGTCGACGGCCTGCGCCAGCTGATCTCGGACGTGCGCGATCGCTTCCAGGTCACCGTGCTGCTGGTGGAGCATCACCTCAACCTGGTGATGCGCGTGTCCGACCAGGTGGTGGCCATGAACTTCGGCCGCAAGATCGCCGACGGCCCGCCCGCGCAAGTGCAGGCGGACCCGGAGGTGGTGCGTGCCTATCTCGGAACGGAGACCGCCTGATGGCCGCCCTGCTGGAAGCGAACAACGTCGAGGCCTTCTACGGCCCCACCCGCGTGCTCAAGGGCATCAGCTTCGAGGTGGCCGAAGGCGGCATCACCACCATCCTCGGCGCGAACGGTGCGGGCAAGACCAGCACGCTGCGCGCGATCAGCGGCCTGGTGCGGCGCACCGGCGAGATCCGCTTCGCGGGCCAGCGCGTCGATGGCTACACCACCGAGAAGATCGCCGCGCTCGGCATCGCCCACGTGCCCGACGGCCGCGGCACGCTGGTCAACATGACGGTGGAGGAGAACCTGCGCGTCGGCGCGTACCTGCGCCGCAGCAAGAAGGAAGTGGAAGAGGGCATGGAGCGCATGTTCGGCTACTTCCCGCGCCTGCGCGAGCGCCGCCAGCAGCAAGCCGGCACGCTCTCCGGCGGCGAGCAGCAGATGCTGGCCATCAGCCGGGCCCTGATGCAGCGGCCCAAACTGCTGCTGATGGACGAGCCCTCGTTCGGGCTGGCGCCGCTGATCATCCGCGAGATCTTCGACATCATGCGCGTCATCAACAAGCAGGAGGGCGTGAGCATTCTGCTGGTGGAGCAGAACGTCGCCCGCGCGCTCGATCTGGCCGACCACGCCTGGCTGCTGGAGACCGGAAGCACCGTGATGTCCGGCACTGCCAAGGAACTGCGCGACGACGAGCAGATCCGCCGCTCCTATCTAGGTTTCTGACAAGGACGCACGTTATGTACAGCCTGCTGCAACAGCTCGCCTCCGGCATCGCCATGGGCGGCATCTATGCCTGCCTGGGGTTGGCGCTGGTGATGATCTACCAGTCCACCCATCACATCAACTTCGCGCAGGGCGAGATGGCGATGTTCTCCACCTTCATCGCCTTCCTGCTGCTCAAGTGGGGGTTGCCTTACTGGGCTGCCGCGCTCGCGACGCTGGCCTTCGGCTTCGTGGCCGGCTTCGCCATCGAGCGTCTCGTGCTGCGGCCGCTGGGCGACGTGCCGGAGCTGTCGGTGATCGTGGTCTTCATCGGCCTGTTCGTCGGCATCAACTCGCTGGCCGGCTGGATCTTCGGTCACCAGCTGGAACCCTTCCCCAGTCCGTTCCCGGACAAGGTGCCGGGCGGCACCACGCTGATCTCCGGCCACGAGCTGGGGACCGTCGTCGTGGTCCTCCTGGTCATGGGGATTCTTTTCGCCTTCCTTCGCTTCACCAAGGTGGGTCTTGCGATGCGCGCCTCGGCAGAGAACCCGGTGTCCTCGCGCTTGGCCGGCATCCCGGTATCGCTGATGCTCTCGCTCGGCTGGGGCCTGTCGGCCCTCATCGGCGCAGTCGCGGGGCTGATGGTGGCGCCGGTGGTCTTCCTCGAGCCCAACATGATGGGCGGCGTGCTGATCTACGCCTTCGCCGCGGCACTGCTGGGCGGCATCGACAACCCCTGGGGCGCGGTGGCGGGCGGCCTGATCGTCGGCGTGATCGAGAACCTGGCGGGCACCTACGTGGTCGGCACCGAACTCAAGCTCTCGCTGGCCTTGGTGCTGATCGTCGGCGTGCTGCTGATCCGGCCCTCCGGCATCTTCGGTCGCAAGCTGGTGGCGAGGGTCTGAGCATGTCGACACTGCCCGTTTCCTCCAGCCAGCCCTCCCGCTCGGCCGCGCCGCCCGCCATGGCGGCGGGATGGTCGTGGCGCCCGGTCGTCCTCGGCGCTCTGGTGCTTGCTGCCCTGGCCGTACCGTTCGTGCTGTCCGACTACCGCATCTTCCTCGCCACCATGACGCTGATCACGGCGATTGCGGTGCTCGGGCTGAACATGCTGGTCGGCTACAACGGCCAGCTCTCGCTGGGCCACGGCGCGCTCTACGCGCTGGGCGCCTATGTGACCGCGGTGCTGATGGAGCACGGCGGCTTCGCCTGGTGGGCCACGCTGCCGGTGTCGGCCGTCGTCTGCTTCGCCTTCGGCTTCCTGTTCGGCTGGCCGGCGCTGCGGCTCAAGGGCCACTACCTGGCGCTCGCCACCTTCGCGCTGGCGCTGGCCACGCCGCAGTTGCTCAAGCACAAGGCCCTGGAGCCATGGACCGGCGGCGTGCAGGGCATCACCCTGCTGAAGCCGGAGGCGCCCTTCGGGCTCGATCTGTCGGCCGACCAGTGGCTCTACCTGGTGGTGCTGGCCATGGCTGCCTTCCTGTTCGTGTGCGCCTGGAACATGCTGCGCGGCCGATTGGGCCGGGCCACCGTCGCCATCCGCGAGCAGCCGATCGCCGCCTCTGCCATGGGCATCAACGTGCCCTATGTCAAGGCCATGACCTTCGGCATCAGCGCGCTCTACACCGGCGTCGCCGGCTCGCTGGGCGCAATCGCGACGGCCTTCGTCGCGCCTGACAGCTTCGGGATGTTCGTCTCGGTCTTCTTCCTGGTCGGTGCCGTGGTCGGCGGTCTCGGCACGATCTCGGGCGCGCTGGTGGGGGCCGCCTTCATCCAGTTCATTCCCAACGTCGCCGACCAGATCTCGAAATCCGCGCCATCGGCCATCTTTGCCGGCTTCCTGATCCTGTGCATGTTCTTGATGCCGCAGGGTTTCGTCGGCCTGCTGCGCGATGGCCTGCGCCGCCTGCGCGTGCGGGCTCAACGTCCCCGGCGAGGGGACTGACGGCGGCTCGCGCCTCAACGAAAGTCAGCACCATGCCACGCGTCATCTATATCCATCCCAATGGCGAACGCGACGAAGTCGAGGTCGCCAACGGCCAGAGCCTGATGCTGGCCGCCACGGCCAACGACTTGAACGGCATCGTCGGCGATTGCGGCGGCGTGATGAGCTGCGCCACGTGCCACGTGATCGTGGACGACGCATTCACCGCGTTGTTGCCGCCGCCGGTCGATACCGAGCACCAGATGCTGGACTACACCGCCGCGCCGCGCGAAGCGGGCAGCCGGCTGTCCTGCCAGATCGTCATGACCGACGCGCTCGACGGGATCGCCGTGCGCATCGCCGATCCACAACTGTAAGAACCGAACCCAACCGGAGATTGCTCCCATGCAAACCACTGCCCCCCCTGTCGGCGCCAAGCCCAAGGCCGCACTGACCCCCAACCCCGGCCTCACGCCGATGATGCTGAACCACGCGGCCTGGGTGACGCCGGACGCCGCAGCCACCACCGATTTCTACACACGCATCATGGGGATGGAACTGGCCAGCACGGTGCTGGACGACAGCGTGCCGTCCACCGGCGACGCCATTCCCTACTTTCACATCTTCTTCCGCATGGGCGATGGCTCCACGCTGGCCTTCTTCGAGGCCCCCGGCGTGCCGCCGCCCTCCAAGTCGAGCCATCCTGCCTATGACATCTTCAACCACATCGCGTTGGAGGCGAAGGACCGCGCCGAGGTGCTGAAGTGGTACGAGTGGCTCAAGTCGCAAGGTGTCGACGTGATCGGGCCGACCGACCACAAGGGCCTGATCCTGTCGATCTACTTCCACGACCCCGCCGGCATCCGGCTGGAGATCACCACCCCGCTGGACAAGGAGTGGAACCGCCACACCGAGAAGGGCTACGCCGACCTGAAGCTGTGGGAAGACTGCAAGGAGAAGGCCAAGGCCGAAGGGCGCGACGTGCCGCAGGCGCTGCTCGAGCTCATCAAGGACGTGCGCAAGCGCTACGCCAAATGACCCCGATCGAGCTGCGCCCGCTGTTCACCATCAAGGCCGAGGTCGACGCGCCGCCTCAGCTGGTGGGTGCCGTGCCGCATGGCTACACGCGCCGCGTGATGTGCGTCGGCGGCGGCCACTTCGAGGGCGAGCGCCTCTGCGGCCGGGTGCTGCCGGGCGGGGCCGACGTGGTGCTGGAGCGGCCCGACGGCGGCCTGCACCTGGACGTGCGCCTGGTGCTCGAAACCGGTAACGGCGAGTTGATCTACATGACCTACAACGGCCGCCGCAATGGGCCGACGCCGGAGATCATGAAGAAGATCGTCAACCGCGAGCCCATTGCGCGCGGTGCCGACTACTTCCGCGTCGCGGTGCAGTTCGAAACGGCCGCGCCAGGGCTCCAGTGGCTGAACGACAAGATCGCCATCGGCACCGGCACGCGCGAGGCCAATGGGCCCGTGTACGACATCTGGGAAGTGGCATGAAGCGCTTTGCGGGCCGTCCCGCCATCGTCACCGCTGCCGCCTCGGGCATCGGCCGCGCCATCGCACTGCGGCTGCATGAGGAGGGCGCCCAGGTGCTGGCGGTCGACATCGACGACGAGGGCCTGGCCGCGCTGCCGCGCTCGGAAACGCTGCGCACCTTCGTCGCCGACGTGACCGCCGAGGGAGCGCCGCAAGCGATCGTCGACGAGTGCCTGCGCCGCTTCGACGGCATTCGCGTGCTGGTCAACAACGCCGGGCTGGGCAACTGCCCGCCGTTCCACGAAACAACCGAGGCCGACTACCGGAAATACGCCGACATCAACCAGAAGGCGACCTTCATGATCACCCTGGCGGCCTTGCCGGCGCTGACCCGTTCCAAGGGGGTGGTGCTGAACATTGCCTCCACCCTCGGACTGGTGGGGTACCGTCGACAGGCCGTGTATTCGATGGCCAAGGCCGGCGTGATCGGCCTGACCCGCAACCTGGCCGCCGACTACGCCGACCAGGGCATCCGCGTCAACGCCATCGCGCCCGGCATCATCGCGACGCCGCAGACCGCGGGCCGATTGAACACGGCGCGCTTCCACGCCACGATCGTCGGCACCACGCCGATGGGCCGTCCCGGCAGGCCCGAAGAGATCGCCGGCGCTGCCGCCTTCCTGTGCAGCGACGACGCCGGCTTCGTCACCGGCCAGGTGCTGGCGGTGGATGGCGGCCAGACCTCCAGCGCCTACATCAGCGAGGCGCTGGTGCAGTGCTGGGTGGACGCACATCCGGACCGTTGAACTGCAGGAGACTTTCATGCGCATCGCACTCGTCACCGGCGCCGCGGGCGGGCTGGGACTGTCCAGCGCCCGCAAGCTGGCCGAAGACGGCCTGACCATTGCCGTGGCCGATCTTCACGCGGAGGCTGCCGAACGGGCCGCCGCGACGCTGCCCGGCAGCGGCCATATCGGCCTGGTCTGCGACGTGAGCGACGAAAGCAGCGTTCGCGCAGCCTTCGACACGGCGGAGAAGAAGCTCGGTCGCATCAGCGTGCTGGCGTGCTTTGCCGGCATCCTCAGCACCCATCCGGTGCCGGGTCGGCTGCCGACCGTGGACATCACGCTGGAGGAGTGGGAGCGGGTGATGCGCATCAACGCCGGCGGCACCTTTCTGTGCGTGCGGGAGATGCTGCGGCGCTGTGCCGGGCGCAACATCGAGCATGGCCGCATCGTCACCGTCGCCTCGCTCGCCGGACAGATGGGCGGCATGCAGAGCGGCTCGGCCTACAGCGCATCCAAGGGCGCGGTACTCGCCTTGTCGAAGGTCGCGGCGCGCGAGGCGGCTCCGATGGGCATCACCGTCAACACGGTCGCGCCCGGCCCGATCGACACGCCGATGCTGCACCAGACGGTGCCCGCCGGCAGCGGCGACCGGAAGTATCTGGGCACGGCGGCCGTACCGCTCGGGCGCATCGGGCTGCCGGAGGAGATCGCTGCTGCCGTGTCTTACCTGGTGTCGCCCGGCGCCGGCTTCGTGACCGGCGCCACCCTCGACGTCAACGGCGGCATGCTCATGCGCTGAACCGGAGAACCGACAAATGAATACGACCGCAGTCTGCCCCTTTCAGTCCGCCGCCAAGGATTTCAGGCCGTACTACAGCCCGGAGCTGCACGCGGCCTTCGAAGTGCAGCGGCGCACGGAGCCGGTGTTCTGGTGCGAGGAGATCGGCTACTGGGTGCTGACCAAGCACAGCGACGTCTACGCGGTGCTGCACGACGGCGTGCGCTTCTCGTCGGAGAACACCACGCGGCCGGTCACGCCCATGTGCCCCGAGGCGATGGCGATCCTCAAGGAAGAGGGCTATGCCTCGACCGCCAGCCACTCGACCCTGTACGGCGAGGTCCACAAGCGCACCCGCGCCGTCACCAGCCAGAAGCTCAACCTGCGCGAATTCGTCAAGCTGGAGTCGCACATTCGCCGCCTGGTGGCCGAAGCGATCGAGCGCATCGAAGGCAAGGACGAGGTCGACCTCCTGGCCGAGGTCAACTACGAGCTGCCGGCCCATGTGGTGTTCAAGCTGATGGGCATTCCGGATGCCGACGTCCCCAGCGTCAAGAAATGGGCGGCCGCGCGCAGCGTGATCGACTTCAGCCCGGCGACTCACGAGCAGCAGTTGGAGGGCGCGCGCAACATGGCGGCGTTCTGGCAGTACTGCGCGGCGCTGGTGGCGGACCGGCAGAAGAACCCGGGCGACGACTTCACCAGCCAGATGCTGGCCATCCGCAACGGCGACGACAGCGTCATCAGCATCCCCGAGATCATCACCCACACCTTTGGCGTTGCCTTCGCGGGACACGAGACCACGACCAACCAGCTGACCAACACCTTCCGCTCGCTGCTGGAGAGCCGCAGCCAGTGGGAGGCGCTGTGCGCCGACCCGACACTCGCTGCCAACACGGTGGAGGAGGGTATGCGCTATGCCGGGGCGGTCATCGGCTGGCGTCGCATTGCGCTGGAAGACGTGGAGTTCCGCGGCGTCAAGATTCCGAAGGGCGCGCCGATCATGCTGTCATTCGCTTCGGCCAATCGCGACGAGGAAGTGTTCCCGGAACCGCACAGGTTCGACATCCGGCGTGCCAATGCGCGCAAGCAGCTGACCTTCGGCAACGGCGTGCACTTCTGCCTGGGCGCACCGCTGGCTCGTCTGGAGATGAAAATCGTGTTCGAGGCGTTCGCCAGGCGCTTCCCGAAGATGCGGCTGGTGCAGCCCGACACCGCGCAGCACCTGCACACCTTCGTGTTCCGTGCCCCGGATGCGCTGCGGGTGACGCTGCAATGAGCGCGGGCGCGTTCGACAACCAGGTGGCCGTGGTGACCGGAGGCGCCAGCGGCGTCGGCCTGGCCTTGGCGCGACAGCTGCTGGATGCGGGTGCCAAGGTGGCGGTCGTGGACCGCGATGCCTTGTCGCTGGACCGGGCGCTGCAGGGGCTGGACAGCAGCCGCGTGCTGGCCCTGCAGGCCGACGTGGCGGTGGAAGCCGACGTGCAGCGCTATGCCGATGCCACGGCAGCGCAATGGGGCCGCATCGACCTGTTCCACAACAACGCCGCCATCGTCGGTCCGCAGGCCTCGCTGCTGGACTTCCGCATGGCCGACTTCGACCGGATCTTCGCGGTCAACGTGCGCGGTGTGTTGCTGGGGATGCAAGCGGTCGGCAAGGTGATGCGGGCGCAAGGCGGCGGCACGATCGTCAACACCGCGTCGGTGTCGGGCCAGCGCAGCAGCCGGGCCGAAGCCGGGCTGGGCGTCTACGGCGCGTCGAAGGCGGCAGTGATTCGCATGACGCAGCAGGCTGCACTTGAATTCGCGCCGCACGGCATCCGCATCAACGCGATCTGCCCGGGGCCGATCGACACGCCTCTGCTGCGCAGCACCTTCCGGGTGGATGGCCGAACCGAAGAGCAGGCGGAAGCGGCGCTGAAACAGCACTTCATGAACCAGCCCCTGCGGCGGGCCGCAACCGCGCACGAGGTCGCGAACCTCGTGTTCTGGCTGCTGGGGCCGCAGGCGAGTTTCATCACGGGCGGGGTCTACAACGTCGATGGCGGCATGACCGCCTGACGCTCGAGAACCTCATTGGACGGCGATGAAATTGCCGTCCTTCACCTGCAGCAGGACACCGCCGTAGCTCGGGTTGCGCCCGGCATCCACGCTCCACATGCCATTGCCCAGCACCATCGGCACCTTGTTCAGCTTCGCCAGCTCGTCACGGATCTTCGTCCTGTCCGGCTCGGGGCCGGCGTTCTTCACCGCCTGCACCGCCACCTGGCCGAGTGCGTACCCCATGCCTGCCCAGTTGTCGGGCACGGCCTTGTACTTGGCCTGGTAAGCCTTGACGAAAGCCTGGTTCATCGGCGCCGGATTGTTGGGCGAGTAGTCGGAGACGACGTAGGTTCCTTCCACTGCCTTGCCGCCGGCCTTGATGAAGCCGAGGGAGCCCAGCGTGGAGGGGCCGATGAACTTGACCTTGCCGTCCAGGCCGGCCTGGCGGATCTGCAGGATCAGGTTGGCCGTCACTTCGGCCGGTGCGGCGATGAAGATGGCGTCGGTCGGCGTGGCGGCGATCTTGGTCGCCAGTGCCAGGAAGTTGGATTCGGAGGAAACGAACTTCTCGTCGGCAACGATCTTCGCACCCGCCTTGGTCAGGTAGTCGGCCAGGGCGGTCTTCTGACCGACGTAGCCATCGTTGCTCTGATCGTGCAGCAGGATGATGCGACTGACACCCAGCTTCTCCACCGCCAGCTTGCCCAGGAAACCCATGATGTCCACCGGCGTGGCCTGGATCTTGAAGGCCCACGGCCCGGTGGCGAGGATTCCGGGCGAACTGCCGATGGCCAGGATCGGAACCTTCAGGTCGTTGGCGACGGGCGCGCCGGCCAGCGCTTCGCCGCTGATGGTGGGGCCCAGGATCAACATCACGTTGTCGCGCTTGACGAACTGGTTGACCAGGTTGATGGTCTGGCCCTTGTCGCCGGCCGTATCGCCTTCGAATATCTTGAACTTGTTGCCGCCGGGCAAGCCTTGCGCATTGGCTTCCTCCAGCGCCTGCTTCATTCCGTTCTGGATCGGCACGCCGCCGAAGGCGTAGGTGCCGGTCTGGGCGTTGAACACGCCGACGGGGATGTCCTTGCCCTGTCCGAAGGCCAGGCCGCCGGTGGCGAGAAGAAGCGCGCCGGCCACGGCGGCTCTGCGTTGCATGTGCATGGTTGTCTCCATTTGTGCTCGGGAAGTCTTCGGCAGTGTGGATGCGGGCGTCGCGCGCGTCTGTCCCCGTGTCAGGGGACGGATCGACCCTGCGCACCGACCAGCATCAGGGGAAGCACGTCCAGCGTGCGCAGCGTATTCACAGGCCGCCATTGCGCCGGGCCTGCGGGCTCGATGCGCTCGATGCGACGCAGCACCGCGCCGAGGATGCATTCGGCCTCGAGCCGGGCGATCATCTGCCCGATGCAGACGTGCGCGCCCACGCCGAAGGCGCGGTGCACGCCGGTGGTCTGGCGCGTCACGTCGAAGCGGTCCGGGTCTTTCCATTGGCGCGGATCCCGATTGGCGGCACCCATGTGGTAGCCGACCTTGGTATCGGCGCGCAGCCGTACCCCGCCCAGCTCCACCTCGCCGGTGGTGGTGCGGAACATCACCTGCGCCGGCGATTCCATCCGCAGCGCCTCTTCGAACGCGCCTTTGATCAGCGCCGGGTTCGCCTGCACCTTGGCCAGCTGGTCCGGGTGCTCCGACAGCAGCTTCAGCGTCGAGCCGATGCCGGCAATGGTCGTGTCCACGCCGGCACGGAAGAAGGTGCGGACATGGAAGGGCGCGGTGCCCTTGTCGAAGTCGCCGGCGTCCTCGGCCTGGTAGATCTTCTCGCCGAAGCCACCCGGCAGCATGTGCTCGCGCTGCAGCACCTGCTGGTACCAGTCCATGATCGGACCGGCGCGTTCCAGCGTGCGGGCCACGCGCTCGTTGTTCGGCCCGATCTGGTTGAAGTTGAGCTCTCCCGTCAGCTTGATGCGTTCGGGCGGCACGTTCACGCCCAGCACCGAGGGGAAGACGTCGAGCACGAAGGCTTCGGCGATGTCGGCCACCCCGTCGATGTGGCCCTTGGCCACCACTTGGTCGGCCACTTCCTCGGCCCGATGGGCGAACTTCTCCTTCCAGGTCTTGATGACCAGCGGAGACAGGATCTTCTGCAGCGCGGCTCGCACCCGCGTGTGCTCCGGGGGATCGAGCTCGGCGATCGGGCTGCGCGTGCGCCAGGCGCCCGGCTTGCGGATGTCGCTCATGCCCACGCCCCCCTCGGTGGTGAAGCGGGCATGGTCGCTGGCGACGATCCCGGCCTCCTGGTGCCGGCCCACGGCGTAGTAGCCATGAGGCGCGATGAAGACCGCGGGCGCGAGCTCGCGCATGCGCTGGAAGAAGGGGTAGGGGTTCGCGATGTTTTCATCGGAGAACGGATCCTCGTCGAGGACCGGCGCGTCGGGTGCAAGGATGGCGCTCATGGCTTCAATCCCCGCTCGGCAGCACGCGAACCGTCATGTCGCTGATGCGCCAGCCCACATCGGTGCGGCGAAAGCGCACGTCGTACTTGCCGAACATGGCGATCTTGCCGGGGCCCTCGCGCCAGTCGGTGATCAGCGCGCGGGCATGGCCCATGGCGTCGTCGGCGTTGGCGCCCGGCACCACGTAGAAGTCGGTCATCTGGTGGTGCATGCGCTGCTTGAACTTCTTCTTCATCACTTCTTCCATCAGCGCCAGCAGCTTGCCGCGGCCACGGATGGTTTCAGGCGGCAGTCCGCTGCCGCCCTGTGCGGCCGGCGGCGAATTGGCGCGCGTCCAGCTCGCGTCCTCGGTGAACAGCTGGACGAAGTTGGGGTCGCCGGCGTCGGCCAGGTGACCGTAGCGGGCGAAGACCGAACGGATCTCGAGCTCGTCTTCGACGGGCAGGTGGGGGAAGCGCATCTTGGGTTCTCCAGGGAGTGGCGGGTTGGCACTCCCGCCATGCCCGCCAGTGTCACGACGGGCCGTGGGGTCGTCTGTCCCCGTGGCAGGGGACCGCGCATCTCGGCGCGCGCAGCACCTCATGCAAGTCCGTACCACCGCAAGGGGACATACATCCAGCACCTGCATTCCTATTCTTCCGGCATGCTGATGCAACAACTTCTCAACGGCGTGGTCGTCGGCAGTGTCTACGCCCTGTTCGCCCTCGGGTTCACGCTGCTCTTCGGGGTGAACCACATCATGAACATGGCCCACGGCTCGGTGTTCATGTGGGGCGCCTTTGCAGGGTTGTACGCCGTCACGATGCTGGACGCGCCGATCTACGTGGCACTGCTGATTGCCATGCTGGCGGGCGGGCTGGTGTCGGTGGCACTGGACGTGTTCGCCTTCCGGCCACTGCGCCGCCGCAACGCGCCGGAGTTCTCCGCCATCGTCGCCTCGATAGGGGCCGACCTGGTGCTGCTGGCCATCGCGCAGAAGGTGTCCAACACCGCGGTCATGCGCTTCCCCTTCGATGCCTTCCCGGTGGTGGTCTACACCGTGTTCGGGTTGCGCATTCAGCTGCTGCAGCTGGTGATCATCGGCCTGGTGGTGGCCATGGTGTTCGGCCTGGTCTGGTACCTGTACCGCACCACCTTCGGCCAGCGCATCCGATCTGTCGCGTACTCGGAGCAGACCTCGCGCCTGCTGGGCATCAATCCGGGGCCGGTCAACATGCAGGTGTTCCTGATCTCGGGCGCGCTGGCGGGCATGGCGGGCGTGCTGATCGGCTTGGTCTTCAACTCGGTGCACTTCGCGATGGGCGAGCCGCTGCTGCTGCGCGCCTTCGTGATCATCATCCTGGGCGGACTCGGCAGCATCCCGGGCGCGCTGATCGCGGGCCTCGCCATCGGCATCGTGCAGACGCTCGCGGTGGCCTACGTCTCCTCCGGCGTCGCCGAGGCCGTCGTCTTCGTCGCCCTGTTCATTGTCATCCTGGTCAAGCCCACCGGCCTGTTCGGACAGTCGACCGCCGCGATGCGGATTCAACGCGCATGATGAATTTCTTCTACACCTACCAGTCACTGTTCGACCACATCCTGGTCTACGCCCTGTTGGCGTTGAGCCAGTATGTGGTGCTGCGTGCCGGCGTGTTCTCGCTGGGCACCGCGGGCTTCGCCGCGCTCGGTGCCTACGGCTGCGCGCTGCTGATCACCAAGGCCGGCTGGCCGCCGTTCGCGGCCATCGTTGCCGGCACCATGCTGGGAACCCTGGCCAGCGCCTTGCTGGCGTTCCCGCTGTCGCGGCTTCGCGGCGTGTTCCAGGCAGTCGCTACGTTGGCGCTGGTGCAGATCGTGCTATCGGCCACGCAGAACTGGGTCAGCGTCACCAATGGTGCATTGGGGGTCAACGGCATTCCCAAGGTGGCAGGCACCGGCGTGCTGCTGTCGGTGGTCGTGGTCGTGGTGCTGCTGCTGGTCGCCATGGGCCGCTACAGCGTGGGACGTGCCATGGACGTGATCCGCGAGGACGAGACCGTGGCGGTCTCGCTGGGCATCTCGGTGCCTTATTACCACCGCATCGCGTTCATCCTGTCGGGGCTGCTGGCGGGCCTGGGCGGCGCGCTGCAGGCCACCAGCAGCTACGCCATCACGCCCGGCGAGTTCGGCTTCGGCATGCTCGTGGCGACGCTGGCGATGGTCGTGCTCGGTGGCCGCACCTCGGTGTGGGGCGCGCTGGTCGGCGCTGCCATCCTGACCACGCTGCCCGAACTGTTCCGCGTGTTCGCCGACTATCGCAACGTGGTGCAGGGCATCCTGCTGCTGTTGGTCATCGTGTACCTGCCGCGCGGCGTGGCCGACACCGTGATCGCGATGCTGCGCGACCGCCGGCTGCGACGCAGGGCCACTCCCCTGCCGGCCGATCCCGCGGTCGGCGGCCCCGCCGGCACGGGCGCGCCGCCCGTCAACCCGTCGATCGACACAGGAGTGCACGCATGACCGCTACGCTGGTCCTCCAGGATGTGGCCCGTCATTTCGGCGGCGTGCCGGCCGTCGACAAGGTGAGCCTGCAGGTGCCCGCCGGACAGATCACCGGCCTGATCGGCCCCAATGGCGCCGGCAAGACCACGGTGGTCAACCTCATCACCGGCCTGCTGCACCTCAGCTCGGGCAAGGTGCTGCTGGACGGCAGGGACGTCTCGCGCGAAGAAGCCCCCGACCTGGCGCGCGCCGGCGTGGCCCGCACCTTCCAGAACATCCGCCTGGTGCCCGACGCCAGCGTGCTCGAGAACGTGGTGGCCGGCTTCCACCGGCACGAGAAGGCCGGACTCTGGGCCAACCTGCTGGGCCTGCCTTCCGCACGCGCCGAGGCGAAGCGGATGAACGAACGGGCGATGGCGCTGCTGGAGCGCTTCGGCATGACGGCGCTGGCCGAGCACCGCGCTGGCGGCCTGTCCTACGGCCATCAGCGCCGCATCGAAATGATGCGGGCGCTGGCGACCGAACCGAGATTGCTGCTGCTCGACGAGCCGGTGGCCGGCATGAACGACGCCGAGGCCGAAAGCCTGGCCGGCATCTTCCGCAGCGTGGCCGCGAGCGGCGTCGCCGTGCTGCTGATCGAGCACAACATGCGCTTCGTCATGTCCTTGTGCTCGCACCTCTACGTGCTGGCCTCGGGCCGGCTCATCGCCGAGGGCCAGCCGGACGCGGTAGGGCGTGACCCGATGGTCGTCGAAGCCTACCTGGGAGCCTGATCGTGCTGGACATCCGCAATCTCGACGTGCACTACCGTGGTATCCAGGCCCTGCGCGGCGTGGACCTGACGGTGAAGAAGGGCGAGATCTTCGCCCTCATCGGTCCCAATGGCGCCGGCAAGTCGAGCCTGGTCAACGCGCTGTCGGGCATCGTGCCCTCCAGCGGCGAGATCCTGTTCGAGGGCGAGCCGCTTGGGCGCCGCGCTGCCCATCTGCGCTCACGCGCCGGGATCATCCAGGTACCCGAGGGCCGGCGCGTGATTGCGCCGCTTTCGGTGGCCGAGAACCTCGAGCTGGGCCGCCAGGCGGCAGGCGTGCGCGGCAGTGACGCGGGCGACCTCGATCGCGTGCACGCGCTGTTCCCGGTGCTGAAGGACCGGCGCGAACAGTTGTCGGGGTCGCTGTCCGGTGGCCAGCAGCAGATGCTGGCGATCGGCCGCGCGCTGATGGGTCGTCCCAAGGTGCTGATGCTGGACGAGCCCAGCCTCGGTCTCGCGCCCGTGATCATCAAGGACGTGTTCCGCGCACTGGTGCAACTCAATCGCGAGGGCATGACCATCCTGCTGGTGGAGCAGAACGCTCGCCTCGCGCTGCAGACGGCCCATCGCGCCGCGGTGCTGGAGCAGGGCCGCATCGTGCACCAGGGGTTGGCCTCGGACCTGGCGAACGACCCGGTGATCGCCGATCACTATTTCGGCCGTGCGGGCATGGTTGCGTGAAAGGCCTGCCCGGCGGCGCCAGGATCAAGATCGTCGAGGGTCGACACCGCCGGCGGCAAGGCGCAAAGTCGAGGCCGGCGTCCAGACCCGACGGCGCTTATTCGGGCTTGATGTTTCGCTCTCGCACCACGCTGCGCCACTTCACCGTCTCGGCCTGGATGTATCCGGTGAACTGCTCGGGTGTTCCGCCGACCGGATCGATTCCGGCTTCGTTGAGCTTGCGCTTCACGTCGGCCGGCGCGATGGCCTTCAGGTAGGCCGCGTTCAGCGCGCGGATCGCCGCCTCGGGGGTGCCTGCGCGCACGCTGAAGCCCTGCCAGCCTTCCACCTCGAAACCCTTGACGCCCTGCTCGGCCAGCGTCGGCACGTCGGGGTAGGCCGCAATGCGCTTCGAACCTGCGGCGGCGATCGGGCGCAGCTTGCCGGACTCGATGTGCGGCCGCGCCGAGGCGCGGTCCAGGAACATCATGCCCACCTGGCCGCCCAGCAGGTCCTGCACGGCCGGTCCGCCGCCCTTGTACGTGATGGCCACCAGCTTCATGCCGGTCTCGCGGGCGAGCAACTCGGTCGCGAGGTGATGGGTGGTGCCCACGCTGGGCGAGGCATAGCTCAGCCCCGCCGGCGTGCGCGCCGCCAGCGCTATCAGCTCCTGCACGTTGCCGACCGGCAGCACGGTGGGATTGACCACCAGCACGAAGTCGAACTTGGCGGTCATGGTCACCGGCACCAGGTCCTTCAGCGGGTCGTAGGAGAGCTTCTCGAACATGCTGGGGTTGACGGCGTAGGTCGTCATGTCGCCCAGCAGGAAGGTGTGGCCGTCGGCCGGCAGCTGCTTGGCCACCGCGGTGGCGCCGATGATGCCGGAGGCGCCGGGACGGTTCTCGACGATGACCGGCTGTCCCAGCGCCTCACCCATGCCGGGCGCGACCAGGCGCGCGAAGAAGTCGGTGCCGCCGCCGGCCGGGTAGGGCACGATCAGCCGGATCGGCTGGCTGGGCCAGGTCGACTGGGCGAAGGCCGCGGGCGCCAGGGCGCCAGCGGCGACCAGGGAGAGGAGGGTGCGTCGATGCATGGTGAATGTCTCCTTGTTTTCTGCCGGCCCGCTTCGCCGCGGGCGTGCAGGTCAGGCCTTGATGTCGCGTTGAAGAATTCGGGCCAGCGCTGCCGCCAGCGTCGCCTGCGCCTCCTTGCTGCGCCCGATCGAGCGCCAGCCCACGTGCTGGTCGGGCCGCACCAGGACCGCGCCATCGGCGGATACGCCGCGCAGGTGGCGCCAGCGGCGGTCTGCATCGCGCACCGCGGACACGTCCGAGATCTCGACCACCTCGATCGGGACGCCGCTGATGCGCGCCACGGCCGCCGCGGCCTCGGCCCAGCCTGAATCCTCGCGTCCGGTGAGCAGCACGAAGCGGCCCGGCTGGACCAGGTCGAGCGTGGAAAGCTTCTGGCCATCGCGCTCGAGCCATGCATGCGGCAGGCGATGCCCCGGCCGCGTGGTCGGCACATAGACTTGTCCCAGCGGGTCGCGCTCCGGAGTCGGCGTGCCATCCGGCATCACCGCGCCGATGTCGTAGTGGTAGCCGAGCTCGATGTCGTGCGCCTGCCATTCCATGCGTTGCACATCCATGATTTGCGCCAGACGCGCGCGCCGCGTCCGTCCTTCCTGGTCGTCGGCGAAGTAGCGGCGGAAATTGGCCTGGCTCAGCTCGGCGTTTCCGCGCACCAGCCCGATGCCGGCATCGGTCAGCTGGTGGTTCTGGAACGTCATCAGCGCCCACTGGATGTTGGCCGCCGCCACCGGTCGGCGTTCGGCCTCGTAGCTGTCGAGCAGGCTGTCATGTGCCTGGCCCTTCAGTACCGCGGCGATCTTCCACGCCAGGTTGTGCGCGTCCTGGATCGCGGAGTTCAGGCCCAGGCCGGTGGTGGGCGGATGGCGGTGTGCGGCATCACCGGCGAGCAGCACGCGGCCCCAGCGGTAGCGATCGATCAGCACGCCTTCGACCGTCCAGTGGCCGATCCCGATGATGTCCGGGTTCAGGTCCGGGATCTTCAGCAGCTCGCGCATCCGCGGCAGGAGCGACGCCTCCTCGAAGCGTGATGGATCGTCGGGGCGGAAGCTGAAATGGAACATCCACTCCTCGGAGTGCCGGCCGAACCTGGTCGGGCCCAGTTGCCCCAGCACGCCGCTGGCCCACGACCCGCCCTCGGGGTTCACGAACCAGGTCGTCATCGAGTAGTCGTCGTCCCAGTACTGCGACAGGTCGGCGCGGAAGTACACCGTGACCATGTGCGCCAGATCGGTGGCGCCGGTCATGACGGCACCCACCGCCGGCCCGACCGTCTTGCCGCCGTCGGCGCCGACCAGGTACTTGGCGCGCACGCGGAGGTCCTTCCCGCCGGCGCGATCACGCACGATCGCGGTCACGCCTTCTTCGTCCTGCTCGAAGGACTGCAGCTGGTGGTCGTAGAACACCTGCGCCTTGTCTTCCGCCGAGGCGATCTCGCGCAGCAGCGGCTCCATGCGCACCTGCGGGAACAACGTCGACTCGCAGGGGCTGTCCTTGGCGTAGTGCTGCGCCAGCGAACCACCGCCGAAGGATTCGATGCGGTAGAAGGTGCGCCGGTCGAGCTCGCCGTCCCCAGCGAGCGTGGTGCACCAGCGGATGTGCGAGATGTGCTTGAGCGGCATCGAGCGCTCGTAGACGCGATCGGCCACGTCGAACTGGCGCAGCAGCTCCATCGTGCGCTGGCTGACGTAGCGCGCCTTGGGCAAGCGCCCGGGTGCGGGATGGCGCTCGATCAGCAGGCTGCGGACGCCCTGGCGCGACAGGAACAGCGAGGAGGCGAGGCCGCAGCCGCCGCCGCCGACGATCAGGACGGGAACTTCGATGTCTTGCATGGGCATTTCTGAATGGAATGGGTGAGCGTGATGCGCGCGAACAGTGCGCGGTGGCTTTGCGCCATCGATGCGCCGAGCTCGCTGCGCTGACGGGTGAGCGCCTCGGCGAGCTCGCGCCAGTCGGCCGGCGACAGGAAGTCCAACGCCACCGGCAGCACGTAGCTCTCTTCCACCTCCATGTGGCCGAGGTAGCCGTTGACGTGCGTTCGCACCAGCAGCTCGAACGACTCCTGGTGGACCTCGCCCATCACCTGCCAGGCGGTCAGGGCATGCTCCAGCTCGCGCACGGCGGATTCACCGCGCTCGTGTTCGGCCTCCAGCCGGTCCAGCACCGGACGCAGCGCCGGGCAGCGCTCGCGGATGCGCGGGAACAGCAGTTCGCTCTCGCTGGCGTGGTGCACGCGCGCGGGCATCTCGTCCAGGTAGAACAGCATGGCGCGGATCGCGTCGAAGTCCGGCGCGCTGCCGGGCTGCCTGCCGGCGCGCTCGACCGCGTCGCGCAGCGCCCGCAGCACCGCTGCGAGGGCCTGGTGGTCCTCGACGATCAACTGGATGGCAGGCGGCTGCATGAGGGTCATCGGCGGTGCGTTGGCATGCTCGCATTGACGCACGGCCGCGCGTCGGGGTCAGTCCCCGCGACGGGGGACGCCGAGACGCGCTCAGTGCAGCGCGGTGGCGGCCGCGGCCTCGAAGCGCTCGGCGCTCCAGCTGCTCCAACGGGCCAGGTACCACGTCAACAGCTCGCGCTCGCTGCCGATGGCCAGGCGCTGGTAGGCACGCTTGCGGTAGGTCTTGACGGTTTCCTCGCTCACGGTCAGGTCGAGCGCGATGCCGACCGAGGACAGGCCATAAAGGATACGGGCGCACACCTCGGCCTCGCGCCGCGGCAGGGGGCTGGTCGCGACGATGCAGTTCTCGATCTCGGGCAGCGAGGTCAGGGCCTGTGCGACGTTCGGACGGCTCCGGCAGACGTCGGCGTGCTTGGCCAGCATGGCCACCAGCAACTCGGCCGCCTGGCCCAGCTTTTCGATGGCCTCGTGTGCAAAGGGCGCATGCGAATCGGCGCGCAGCACGCTCAGGCCGAAGGCGCCGTTGGCGGTGCGGCCGCACAGCAGGATGCGGTCGCGCACGTGCGGGTACACGCGTGGGCGCAGGTCGTCGTAGCCGTGATCGCTGAAGTCGACGTGAATGACCGTGGCCGCGGCGCCCTCGACGCAGCGCTGTGCCTCGGTCATTGCCGGGTCGTGCTTCCACAGTCCCTGCTTGACGTAGCTCTCGACGCGGTCGCGGGCGGTGCGCTCCGGTTGCACGCAGCAGGCGGCCACTTCGCGCAGCTCGTCCCGCCCGAGGCGGAAGGCCGCGAAATGGTCGGCGCCGCACAGCGAATGCAGGTAGCTCGCCAGCGCCGGGCCGAAGCGTTCGTTGCCCATGCCCTCGACCAGGTGGGCGAGGGAAGTTTCCGGACTGCGGCCGCCCTCGGGTCGGTCCTGAACCATCAACGTCATCATGGGGTGTCTCCTGGTGGCTGCGCTGCTGCGCTGGGTGCCCGGACTTCTGCGTTCCATGGCAATTTCAAAATACGTAATCAGATTACGCCCATCGAAATTTTATGGTTTTAGTGGAAACCCTCGGCCGACGCCCTTCAGGCCCAGCCCATTCGGCGTGAAACCTCCTCGGCGCGGGCGGTCAGGGTCGTCGCCACGCGACCGTCCAGACGGGTGTCGATGAGCCCCGCCGAGCCCATCACGGTGATGACGCCGGCGATCGCGCCCGCGTGGTCGAAGATGGGTGCCGAGACGCCGTGCAGGCCGGGATTGAGGTCGCCCTCGACGCGCGCGAGCCTGTGGCTGCGCACGCCTTCGAACAGCGCCTCCACGTCCGCCTTGGTCATCTTGCGGGCGGTCTGGCTGGGGGTGGCGCCGGGGTGTTGGGAACCGGCCATTTCGCGCTGGATGAGGGGGGCGGTCAGCGACGCGGGCAGATAGGCGCCGAAAACCCGCCCGGTGGATGAGGTGAGGACCGGCATGACCGAGCCGGGCCGGCCGCTGATGATCAGCGCGTCGTTCGTTTCCTCGAAGCGCACGAAGGTCGGGCCGGCTGCGCCCCAGACCGCCAGGCCGACGGTGAAGCCGAGTTCGTCACGCAGTTCGCCCAGCGTGGGCGATGCCACCTGCACGACATTCATCCGCCGCAGTGCCGCAAGCCCGATGCGCACAGCCAGAGGACCCAGCCGGTAGCCGCCGCTCGCGGCATCGCGCTCGGCCAGGCCGCTGCGGCAGAAGCTCACGAGGTAGCGGTGGGCCTTGGGCGGCTGCATTTCGGCGCGCTCCGCCACGGTCTTCAGCATCAGAGGCGCCCCGGTGTCGATCAGGGCCGACAGCACGCGCACCGCGGTGTCGACGGCCTGCACGCCGCCGGCATCCTCGTCGCTCCCGGCGCCGCCGTTGCCGGGCAGGTCTTCTTCGGTCGTGGGCGTGGACGGGTTCATCCGCATCAGCCTAGCATGGGCCTCCATGCGGCCACGACTCAGGTGCGGGCCGCGGCCAGGAGGGAGGCAAAACGTGAAACGCGCTGGCCTTGGAACCGCGCGGCAGCCAACTTCTCCTCCGGCAACCCCTTGCCGCGGCCGTCGGTGAAGCTCACGCCGTAGGGGTTGCCGCCCGCCGCGTACAGCAGCTTGTCGGTGTAGCCCACCGGCACGATGATCGAACCCCAGTGGTAGAAGACGTTGTGCAAGGCCAGCAGCGTGGCCTCCTGGCCCCCATGCACGTTGCCGGCGCCTGTGAAGGCGGCGGCGGCCTTGTCCTGCAACTTGCCCTGCGCCCACAGCGGCCCCAGCGTGTCGATGAACTGCTTCAGCTGCGCCGTCGGCAGGCCGAAGCGCGTGGGCGTTCCGAAGACGAAGCCGTCGGCCCAATCCAGGTCGTCCAACGTGGCTTCGGGCACATCGCGCGTGGCCTCCAGATGTTCCTTCCAGGCCGGCTTGGCGGCGATGGCCTCGACGCCGGCCAGCTCGCGCACCTTGCGCAGGCGCGTCTCGGCACCCGCGGCGCGCGCCCCTTGCTCGACGGCGCGGGCGATCTGCCAGGTATGGCCGGTGCTGCTGTAGTAGACGATGGTGACATTGGCCATGGCTTCTTCTTTGTCTAGACGGAGAGAACGATTTTTCCGAAGTGCCGGTTGGCGCTCATGCGTTCCAAAGCGGCGCCGGCCTCGGCCAACGGGAAGCGGCTGTCGATCGGCAGCGCGAGCCGGCGTTCGCCAATGGCGCTGCCGAGGTCGGCCAGCATCTTTGCGTTGAGCGCGCGAACCTCCTCGATCGAGCGTGTGCGAAAGGTGACGCCGATGTAGCTGATGCGGCGCAGTGCATGGAGTTGGAAGTCGAACTCGCCGCCGGCGCCGCCGAGGCGCCCGAGGTTGACGATGCGCCCGCCGATCGCGGCCGTCTGCATGGTCTGCGCGAACTGCTTGCCGGTGACCTGGTCGACGACGACTTCCACGCCCTTGCCACCGGTGGCCTCCAGGACGCGCTGGTGCCAGTCGGGCTGGCCGGGGTCGAGCACCAGGTCGGCGCCGAACTCGGCCAGCCGGGCGCGGCGCGCTGCGTTGGTGGAGGTGCCGATCACCTTGCCGGCGCCCAGCAGCCGTGCGATCTGCAGCCCCATCAGGCCGACGCCGGAGGCGGCGCCGTGAATCAGGACGTCCTGGCCGCGTTTCAGTTCCCCTTGGGTGACGATGGCATCGTGCATGGCCTGCAGCGCCAGAATGAGGATGCTGGCTTCCTCATAAGGCAGGGTACTGTCCGGAATCTTGCAGGCGCGGCCGCCGTCGGTGACCGCGTATTCGGCGTAGGCGCCGGCGCCGGTGCACATCACGCGATCGCCCGGCTTCCAGTCGCCGGACTGCGGGCCCGCCTCCACCACCTCGCCCGCCCACTCCATGCCGATCACCTTGCCGTCCCTGGCTGCGAGTCCGGCGAGGTCGGCGCGGTTCAGGCTGGCCGCTTTGACGCGCACGAGGATTTCGTTGGGCTGGGGCTGCGGTACCGGCACGTCGGCCAGCCGCGCGCCTTGCACCGTGGAGACAATGGCTTTCATCCAGCCAGCATAGGCAGCGCCCGCGGTGCGGTCTGCCCCCCTTGGACGGGACAGACAGCGCTCGCCGCGCAGCTAAGCTGAACTTCATGATCTACGAGCTGCGCCTCTATTCCGTCGCCCCGGGCCGCATGGCCGACGTGCACACCCGCTTCAACGAGCACTTCCCGGCGCTGTTTGCCAGGCATGGCGTCGCTTGCGTCGCGCGCTGGAATGCGGTGGCCGGCCCGGACGCGCCGCGCTTCGTCTACCTGATGGCGTACCGCGACTATGCGCACCGGGAGGCGGTGTGGGCCAGCTTCTACGCGGACGCCGAGTGGTGGCGCATCCGCGCCGAGACCAATGCCGGGCACGAGATGGTGGAGCGGCACGACCTGTTCTTCATGAAGCCCAACGTGGCGTGGAGCATCGAAGACGATGGGGCGACGGCGGTGGGCGGCCTGCACGAGCTGGTGCAGCAGCAGATCGCGCCCGGGCAGAACGCCAATGCCAACGTGTTCCTGCAGGAAACCTGGCTGCCGCTGGTGCGCGAGGCGGGCGCTCGTGTGCTGGCCGTGTGGGACATGGCCTCCGGCGCCGGCATGCAGAAGATCGTGCTGCTGTATGCCTGGCCGGATGCTGCGACGTGGCACGCGGGGCGCCAGACGCTGGACCGCAACGAGACGCTGCGCGCGGCCTTCGCCGAGCAGCGCAAGAAGCACGGAACGACGTTGTTCCAGCGCGCCGAAGTCAACCTGCTCGACCCTGCACCGGGCATGACGATCCGCGCCGGGCTGGGGCGCAGATCTGCATGACCCTCGAGGTCACGCTGGAGGCGTGGCTGCCGCATGCAGCCGTTCCCGCAGACTGAGGGCGAACACAGCGCCCAGCATGGCCAGCGCGAGCGCGCAGGCCGTGAACACGGGGCGCGTGCCGACGCGGTCCACCACCGCCGAGGCCGCGGCCACACCGGCAGCGATGCCGAGGAACATGGTGGAGGCGAACAGGCTGACGGCGGTGCCGCGCAGCGCGGGCACCATCTGGGTGGCATGTGTTTGCAGCGTGCCGTGCAGCATGTAGAAGCCGACGCCGGCCAGGAGGCAGGCCGGCAGCGACAGCGCCCAGTGATGGCCGACGGCCAGTGCAAGCCAGCCGATGCCCAGCGCGAGCCCACCGACGAGCACCATGCCGCTTTCGCCCAGCACCGCCAGCAGTCGCCGGGCCGTGAAGGCGTAGAAGAAGCCGCCCACGCCGTACAGCGCCACCACGGCCGCCGCCGCCGACAGGCCGAGCCCGAACTCGCGCACCAGGAAGGCCGG
Source organism: Variovorax sp. (assembly GCA_035250605.1). Lineage (GTDB taxonomy): Bacteria > Pseudomonadota > Gammaproteobacteria > Burkholderiales > Burkholderiaceae_C > Variovorax. The sequence continues at coordinate 16,591 of DATFFA010000043.1, read as the reverse complement.
CAGGAACGCCAGGCCGCAGAAAGCGAAGGCGCCTTCGACCATCACGATCAGCAACATCCAGCGCGCCCACGGGACCGAAAGCACGTTGCGGATGTCGCGCAAGTGGCCGTTGGGGGAGGGCGGTCGCACGGGTTCCGCACGGACGTCGCGATTCAAGCGGATCGCCAGCCCGCCTGCGCAGAACACCACGGCCAGCAGCGCGAACACTGCGCGCCAGCCCAGCCATTCGGTGAGCACGCCCGACACCCACTGGCCGGCGATCATCCCGCCCAGGGACAGCATGAGAAAGCGTGCCAGCACCGGCTGCCGGTCGGCATACGGCACGGTGTCGCCGACCCAGGCCAGGACCAGCGCGATGATGCCGGCGGCGGTGGCGCCGGCAAGGAAGCGCGCCACCACCAGCATTTCCAGGCTCATCGCAAACAGAGCCAGCACGTTGCCCACCACGCAGCCCAACGCGGCGCAGCCGATCACGCGCCGCTTGCCGTAGCGGTCGCCGAGCGGGCCGAACAGCAATTGCAGCAGGCCGTAGGCCACCGCATAGACCGACACGGTCAGCGCGGCGCGGCCGGTGGTGACGCCGAAGGCCTGCGCCAGTGCGGGCAACATCGGATCGCAGACGCGCATCATCGCGCTGCTGCAGAAGTGCACCGTGGCGAGCGCAGCCAGGCCGCTTCGCCGCAGGCCGGTCATGCCGTTCCCGCGTCCTGTTTCTCGAAGCCGGGGCGCGGAATCAGCGACAGCCAGGTGCTGCTGAGGCCGCCATCGACCAGCACGTCCTGGCCGTTCACATAGCCGGACCGCGGGCTCGCGAGGAAGGCCACCACTTCGGCGATGTCCTTCGGGCCGCTGATGCGACCCGCCGGCACGATGGACTCGCGCTTCTTCAGCACGGATGGGTCCTGGTAGATGCCTTCGGTCAACGGCGTGCGCACCATCGCCGGGCTCACCACGTTGCTGCGGATCCGGTGTTCGCCCAGTTCCACGGCCAGCAGCTGCGACAGCATCCTCACGCCCGCCTTGCTGATGCTGTAAGGGCCGCTGTACGGCTGCGGCACGCGGCCCGAGATCGAGGCGACATGGACCATGCTGCCGCCGCCCGCGGCGATCATCTGGCGGCCGAAGGCCTGCGCGCAGAGCAGGAAGCCGTTGAGGTTGACGGCCATCAGCCGGTTCCAGCGCTCCAGCTCGATGTCCATCAGCGCCGCCGCGTAAATGGTGGCGGCGTTGTTCACCAGCACGTCGCAGCGGCCCAGCTCGCGTTCCACGGTCGCGGCGGCGCGTTCCACGTCGGCCTTGTCGGTGATGTCGCAGGCGACCGCGATGGCGCGGGCTCCCGTGCTGGCGATGTCAGCCGCGGCCTTCGCCGCGCCTGGTTCGTCGCGATCCAGCAGAGCCACCCTGGCGCCGACCTGCGCGAGTTCACGCGCGATCCCGATGCCGATGCCACCGGCCGCGCCCGTGACGACGCAAACCTTGCCTTCGAGCTGAAGCCAGGATTCAGCCATGCCGTCAGACCTGCGGATTGGCGATGCGCACCACGATGCCTTCGGTGGCGGCGCTCATGACGATCTGGCAGCCAGGCGGCTGTTGGCCTGGCGAGCTGCGGCGGTGTAGTCCAGCATCTGGTCCTCGCCGGGCGCCATGGACGACAGGTGATCGGCATAGCCGTCCTCGACGAACACGTGACAGGTGGCGCAGCTGAGCGCGCCGCCGCAGTCTCCGATGATTTCGTCGATGCCGTGGTCGCAAGCAGCGCGCATGAGGTTGGTGCCGATGGCGACGTCGACGTCGCGGCGTGCGCCGTCGGCGCAGATGAAGGTGGCCTTGGTCATGGCGCCACTGTCGGCCGCCTGGGCCTGGATGTCAGTCCCCTCGGAGGGGACGGTCGCGCACGGTGGGCTCGGTCCTCCCGATTCCGCAGGCTGTACCGCCGCCGGGGGACTGTGGTGGCGGCGACGCCCACCTACAGTCGTGCCATGACCCAAGCCCTCGCCGTCCTGACCGAATGGGTGCACCTCCAGTACGAGGAGCGCGCCGCCTTTACCGAAACCTACGGCTTCGCCGGCAACCAGGGCGCGGTGAACCTCGAAGGCATCCGATTCCGGCCCGCCGACAAGGCGTCGGACACGCTGATGGTCTTCATGCACCCGGCCTCCACCCTGCAGCTGTTGCCGGTCCCGCGCGCGATGGCCGAGACCGGCGCGCACGTGCTCTGCGCGGGCAGCCGCTACCAGCGCAACGACACCGCACTGATCATGGAGAAGGTGTTTCTCGACCTGGGCGCGTACATCCGCCACGCCAAGGAGGTCTGGGGCTACAAGCAGGTGGTGCTGGTCGGCTGGTCCGGCGGCGGCGCACTGGCGGTGAGCTACCAGGCCGAGGCCGAGAACCCCAGCATCACGCACACGCCGGCCGGCGACCCGGTGAACGTCAAGGGCGCAGGGCTGATTCCGGCCGATGCCGTGGTTTACCAGGCGGCGCACCTTTCGCGTGCCCACTTGCTGGCCGAAGCCATCGACCCGTCGGTGAAGGACGAACTGGACCCGGATGAACGCGAGGTCGAACTCGACATCTACGATCCGCGCAACCCCAACCAGCCGCCGTACTCGCCCGAGTACATCCAGCGCTACCGCGCCGCTCAGCTGGCCCGCATGCGGCGCATCACGGAATGGGTGAAGCAGACGCTGAGCGAGCTGAAGAGGCGCGACACCGGCGAAATGGAACGCCCCTTCATCGTGCACCGCACACTGGCCGATCCGCGCTTCCTGGATCCGACGCTGGACCCGAACGACCGCAAGCCGCGCTGGTGCTACATGGGCAACCCGGAGACGGTGAACACCGGCCCGGTGGGGCTGGCCCGCTTCACCACGCTGCGCTCCTGGCTGTCGCAGTGGTCGCTGGACGACTCCTGCGGCAACGGCCTGGAGGGCGCCAAGCGGATCAAGGCCCCGCTGCTGGTGATCGAGAACAGCGCAGACGACGCTGCGCCGCAGACGCACCCCAAGATGCTGTACGAGGCGGCCGCGTCGCCCGACAAGACCTTCCGCATCATCAAGGGCGCCACCCACTACTACGCGGGCCAGCCCGAGCTGCTGAAGGAAGCCACGGCGCTGATCCGCGGATGGCTGCAGCAGCGCGGCCTGCTGGAGTCCTGACCCCTTGAATGCCAAGGCGGCCATGGGGCCGGCGCTGGTCGTCCTCGTCGTGACCCTGGCCACGGGGGTGCAGCCGCTCGGCACCGATCTCTACCTCGCGGCGTTGCCCGCGATCCGAAACGAGTACGCCGCGCCGGTGGGCGTGGTGCAGCTGACGCTGGCCGTGCTGGTGTTCAGCTTCGGTCTCAGCCAGCTGGTGTGGGGCCCCGCCGCGGACCGCTTCGGCCGCAGGCCGGTGCTGGCGGCCGGCTTCCTGCTGTACGCCGCCGGCGCGGGCCTGGGCGCCCTCGCGCCGAGCATCGAGGTGCTCATCGCCGCCCGCGCCATGCAGGGCCTGGGCATCGCCGCAACCATGGTCTGCGGCCGCGCCATGGTGCGCGACCTGTTCGAGCAGCAGCACGGCACCCATGTCATGGCCGTCGCGATGTCCGCGCTGGCCTGCATGACCATGCTGATTCCGGTGACGGGTGCGCTGCTGACGCAGGCGCTGGGTTGGCGCTCCACGTTGTGGTCCATGGCCTTGTGCGGCTTGGCCGGCGTCGCGCTGGTGCTGCTGCGGGTGCCGGAGACGGCGCGTGCGCTCAATCCTGGCGCCTTGCAGTTGGGGCCGCTGTTCGCCGGGTATGCACGCATCGCCCGCAACCCGGCCTTCCGGTCCTGGACCCTCCTCAACTCGTGCGGTTTCGCGGCCAACTTCGGCTTCTTCTCCAGTTCCGCCTACCTCTTCATCGAGACCTTCGGCGTGTCGCGCGTGGCCTTCGGGCTGGTGATAGGCGGGGCGTCCGTCACTTACCTGATGGGCACCTTCCTTTGCCGGCGCTGGATCGCGGCGCATGGCATCGTGGTCTCCGTGCGGCGCGCCGGCTTCTTGTCGCTGGCCGCCGCCGTCCTCCTGATCGCGCCGCAGCTCGCGAATGCGCACACACCCGTCACGCTGGCCGCCGGCTTGTGGCTGATGCTGCTCGCCTACGGCATCCATCAACCCTGCGGCCATGTCGGCATGGCCACCCCCTTCCCGTTGCAAGCCGGCGCGGCCTCGGCGCTAGGTGGCTTCATCTTCGCCGCCGCCGCCTTTCTGTGCGGCACCTGGATGGGGGTGATGTACCGCAGCGGCAGTGCTGCCGTGCTGTCGCTCACCACCGGCGCGCTGGTCGCATCCACCGGCCTGATCGCCCTGACGCTGGTGCAGCGCCATGGCCGCCCCGAGATCGCTCGACCCGTCTCACCCTGAATCGTTCCAACCTTCATCCCACGAGGACCATCATGACCCACGCATACATCGCCGGCTGGGGCCACACGCCTTTCGGCAAGCTGGACAACGTCGAACTGGAGCAACTCATCCGCGACGCCGTGCAACCGGCATTGGACAGTGCAGGCCTTGCGCCCGAGGACATCGACGGCATCTTCGTCGGCCACTTCAACGCCGGCTTCGTCGGCCAGGACTTCACCGCCTCGCTGCCGGCGGTGGCGATGCCCGAGTTCCGCCACACGCCGGCGGTGCGCACCGAGAACGCCTGCGCCACCGGCTCGGCGGCGATCTGGGCCGCGCTGGATGCGATGGCGGCCGGGCGCATGAAGCGCACGCTGGTGATCGGCATGGAGCGCATGAACGGCTTGCGCACGCCGGAGGTAGCGGCCACGCTGATCAAGTGCTCCTACGTCAAGGAAGAAGGCAGCGACCCGGCCGGCTTCGCCGGCATCTTCGGCGGCATCGCGACGAGGTATTTCGAGCGCTTCGGCGACCAGTCCGATGCGCTTGCGGCGATCGCGGCCAAGAACCACGCCAATGGCATGCACAACCCCTACGCGCACATGCGGCGTGACTTCGGCTTCGACTTCTGCCGTACGCCGTCGGACAAGAACCCCTTTGTTTCAGGGCCGCTCAAGCGCTCCGACTGTTCGCTGGTGTCCGACGGCGCCGCCGCGCTGGTGCTGTCGACCGAGCCGCTGGCCGGTGCGAAGGTGTCGCCGGTGCGCTGGCGCTCCCGCACGCACGTCAACGACTTCCTGCCGATGTCCCGCCGAGATCCGACGCAGTTCCTGGGTGCGGCGATGGCCTGGCAGAAGGGGTTGGAGGCGGCCGGAGCGAAGCTGGGCGACCTGTCGTTCGTCGAGACCCACGACTGTTTCACCATCGCCGAGCTGCTGGAGTACGAAGCCATGGGACTGGCGCCGCACGGACAGGGCGCGCGCGTGATCCTCGACGGGGTCACCCGCAAGGACGGCAAGTTGCCCGTCAATCCGTCCGGCGGATTGAAGTCCAAGGGGCATCCCATCGGCGCCACCGGCGTGTCGCAGCACGTGATGGCGGCGATGCAGCTGTCGGGGACGGCCGGCGGCATGCAGGTGGGCGACGCCCGCGTCGGCGCCGTGTTCAACATGGGCGGCTCCGCGGTCGCCAGCTACCTGAGCATCCTGGAGAGCGCGTGATGAACGCAGCGCAGGTGATGAATCTCGGGCGGCTGCTGACGCACACCGCATGCCTCTTTCCGGACCGGCCGGCGCTGATCCAGGACGGCGGCCGGACCTGGACCTGGCGCGAGATGGAACGGCGCGTCGCGGCGATGACCGCGGCGCTGCGCAAGCTGGGCCTGCGCAAGGGCGAGCGCATCCTCGTGCAGTCGCGCAACAACGTGCAGATGTTCGAAAGCTGCTGGATCGCGTTTCGACTGGGCTGCGTCTGGGTGCCGACCAACTTCCGGTTGACACCATCGGAGGTGGCGTACCTGGGCGCCTCCAGCGGCGCCAGCACCATGATCGTGGAGGACGTCTTCGCGGGCCATGCCGATGCGGTTCGCGAAGCTTCGGCGGCATTGACGCACGTGATCGCCATTGGCACGCCACGCGCCGGTGAGCATTCCTATGAAGACCTGGTGCGTGATCACCTCGACCTGCCCGGGGAGCACGAGACGGTGGGGTGCGACGACCCGCTCTGGTTCTTCTACACCTCCGGCACCACGGGGCGCCCGAAGGCCGGCGTGCTGACGCACGGGCAGATGTCCTTTGTGGTCACCAACCACCTGGCTGACCTGATCCCCGGCACGACCGAGCGCGACTGCTCGATCGCGGTCGCACCGCTGTCGCATGGCGCCGGCATCCATGCGCTGCTGAACGTCGCGCGCGGCGCGCCCACGGTGTTGCTGGCGGGCGAGAAGCTGGAGGGCGAAGCTTTCTGGCATGCAGTGGAAAAGCACCGCGTCACCAATCTTTTTACCGTGCCGACCATCGTCAAGATCCTGGTGGAGCACCCGGCGGTCGACCGCTACGACCACAGCTCGCTGCGCTACGTGATCTACGCTGGCGCGCCCATGTACCGCGCTGACCAGAAGCTGGCGCTGCAGAAGCTGGGCAAGGTGCTGGTGCAGTACTTCGGCCTGGGCGAGGTGACCGGCAACATCACCGTGCTGCCGCCGGATATGCACTCGGCCGACGATGCGGACCCGAACGCCCATATCGGCTGCTGCGGCCGCCCGCGCACCGGCATGGAGGTGGCAATCCTCGACGCCCAACTGAGGCCGCTGCCCGCGGGCGAGGTCGGTGAGATCTGCTGCCGCGGCCCGGCGGTCTTCGCCGGGTATCACGGCGATCCGGAAGCGACCGAGAAGGCGTTGCGCGGCGGCTGGTTCCACACGGGCGACCTCGGCAGGATGGACGAGCGCGGCCTGCTCTTCATCACGGGCCGCGAATCGGACATGTACATCTCGGGCGGCTCCAACGTCTACCCGCGCGAAGTGGAGGAGGTGCTGCTGACGCATCCCGGTGTCGCCGAGGTGGCGGTGCTGGGAGTGCCGGACCGCAAGTGGGGCGAGGTCGGCGTGGCCGTGGTGGTCAAGCGCGAAGGTGCGCAGGTGGATCGCGACGCGTTGATGGCGCACCTGGAGGGCCGCTGCGCGCGCTACCGCTGGCCGCATCACTTGTTCTTCTGGGACATGCTGCCGAAGTCCGGCTACGGGAAGATCGCGAAGAAGGACATCCGGCAGCAGCTGTTCGAGCGCGGCGAGATAGAGGCGTGACGCAAGCGCGCCGCATCGGGCTGATCGGCCCGGGTGCCATGGGCCAGGGGGGTGGCGCACCCTGGGGCTGGTGCTCGAGGCAGCGAGTCTTTCCGGGGATCAATTGAGATCCTTGAGTTGGAAACCGGGCGTTCGCGCCTGCGCGCCGGTCACGTGCACCCCCTTGGCCAGAAGCCGCCGCGCCAGCATGTGGTCGCCGGCGCGGTTGATGGTCTCCACCGCGGCCAGTCGCCCGTTGCGGATGCAGAGCACCGTGCATGCGCGGGATTGCGGCTCCGCCAAGACCACATGCTCATCGTCCGCGGCGCGCAGTCCCGCGATCTGCAGTTTCAGGTCGCCCTGGTCGCTCCAGAACCAGGGGACCGGGTTGTGCGACACCGCCTTGCCCGTCAGCCGCGTGGCCACGCTGCGCGCCTGGTCGGACGCGTTCTGCACCGACTCGAGTCGGATCCGCCGGCCCGACACCTGATCGGGGAAGCCGGCCACGTCGCCAATGGCTGAGATCGCCGGATCGGAGGTGACCAACTGCTCGTCAACGCTGATGCCGTTCTCGACGGCCAGCCCGGCTCGCACCGCGAGCTGCGTCCGCGGCTCCGCGCCGATGCCGACCACCACGATGTCGGCACGCAGTTCCTGGCCGTCCACGGTGCGCACAGCGGCGATCTTCCCGTTCCCTTCGAGCGCCGAGATGCCACATCGAAACAGCAGGCGGGTTCCGCTCTGCACATGCGATTCAACAACGATCCGGGCGGACTCGGCTGACGCTGCGCGAGCCAGTGCCCGGTCGGCGACATCAACCACTGTGACGTCCAGTCCGAGCGTGCGCGCCACGGCAGCGAACTCGAGCCCGATGAAGCCCGCACCCACCACCACCGCACGACGGCTGGCCAGCAGGCGATCCCGCAGTCCGTTCGCATCGTTCAAGGTCTGCAGGCTCAGCACGCCGTCCAGGGCCGCGCCTTCGAGCGCGATCTTGCGCGGGCTGGAGCCGGTGGCGATCACCAGGTGGTCGTAGGAGATGCTCTCGCCGGATTGGAGCGCGACGCGCTGCGCCTGGCGGTCGATGTACTCCGCCCGCCCCTGCACCAGCTGAACCCGATGCTCGTCGAAGAAGCGCTCAGGACGAAAAAGCAAGTCCGAGGCCTTCGCCTTCGCAAGCAGGTAGGCCTTGGAGAGCGGAGGGCGCTGATAGGGCAAGCAATCCTCGTCGCCGAGCAGCACGATGTTGCCGCCAAAGCCTTCCTGCCGCAGGGACGCGGCGCATTGGAAGCCAGCGTGACCGGCGCCGATGATCACGACCTGCTGCATTGCGAGCTCCTCCAGAAGGGGACCATTGCCGCGTCAACGCGCGCCCATGGGCCGGCGCCTTGTTCTGTCGAATGCGGCACATGTCTTTCGGAGTCAGACTCACCGGTCTGGCAACACGCCTTCCGATGTCCACCGATCCGGGCTTCGTCGGTTTCCAGCTTGTACGGGAGCAGCCATTCCATCAACGTACCTCCTAGCCAGGAATGGTCACTTCAAAGACGCAGGCTGTCTGTCCCTGCAAAGGGGACATCCGCACCGGCGGAAACGCAACTGCCTCTTTGCGTGGCAGTCAATGTGAGGTTCATTTCCGAAGCGACGATGCGTCGATCCTGTTGCCGCCTGGTGCGTCGGCAGTGGCGGGCATGCGGCGAGTTCGTCCTCTCACGAAACGATTGCATCGAGAAATGAGCGGCTGCATTCCCTCTGCACTCCAGCAAAACTCAACAATTGTCAAAGATCCCGCCTTCATCGGAGAAAGGCGAAATCTGCCTGGGTATCTGCATTAGAGTCCGCGCCTTGCCAGGGAGGAACAGAGCACCGGCCACACGAGTGCCGCGCACGCACTTCCTTTCGAGTGCACTTCAATTCGCAGTAAACAGGACTCAGGTCATGAACAGGATTTTCCGTGTCGTCTGGAATGACGCGCTCGCCCTTTGGGCCGTTGCATCCGAACTCGGACGCGGCCACGCGAGATCAACCGCCACCACGCAGGGCGTGGCCATGCTTGCCGCCACGTTGCTGGTGGCGGGCGCTTCCTTGCCGGCTTCGGCCGCATGCACGACCGACACGAACACCCATGCGATCACCTGCACGGGAGAGGACCAGTCCACCACCGTGGGCACCGGACCGACGACCCCGGCAGGCACTGCGGTCGTGGTCACTTCGGGCTCGATCGTCAGCACAGGCAACAGCTCCGGTATCAGCGTCAACGACGCAGCCAGTGTCGTCGTCCAAAGCGGGGCCACAGTGCAGAACCACTCCATCGGCGCCCAGTCGCCCTTCGGGGCCATCGGCGCGAACACGATCGAGGTCAACAACAACAGCACGATCACCGTCGAGGCGGGCGCGACCGTCGCCGCCACCGGCACGGCGACCAATTCCGAAGCCATGAATCCCATGGGCACGGGCAACACCATCATCAACAACGGAACCGTCCGGTCCGCACACGCGTCAATCTGGTTCCAGGCCAACAGCGGCGCCAACACCGTCGTGAACAACGGCACGATCATCGCGGGCGACGGTACCAACTCGACCGTCGAGACCGTCATCGGCGCCAGCGGAACGATGGCCATCGACTTCACCAACCGCGGCAGTCTCACCGGCTCGCTCGCCTTTGCGGCGGGCAGCGATGCGTTGCGCTGGTACACGGGCGCCTCGATCACCGGCAACGTCAACGGCGGTGCGAGCACCGACCTGCTCACGCTCAACAGCGACAGCAACGCGGCCGGTACCTTCGCGCCGCTGTCGCTCACCGGTTTCGAAACGCTGGTCAACAACAGCGGCACCTGGACCTTCAATCCGGCGCTGGCGCCAGCGGGCATCACCAGCGCGACGGTTCTTGGCGGAACGCTGATCCTGGGGGCCGACAACAGTGCCTACACGGGCAGCATGAGCGTAGGTTCGAACGGCGTGTTGCAGAGCAGCGCGCAGTTTGCGCCGGCGGCGATCACCAACGACGGTCTCGTGCGCTTCGCCCAGCCCGACGACGCAAGCTACGCCGGCCTGGTGAGCGGCGCGGGCGGCCTCGAAAAGACCGGCGCCGGCGTGCTCACGCTGACCAGCGACCAGGCATTCACCGGCCTCACCACCATTGCCGCGGGAACGCTGCAGCTTGGCAACGGCGGCACCACCGGTTCGGTGCAAGGCGACATCGTCGACAACGCGACGCTGGTCGTCAACCGCTCGAATGCGCTGACGCTGTCGGGCACCATCAGCGGTACCGGGTCGCTCGTGAAGGAAGGCGCCGGCACCACGACGCTGACGGCGGCCAACAGCTACAGCGGCGGCACCGCGCTCAAGCAGGGCCGATTGAACGTCGGCAACAGCCTGGCGCTGGGCACCGGCGCGCTGGCGATGGACGACGGCACCACGCTCGGCTTCGTTGCCGACGGCCTGAACCTCGCCAACGCCGTCGTGCTGACCGGCAACAACGACCCGGTGATCGACACCGGCAGCTTCAGCGCGACGCTCAGCGGCAACATCAGCGGCGGCGGCTTCCTCACCAAGCTGGGCAGCGGCACCCTCACGCTCTCGGGCAGCAACAGCTACACCGGCGCGACGGATGTGGCCGAAGGCACCCTCAGGGCCGGCGCCATCGGTACCTTCAGCGCAGCTTCGGCGCACACCGTGCAAAGCGGCGCCATGCTCGATCTTGCAGGCTTCAGCCAGACGGTCGCTTCGCTCGCCAACAGCGGCACCGTTTCGCTCGTGGGCACCGTTCCGGGAACCACCCTCACCGTCAACGGAGCCTATGTCGGCAACAACGGCGTGCTGCGGCTCGGCACCTTCCTGGGCGACAGCACCAGCGTCAGCGATCGGCTGGTGCTCGATGGCGCCAGCGCCTCGGCCAGCGGCAGGACCAGCGTGCAGATCGCCCAGCTTGGCGGCCTCGGCGCACTGACGACGGGCAACGGCATCGAAGTGATCTCGGCACTCAATGGCGCCACCACCACCGCGCAGACCACCAGGGATGCGTTCACGCTGGCGGGCGGACATGTCGACGCGGGCGCCTACGAGTACCGCCTGCATGCCGCCGACGCGAACGGGGCCGGCGAGAACTGGTACCTGCGCTCGACCACCAACGCGCCGGAGACGCCGGTGGCAGGCACGGGCGGATCGACGGGCACGAGCGGATCGTCAGGCAGCCCGACCCCCGTGCAGGTGCCCGCCTACCGCGTTGAAGTCCCGTTGCTCTCCGCGCTGCCCAGCCAGGTACGCCAGATGGACCTCGCCATGATCGGCAACCTGCACCAGCGCGTGGGCGATGACGACGTCAAGGGTGGCGGCGCCGCATCGACCGGCGTCGGGCGCCGTGCCTGGGGCCGCGTGATCTCCACCGACATCGACATCCGCCAGCAAGGCACCGTCAGCCCTTACAGCGAGGGCAGCGTCAAGGGCTTCCAGGCCGGCACCGATCTGCTCGCCGCCTCGAACTGGCGTGCCGGCGTGTACGCCGGCCAGCTCGACGCCGACGTCAAGGTCAATGGTTTCGCGAGCGGCATCGCCAATCTGGCCGTCGGCGCCAACGACCTGCGCAGCCAGTACCTGGGCGCGTACGGCACCTGGACCGCCGATTCGGGCTTCTATGCCGATGCCGTGCTGCAGGCCGGGCGGCACCGCTACACCGTCGAGCCGATGTCGGCCGCGCGCAGCGTGGGCAAGGGCGACAGCCTGATGGCATCCATCGAAGTGGGCCAGGCCTTCGCGCTCGGCGCGAGCGGCTGGAAGATCGAGCCGCAGTTGCAGCTGATTCACCAGCACATTGGCTTGAACGATCTCGCGATCTCCGGCGCGCGCGTGCGGCAGGACAGCGACGACGGCTGGATCGCGCGCGCCGGCGTGCGCCTGAAGGGCGAGTTCGCCACGGGCCTCGGCACGCTGCAACCTTATGGCCGCTTCAACGTCTACAAAGCGAGCGCCGGTGCCGACGTGGCCCGCTTCATCGGACCCGCCGCCGCGACCGACATCACAAGCCGCACCGGTTCCACCGTCAGCGAACTCGCCGGCGGGCTTACCCTGGCGCTGAATCCGACGACCAGCATCTACGGCGAGATCGGCAAGCTGTGGGCTTCGGGCGGCGCGACGGATGTGAAGACTTCCGTGCAGGGCTCGCTTGGGTTGCGCATGAAGTGGTGATGCGGACAGGTATGGTGCAAGCAGTGCAGCGATGCGCGCTCTTGACAACGATCGCCACCCGCACAACCCGCGCGAAGTTCACGCTGTCCTGGAGGATCGCTTCCGGCTTCAGCCTGTGTAGCCTGCCAGTCGCGGCAGCATCAGTACGAAGCCCGGCCATACCGTCACGAGCATCAGCGCGCCGATCATCACCAGAAGAAATGGCCAGGTTTCGCGCAGCAGCGCGCCGAAAGGAACGTCGGCAATCCTGACCATCATGAAGAGCAGCAGCCCATAGGGCGGCGTCACCAGCCCGATCATGATGTTCAGCACCGCCATCACGCCGAAGTGGACAGGATCGATTCCGAGCGCAACGGCGGTGGGCAGCAGCACCGGCAGCATGACCAGAATGATGGTGGAGCCTTCCAGGAAGGCGCCGAGCAGCAGCAGGGTTGCGTTCACCAGCAGCAGAAAGCCCAGCGGAGACAGGTCAAGACCTTTCATCGCAGCGCTCATGGCCGCGGGGATGTTCTCCGACGTGATGACGAAGTTGAACACCATGGCGCCGGCGATCAGCATGCCGATGGAAATACTCATCCGGGCGCTGGAGAGCAGTGAATCGTAGATGTCTCCCCAGCGCACGCTGCGGTAGAGCCCCGCGGCGATCAGCAGGGCGCAGGCGGCCGCCACGCCTGCTGCCTCGGTCGGCGTGGTCACGCCGCTGTAGAGGCAACCCAGCAGGATCACCGGCAGCATGAGCGCAGGAAAAGCCTGCGCGGTGATGCGCGGCATCTCCCGCAGGGGCACCGCCGCCTCGAGCGGGAAGCCGCGGCGCTTCGCCAGGACGTAGATCAGCACCATCTGGACCGCACCGAGCAGCAGCCCCGGCAAGATGCCGCCGATGAACAGGTAGCCGATGGAGGTGCCCGAAACCAGTGCGTAGAGAACCAGCGGGATGGACGGTGGAAGGATGGGCCCGATCACCGACGAGACGGCACTGAGCGCCGCCGCGAAGGCCGGCGTGTAGCGGCCGTCACGCGTCATCATGCTCTGCATCAGCTTGCCCGAGCCGGCGGCGTCCGCCAGCGCGCTGCCGCTCATGCTGGCGAACACAACGCTCTGCAGCACGTTCACCTGGGCGAGTCCGCCGGGGAATCGCCCGACGATCGCATTGCAGAAGCGCAGGAGCCGATCCAGGATGCTGCCGGAACTCATGATGGTCGCGGCCAGGATGAACAGCGGAATGGCCAGCAGCAGGAAGCTGGAATAGGTGCCGTTGAGGAGCTGCTCGGCCACCGCCCCCATGTCCATGCCCTTGAGGTACAGGTAGAGGACCGATCCGCCGATCATGGCGTGGCCGATAGGCACGCCGAGCAGGCTGAGGCCGACGATGGCGACGAGCGCGAGCGAGAAAGGACTGGTGAGGTTCACAGGGCGGAGCGAGTGGCGGCCGGATCGTCAGGGGCGGGGGCGTGGCCGCGGATTGCGCGTGCCAGCAGGCGCAGGCTGCGGGCGATGACGGCCACCGCGAAGATCAGGTAGACGGAATAGGTGAAGTCCATCCGGATGCCGAGGTAGGAGCTCTTCTCCACCTTCATGAAGCTCACGTAGTCGTAGGCCGCCGGCAGCGACATCCCGAACAGCACGACGACGCTCACGGCCGCCAGGCCGTCGATCACGCGGCGCCCGCGCGGACCGGCGCGCTGGGTGAGGAGGTCCAGGCGGATCTCTTCCTCGTCCTTCAGCACGAAGGCGGCGCCCCACAGCACCAGCCAGAGCCAGGCGGCCAGAGACAGCTCAGTGGTCCAGCCCACCGGCCAGTTGAAGAGGTAGCGCAGCAGGATCTGCAGGATGAAGGCGATGAAGATCATCGCCAGCAGCAAGGCCGCGACCGCTTCGGCGAAGCGGTGCAATCCCGTGAGCACGCGGCCCGTCACGCGCGGACCCTCATGTCATCGCGTTGATCTTGGCCAGCATGCCCTGAGGCCAGTGCCTGGCTTCCTCCGAGGCGAGGTACACCTTCTGCGCATGCTCGCGGAATGCGTTGATGTTCGGCACGTACACCTCCAGTCCTTGCTTGCGGAATGCCTCTGCGAGTTCCGCCTCGCGCTTCTGGTGCTCGGCGGTGCTCCATGCGATCGCCTTGTCGGCGGCGGCCTGGAACGCACGCTGCTGGGCTGGTGTCATGGCCATCCAGGTCTTCATGTTGAGCGTCAGGAGGTCGAAGCCCACGAGGTGCGAAGTGAGCACGATCTGGCCGAGGACCTCGTGGAACTTCATGTTCTGCACGTTGGGAAGCGGATTGTCCTGTCCGTCGATGGCGCCGGTCTGCAAGCCGGTGTAGGTCTCCGCATAGGCCATGGGCGTCGGGTTGGCCCCGAGCGAGCGGCCCAGGAGCTGCCAGGCATCGCCGGGGGGCATCCTCAGCTTCACGCCGGCCAGGTCGGCGGGCACGTTGATCTTCTTCTTGCCCTTGAGCCCGAGGTGGCGCGTGCCGAAGAAGGTCGGACCCAGGATTTTCACCTTCACCTGGTCTTCCACCATCTTCTTCATCTGCGCGCCGAGGTCGCTGGCGAAGAAGGCGTTGAGATGGTTGGCGTCGCGAAACAGGTACGCCGCCGTCAGCAGCGACCACGCGGGGACCTGCTTGGCGATGTCTTGCGGCGCGATGTTGCCCATCTCGAGGTTGTCGCGCTGCAGGGCGACCAGCTCCGTTCCCTGGCGAAAGAGCGTGGAGTTCAGGTGCGATTCCACCTTGAAATCCGGCTCCACGTCCTTGGCGAACATGCGGATCATGTCGGCACGGATGTCCTTGTCCGAGAAGACCGCGGCAAAGCGCAGCGTCCGCGGCGCCTGCGCCCAGGCGGACGAAGCGGCGCCCAGCATGGCCGAGGCGGCGAGCAGTGTGCGACGGGTGATGGAATGGCTCATGAGGGTCTCCTTTGTAGTCTGCATGATGCTCAGCCCGGCGCGGCCGCCAGGCGCTGCGCCACGGCGCGTATCGCCATTTCGTAGCCGAAGGCCCCGAAGCCGCAGATGACCCCGGTGGCAGCGAGCGACACCAGGGATGTTCGATAGAGCTCGTCACGCCGGTGGATGTTGGTCACGTGGACCTCCGCGATGGGCTGATCCAGCGTCTTCAGCGCATCCAACAGCGGGATGGAGCGGAACGAGAGGCCGGCCGGGTTGATGACCACGGCAGCGGCGCTCTCGCGGGCCTCCTGGACCCAATCGACCAGCACACCTTCGTGATTGGTCTGACGGAATTCGCAAGACAGTCTCAGCTCATCCGTGACCCGCCGGCACAGCTGCTCCACCTGTTGGAGCGTGGTACTGCCGTACAGGTGAGGTTCACGCACGCCCAGCAGGTTGAGATTGGGTCCGTTGAGGATGTGGATGGTGCGGCTCATGGGTGGATTTTTCGAGGGAGCCGGCAAGCTCTTTCCAATTTGGAAAGTTGTTTCACAATACAGGAATGAGCATCGCTCTCGACCGTGGCCTGTCCGTCCTCGAACACCTCGCCCGGCATCCTCAGGGGTTGCCGCTGTCGATGATCGCTTCCGAACTGGACATCCCTCTTGGCGCCTGCCATCGGCTGTTGAGCGAGCTGCACCGCCGCGACTACGTGCGCCAGGCGCGCAAGCAGGGCGATTACATGCTCACGACCAAGGTCGTGTCGCTTGGCCTCGGCTTCCTGAGCAGCGGGGGCATCGTCGAAGTCGCCGAACCCCTGCTGGAACGCCTTGCACAGGTCTCGGGCGAGCTCGTGCGCCTTTCCGTCGTCGACGACGACCGCCTCACGTGGGTGGCCCGAGCGCAAGGTGCTCGCCAGGCCGGCCTGCGCTACGACCCGGACATGGGCATGGATGCGCGCCTTTCGTGTACTGCCTCGGGCCATGCGTGGCTCATGACGCTGAGCGACGAGCGTGCGCTGGAGCTCGTCTCGCGCCAGGGCTTCGGTCAGCCGAGCGACTACGGACCGAAGGCACCGACGACAGTGAAGGCGCTGCTCGGCGTCCTCCATGCCGCACGGGTCAGGGGATACGCGATGATCGATGAAGTCTTTGCGCCGGGCATGTCGGCAATGGCAGCGCCGGTGCTGTCCCGCCACAGGGCCGTCGGCGTGATCAGCATTGCCGGTCCGCGTACCCGTCTGACGGCGCAACGCATACACCAGCTCGCGTCCGCACTGCTGGCGGCTGCGGCGGAACTCGGCCCGATCAGCAATGCGTCCGCTTTGTTCGGCCGACCTCCGCTCGGCAAAGGCTGATGGCCGTC
>DATFFA010000042.1:0-12302 GCA_035250605.1 Variovorax sp. | reverse complement strand
TCGCCGCGACGGGTCAGGCCATCTATGCACTCGGACCGGCGCTGCTCACAGCGCTGCTGACCTTGTCATCCGGCGTCCTGTATGCACGCCTCGGAGCCGGCAGCTTCCTGCTGATGGCGCTGCTGCCGGCCCTCGCCTTGCCGCTGTGCTCGCGGCTGAAAACTTGACTCTCTCGTAACGGCACGGTCTAGGATGCCTTCAACTTGAGAGGGAAGGCATGTTTTTGAAGATTGGTGAACTTGCCCGGCGCACCGGGTTGACCGTGCGCGCATTGCGGCACCATGAGGACATCGCATTGGACGACTGGCTCCTGGCGCTCGAAAGCATGGTCGCCGGCTCGAAGTACCTCAGGGACGACGAGCAGCGCAGGCTCAGGACGCAGCGCGAAGCTTGGACCGACGCAGTGAGGCCCCAGCGCGCCGAGTTGTCGGCGTGGCTGCAACGCCTCGTCGCGACCGGCGTTTCTCCCGAGGAACCGGAGGCACAGGACCTGGCGCAACGTTGGATCGGGCGCCTCGTCCAGAAGGCGCAGCTGCGCCTCGACTGATCAGGTCGGCGCCGCGCGCTGGCGCGCAGGCTGGCAACGCACCATACTTGCCCCACTCCCGTGGCGGGAGAGCAAGGATGCAGACGGCGTGAACAGCCTCAGAAGATTCCTCTTGAGCCTCGCGATGGGTGCAGCCTGCGCCCCGTACGCTTCGCTCGCGCAAAGATCGTCGCCGAAGCCGCTGCGCATCGGATACCTGGACACCAGTTCGGCGCGCATCGCGAGCGACCGGCTCGACCGCCTTCGGGCGGGGCTGCGCGACCTTGGATACCTGGAGGGCAGGGACATCGTCATCGAGGCCCGATGGGCAGAGAGCGCGTACGAGCGCCTTCCCGATCTCGCGGCGCAATTGCTGGAGCAGAAGCTGGACGTCATCGTGGCCGCGGGGCCCGCCGCCATCCAGGTCGTTCGCCGGGCCACCACCACCTTGCCCATCGTCTTCGCAGCGAGCGGCGATCCGCTCGTCTTCGGCTTCGTCGAGAGCCTGCCGCGGCCGGGAGGCAATGTGACCGGCGTGTCGAGCGTCGGAGCCGACCTGAGCTACAAGTACCTGGAGTTTCTGCGCGAAGCGATCACCAGTCTGTCGACGGTTGCCGTGCTGGTGAATCCGGGTCATCCGGGCCACGCTGTCTACTTGAAGAACATCCAGACTGCGGCGCGGACGGCCGTGCGGGTGCTTCCCATGCAGGTGGCGGGCGCCGGCGAGATCGAGGCTGCTTTCGGCGCGCTCAGAAAGGGCCCCGCCCAGGCGCTCATCGTGCCGGGTGACGGTTTGTTTTTCTCGCAGGCGCGGCGGATCGCCGAGCTCGCCGTATTGCAGCACCTGCCCACGCTGTTCTCGAGCCGGGAACCCGTTCAGGCCGGTGGCTTGATGAGCTACGGCCCGAACCTGGCGGAGCAGTTCTACCGGGCAGCGAGCTACGTCGGCAAGATACTGGCAGGTGCGAACCCCCGGGACTTGCCTGTCGAGCAACCCACGACCTTCGAACTGGTCATCAACCTCAAGACCGCCAAGGCGATCGGGCTGACGCTGCGGCGGGAACTGCTGCTGCGGGCCGATGTTCTGGTGGAGTGAGACCCTTTCGCTGCGGCATCGCGGAGTGAGCCTCCTGGGTGCTCCGGGGGGCATCGCGCGAGGCGTGCATTCAAGTCATGGCGTGTCCGGTCCATCGGTCTTCAGCACGCCGCGGCGCACCTGGTCGCGCTCGATCGACTGGAACAGCGCCTTGAAGTTGCCTTCGCCGAAACCATCATCGCCCTTGCGCTGGATGAACTCGAAGAAGACCGGGCTTCCGAACGCCGTCTGCGAGAAGATCTGCAGCAGCAGGCGCGGCCGTCCGCCCTCGGTGCTGCCGTCCAGCAGGATGCCCCTTGACTGCAGTTCGGGCACGGGCTGGCCGTGGCCGGGCAGCCGCGTCTCCAGCATCTCGTAGTAGATGTCGTTGGGCGCGGTCATCAGCGGCACGCCGGCAAGCCCCAGCTGGTCGATGGTGTCGATCAGGTTGTCGCTCAGCAGTGCGATGTGCTGGATGCCTTCGCCGTTGAACTTCATGAGGAACTCCTCGATCTGGCCCGAGCCCTTGGAGGATTCCTCGTTCAGCGGAATGCGGATCTTGCCGTCCGGCGCCGTCAGCGCCTTCGAGGTCAGGCCGGTGTACTCGCCCTGGATGTCGAAATAGCGGATCTCGCGGAAGTTGAAGAGCTTCTCGTAGAAATGGGCCCAGTAGCCCATGCGGCCCCGGTAGACGTTGTGCGTCAGGTGGTCGATCACCTTGAGGCCGTGCCCTGGGGGATGCCGGTCCACCCCCTCGATGAACTCGAAATCGATGTCGTAGATCGACTTGCCGTCCTCGAAGCGATCGATCAGGTAGAGCGGCGCGCCGCCGATGCCCTTGATCGCGGGCAGGCGCAGCTCCATCGGCCCGGTCGCGATCTCGACCGGCTGGGCGCCCAGCTCGAGCGCCCGCGCGTAGGCCTGGTGCGAGTCCTTCACGCGAAAGGCCATGCCGCAGGCCGAGGGGCCGTGCTCCGCGGCGAAGTAGGCCGCAGGGCTGTTCGGTTCGCGGTTGACGATGAAGTTGATGTCGCCCTGGCGGTAGAGCACCACATCCTTCGAGCGGTGCTTGGCGACCTGCGTGAAGCCGAGCTGCTCGAAGAAGGGTTCGAGCGTGTTGGGCGTGGGCGAGGCGAATTCGACGAATTCGAAGCCTTGCAGTCCCATCGGGTTTTCGAACAGATCGGTCATGGGCGCTCCGTAAAGGTTGGGGGTTGGGTGCGGCTCAGTCAGCCGTGATGTTGGCCTTTTTGACCAGGGCTGCATAGCGCTCCTGTTCCGTCTTGAAGAACTGCAGCGAGGCCTCGGGCGTCATCGGGTTGATGACGTTCTCCTGCTTGGCCATCGCATCCTTGGTCTCGGGCATGGCGAAGGCGGCCACGACCGCGCCATGCAGGCGCTTGACCTCGGCGGGCGGCAGCTTGGCGGGGCCGACCACGGCGAACCATCCGCCGATGTCGACCGTGGGAAAACCCTGCTCGGCCAGGGTGGGCACATCGGGCAGCGAGGGCACGCGCGTCTTGCCCATCACGCCGATGGCCCGCAGCGATCCGGCCTTGAGCTGCCCCTGCACGGCGGGCACCGCGAGCACGCCCATCTCCACCTGTCCGCCGATGAGGTCGGCCACCATCGGGCCGACGCCCTTGTAGGGGATGTGGCGCGCCTCCGCCCCCGCCGCGTCGAGAAACATCGCGGCGGCCAGGTGCAGGATGGTGCCGTTGCCGGAGGACGCATAGTTGTAGGCCTCGGGCTTGGCCTTGAGCATCGCCTGCAGTTCCTTCGCGTTCTTCGCCGGCACCTTGGGGTTGACCACCAGCACGAAGGGCGTGGCGCCCACCACCGAGATGGGCGTGATGTCCTCGACCGCGTCGAAGGGCATCTTCTTGAACACGCTCGGGTTCACGACGTGGTTGTTCGACACCACGCCGATCGTCTGCCCGTCCGCGGGCGCGCGGACGATGACCGATGCGCCCGTGATGCCGCCGGCACCGGGCAGGTTCTCGATGACCACCGCCTGGCCGCCCAGCGCCTTGGTCAGCGAGGGGGCGGCGGCCCGCATGATGGTGTCGACGCCGGAGCCGGCGCCGACCGGCAGGACGACGCGAAGCGGCTTGTCCGAAGCTTGCGCCATGGCCCCGCCGGCGAAGAGGGCCAGCGTGGCGATGAAGAATGCAGCGCAGCTGCGGCGTTGGATGGCGTGGGTCATCTCGTTGGTCTCCTTGAATTGCGGTTGCGGGTTGCGGACGTCAGGCGGGAACGTGGCGCTTGAGGCCCGAGAGCACCTCCTCGGTGTGCTGGCCCACGCGCGGCAGGGCACTGCGCACACCGGGGCGGCGCCCGCCCATCAGCAGGGGAAGCAGCACCACGTCGGTCATGCTGCCGTCGTCGGTTTCCATCGGCACGAGGCCGCCGCTGGCCTTCAGGTGCGGGTCGCTCATGAGCTGGTCGGGCCGCATGATGGGTGCATAGGGGATGCCCGCGGCCTCGAGCTTGGGCGACAGCTCCTCGACGCGGTGGTGCCGGAGGTGGTCGCCCAGCCGCTGCAGCAGGGCCGGGCGCACGGCGACGCGCAGCGCGTTGGTGGCCAGCGCCGGATCGGCGGCGAGCTCGGGCGCCTCGATCACCCGGCACAGCGTGAGGAACTGCTTGTCGCTCACCGCGCCGATGAAGAGCTGCTCGCCGTCCGCCAGCGTGAACACGTCGTACACGCTCCAGGCGGACACGCGCGAGGGCATCGGCGGCGGCGCCTCGCCCGTCATGGCGAACTGCTGCATGTGCTGGGACGACAGGAACACGCAGTTCTCGAACAGCGCGCTCTGCACCTCCTGCCCCTTGCCGGTGCGCTCGCGCTCGCGCAGCGCGGCCAGCACGCCGATGGCGCCGAACATGCCGCCCATGATGTCGTTGACCGAGGTGCCCGCGCGCAGCGGCCGGCCCTCGGGGCCGGTCATGTAGGAGAGTCCGCCCATCATCTGCACCACTTCGTCGAGCGCGAGCCGTCTCTCGTAGGGGCCGGGCAGAAAGCCCTTGTGCGTGACGTAGATGAGCTTCGGATACTTCTTCGACAGCGTCTCGTAGTCGAGTCCGAAGCCGGCCATCAGGCCCGGGCGGAAGTTCTCCAGCACCACGTCGCATTCGCCGGCCAGTTCCGCAGCCGTGGCACGGCCCTCGTCGGTGCCGATGTCGATGACCACGCTCTTCTTGTTGCGGTTGAAGGCGCGGAAGAAGCCGATGCCCAGGCCGGGCAGCTTGCGCGTCTTGTCGCCACCGGGCGGCTCGACCTTTATCACCTCGGCGCCGAGATCGGCCAGGATCATGCCGCAGGTCGGCCCCATGACCATGTGGGTGAACTCGAGGACGCGGATGCCGGCGAGGGGGAGGGATTGGGCGGTGGTTGTCATGCGGTGGTTGTTTCAGAGTGGATCAAGCTGCCGCGGCCTGCGCGGCAAGGCCGAAGGTCTTGGGCAGGCCGGCCTGCCACAGGGAGCCGTGCAGCGTTTCGCCGGCGAGCCATTGCGCCACCCGGGCGCGCAGGTCCAGCAGTTGCTCGATGTCGATGCCGGTGGCAATGCCCATGCTGCCGAGCATGTAGGCGAGGTCTTCGGTCGAGACGTTGCCGCTCGCGCCGGGCGCGTGCGGGCAGCCGCCGATGCCGGCCAGGCAGGCGTCGAACCGGGCCACGCCGACCTCGAGCGCGGCATAGACGTTGGCCAGGCCGAGTCCGCGCGTGTCGTGGAAGTGGCCGCACCAGAAGCGGTCGCCGGCGATCTTCACGGCGTCCTCGAACAGGTCGCGCACCATGCCCGGATCGGCATAGCCGACCGTGTCGGCGATGCTCACGCGGTCGGCGCCGGCGTCGAGCAAGGCCTGCATGAGGCGCAGCACTTCGCTCTTCTCCACCCGGCCCTGGATCGTGCAGCCGAAGGCGGTGCCGACACCGCCCTCGATCAGCGTCTTCGAACCGGCGGCGTCGCGCGCGGCGCGGATCTTGCCCAGTTCGGCCACGACGTCGTCGGGCGTCTTGCGCAGGTTGGCCAGGCTGTGCGCCTGGCTCGCCGACAGCGGCACGATCATCAGGTCGGCCTCGGCCGCGATGGCGTTCTCGGCGCCGCGCAGATTGGGAACCAGCACCGACACGAAGAGACCGGGCAACGTTTTCGCAAAGGCCACGAGCTCGGCCGTGTCGGCCAGCTGCGGCAGGAGGCGCGCCGGGACGAAGGAGCCGACTTCGATCTCGCGCTGTCCGGCGTCGTAGGCGGCGCGAATCCATTCACGCTTCTGCGCACTCGGAAGAATGGTCGCGATGCTTTGCAGGCCATCGCGCAGGCCCACTTCGCGAATGACAGCGCTGCGCGGCAGTCGGCTGCTGGAAGAAATCATCGGCTTGTCTCCTGGGTGTGGCGCACGGCGCGGCGCCATGGGGGAGACTTTAGAGATTCCCAGTTAGTTAGAAAAGCGGTAGATTGGAACGTTGGACGTTCCGTGTCGGAACGTCAAAGTCAAAGGGCATCCATGCGCGATCTCGACCTGACCACCCTGCGGCTGTTCCTGACGGTGTGCGAGACCCGCAACATCGCGCGCGCCGCCGAGATCCACAACATCGTGGCGTCCGCGATCAGCAAGCGGCTGCTGCAGCTGGAGGATTCGGTCGGCAACGTGCTGCTCGAACGGCGCCGGCGCGGCGTGATCCCCACGGCCGCCGGCGAAATCCTCCTGGAGCACGCACGCGCGATCCTGGCCGGCGCGGATCGCGTGGCGCGCGACATGGCGGCCTATGGCAAGGGCATCCAGGGCCAGGTCCGGGTGCTGGCGACGGTGTCCTCCATCGCGGAGTTCCTGCCGGACGACATCGCGAACTTCCTGCAGGTGCCCGCGCACCGGGACATCCGCATCGACATCGAGGAAGCGATCAGCCGCGACCTGGTGCGCGCATTGCGCGAAGGCGTGGCGCCCGTCGGCGTGTGCTGGGATGCCGCCGACCTGGAGGGGCTGCAGACGCGCGGCTACCGCCACGATCACCTCGCGATCGTGGCGCATCCTTCGCATCCGATCGCGCGGCGCAGACGCTGCTCCTTCGAGCAAACGCTGGAGTTCGACCACGTGGGCCTGCCCGCGTCCACCGCGGTGCACACGATGCTGGCACGCGCGGCGGCGATCATCGGCCGGCCGATCAGCTATCGCGCGGTGGTCAGCACCTTCGACGCATCGCTGCGCTGCGTGCGCGCGAACCTCGGCATCGCCGTGGTGCCGCGGGAGGTTGCAGAGCCAGTCGCGGAGAGCTTCGGCGTGAAGGTGGTTCAGCTGTCCGACGCCTGGGCCAGGCGCAGGTTCGCACTGTGCTTTCGCGATGCGGAGAAGCTGTCGCCGGCGGCGAAGCTGCTGCTCGCGCACCTGGAGAGATCGGCCAATGCGCGCGTCAGGTGATCGATCCCCTCTCCGTCGCCGCGACGGGCGTCACTGCGGCTCGATGCCCGCCTTCTTGACCAGCGCCGCGTACTTCGTCAGCTCGCTGCGGAATGTCGCCTGCGCCTGCTCGGGTGTGCCGATGGAGATCGTGTTGCCCTGCTTGGTCATCGCCTCCCGCACGGCGGGATCGTCGAAAGCGGTGACCACCGCATCGTGCGCCTTCTTCACGTGGGCGGGACTCAGGCCCTTGGGGCCGATGACGGCGAACCAGGCGTCCACCACGAAATTCGGCAGCCCCTGCTCGGCGAAGGTGGGGATCTCCGGTGCGGCCGGGGTGCGCTGTGCCGTGAGAACGCCGATCGCTCGCAGCGCGCCGCTCTTGATGTGCGACTGGACGCTGGGCAGGGCGGCGGTGCCGAACTCGACCTGTCCGCCGATGAGGTCGGTCACCATCGGGCCCACGCCCTTGTAGGGGATGTGCTTGGCGCTCACGCCGGCCTGCTCCAGGAACAGCTCGGTCGCGAGGTGCAGGATGGTGCCGTTGCCTCCCGAGGCGAAGTTGAGCGCACCCGGCTTGCTCTTGAGCAGCGCAATGAACTCCTTGCTGTGGGTCGCCTGCACCCTGGACGGGTTGACCACCAGCACCATGGGCGTGGCGCCGACCACGGCAATGGGCGTGAAGTCGCCCGGCATGTCGAAGGGGAGCGACTTGAGCACGCTGGGCAAGATCACGACGTTGTTCGACACGATCGACAGCGTGTTCCCGTCGGGTGCGGAGCGCGCGAGCGCCTGAAGCCCGACCACGCCGCCCGCGCCGGGCTGGTTGTCGACGACCACCGAGGCGTTGAAGGCCTTGGAGAGCGCGGGTTGCGCCGCCCGCGTGATCGTGTCCACGCCCGATCCGGTGGCGTTGGGCAGGATGAAGCGCACCGTGCCGGACTGGGCTCGCACGGCAAGAGGCCACGCACCCATCGCCACAGCGGCGGCCGCCGAGCCCGCCAGCACCGAGCGGCGCGAGAAGTTCTGTCTCGAAATCATGTTGTCTCCTTCAGTCCTGCAAGCCTGTCCGCGAAACCGGCGATTCATGCCACGACGTTTCGGGATCGTAGGCCTTCGACGTCGGCATCGCTATAGCCCATTTCCTTCAGGATCGCACCGGCTTCACGTGAACGAGGCGACCCAGTCCCACACCCGCGCGGGCGCCTCCACCATCACGTTGTGGCCATGCGGCCCCAGGTCCGAGGCCTCGGGGTCGAGCGCGCGCATCTGCGCCATCGTGACCAGCGCGTCGTCGTGCCCGCGGCCCAGATGGACCGGGCAGCGAGCCAGCGCCATCAGCTCCGACATGGGCGGCTTGCCGACGGCATGGGCGCGAGGGTCCATCGCGAGACGCCATCCTTCGGCGCTGCGCTGGATGCCCCGCGCGGCCACGGGGGCTGCTGCGTCGGCGATCCCCGCGAGGCCCGAGACCTTCAGGTACCGCTCCCACGCTTCTTCTTCCGTGGAGAAGTTCCTGGCGGGCTGGGAGGCCAGGCTCTCCATGCGGCGGAGCTCGTCGTCGTTCCACGCGATCTTGATGCCGGCCCCGAAGACGTGCTGCGGCGTGACGCCGAACCAGCCGGTGGCCAGGGCAAGACCGATCACGCCGCCCAGCGAATGTCCGAGCACCACCAGCCGGCCCGCGGGATCGACCTGCGGCAGGACGGCGCGTGCCACCGCCGCGGCAGTCTGGCCGATCGCGTAGGCGTCCTGGCGATCGGATTGCCCATGGCCGGGCAAGTCCAGCGCGATCCACCGGCCGGCCCAGCGATTGCCGGCCTCTCTGCAGAGGGGCGACCACACGGCCCCCGTTGCGCCCATCCCATGCAGCATGAGCAGCAGGTCCGGGCCCTCGCCGCCTTGTTCCAGGTACATGTCCACCACCTCCATTGCCATGTCGATGGGGGCGAGACTACCCGACCGCGGCGGGCGTCTCCTCAGTGCGCCTGCTTGGGCAGGTTCAGGCTCTGCAGGAGCGGCACCCAGCGATTGAACTCGGTGTCGACGAACTTCGCGAGATCCTCCGGGCTGCCGCCGCGCGGCTCCATGCCCACGGCCCGGGCGCGCTCGACGAACTCCGGATCGGCAATCACCTGGTTGACGGCACGGTTCAGGCGTTCGACCGCATCCTTCGGGGTGGCCGCTGGCACCGAGAGCGAATACCACAGGGTGGCCTCGAGGTCGTAGCCCAGTTCCTTGAAGGTCGGCGCGTCGGGCACCTGGGGCATCCTCTTGCTGTCCATCACGCCCAGGACCCGGAGCTTGCCGCTGCGCACATGGGGCAGCGAGCCCGTGATGGAGGTGCCATGGATGTCGATCTCGCCGCTCAGCAGCGCCTGCACCGCGGGGGCATCGCCGTTGAAGGGGATGTGGGTCGTGCTGAAGCCGTTGTTCTTCTCGAAGCTCAGGGGTGCGAGGTTGGTCAGGATGGCCGCGCCCGGCGAACCCCGGTTGATCTTGCCGGGGTTGGCCTTGGCATAGGCCACCATCTCGCGGATGTTCTTGTAGGGCAGGTCGGCCCGCCCGACGATGATCGCGGGCTGGTAGGCGATCTGCGAGACCGGCGCGAAATCCTTCTTGGGGTCGTAGGGCAGCTTCTCGTACAGGATGGTGTTGTTGGCCAGCGTGCCCAGGGACGACACCAGCACGGTGTTGCCGTCCGCGCGGGCCCGCGCCACGTAGTCCGCGGCGACGATGCCGCTGGCACCGGGCTTGTTGTCCACGATGACCTGCGTGCCGCGCTTGGTGAGTTCGGCCGCGAGGAGGCGCACGTACTGGTCGGTGCCGCCGCCCGCGGCGAAGGGGACGACGATGCGGATGGGCTGCTGCGCCTGGGCCGGGCCCAGCGACGCGAACAGTCCGAACAGCACGCCGGAGATGAATTTCCTGTAGCTCACTTTTGTCTCCTGATTGACTCTCATGGGGCCTGTGACATGGCGGCATGTCCGACCGGGACCGCCGCGCCGGGCCAGTCTAGGGCGGGGCAGGGTGGGCCGGCGTGCAAGGAATGAAAAGCTGCTTTGTATGCCGTGCACGCGGGCCGGACGCATGCGCCTTCACCTGGGAACACCCGCGGGCGCTGCCTTGACCACCCCCGACGCATGCAGCGCCGCGATCTCCTCGGCCCCGAAGCCCGCCTCGCGCAGCACCTCCTCCGTATGCGCCCCGTGCGCCGGCGCGGCCTGGGTCGGCCGGCGCGGCGTGTCGCACAGCTCGTAGGGCAGTCCGAAGCTGGCATAGCCCGGCCGCTCGCCGTTCGGCGCCACCTCGATGACCATGCGGCTCGAACGGAAGTCCTCGCCCGCCAGTGCCTCGCTGTAGCTGCGCACCACACCCACCACGATGTTGTTGCGCGTGAGCAGGTCGACGCACTCCTTCGTGCTGCAGTGCGACAGGCGCGCGCTCACCGCCTCCTTCATCGCCGGACGGTGGGTCACCCGCAGTTCGTTGGTGAGGAAGCGCGCATCCGACGCCAGCGCGGGGCAGCCGATCGCCTCGCACAGCCGCACCCAGTGCGATTGCACGTAGGCCGAGATCACCACCATCCCGTCGCGCGTGCGGAAGATGTCGGCCGCCGGGGCGTTCATCGGCTGGCCGTCGCCGCTGCGGGTGGGCTCCACGCCGCGCACCAGGTAGTCGCTCCAGTTGGGCAGCTGCAGGTTCAGCGCCACCTCCAGCAGCGAGACGCGGATGGTCTCGCCGAGGCCCGTGCGCTCGCGGCGGAACAGCGCGGCAAGGGTCGCCTGCGCCGCCACCTGAACGGTCGCCGCATCGATGATGGTGGCGCCCACCTTCTGCGGCAGCCCCCCGGGCTCCCCCGTGACCGACATCATCCCGCTCTCCGCCTGCGCCGCGATGTCGTAGCCGGGCCGGTCCCGCGAAGGCGCCTCTGCCGGGAAGCCGGCGATCGACACGTGGATCAGGCCCGGCTGCTGCGCGCGCAGGGCTTCGGCGCCCAGGCCCAGCGCCTCGGCGGCGCCCGGCCGCAGGTTTTGCACCAGCACGTCGGCGCCCGCGATCAGGCGCCGCGCGACCTCCTTGCCGCGCGGCTGTCGCAGGTCGAGGGCGATCGACTTCTTGCTGCGGTTGTAGGCCCGCAGCATGGCGTGGCCGAAGTGGCCGGTGTGGCGCGCCATGTCGCCTTCCATCGACTCGATCTTCACCACTTCGGCGCCGAGGTCGCCGAGCGTCATCGCGGTGCCGGGGCCTGCGATGTAGTTGCCGAGTTCGACGACGCGGATGCCCTGCAGGGGCGGCGGGGGAGGTGCAGCTCGTTCGTTCATCCGCGGGACTCTAGGAGGCCGGGGCGGCGGCGCGAGACCGGCAACTGCAAAGCTGGTTTGCAAGGCGCGGCGCTGCGGGCGCCGGATCGTTGCCACACTGCGGCGCAACGCGCGAACACCGGGACATCATCATGACCGTCGAGATTCGAAGACTTGGAGACACGAAAGACCTGCTGGGCGAGAGCCCTTGCTGGGATGCGCCGGCGGAGGTCCTTTGCTGGATCGACTCGCTGGCGGGCATGCTGCGGCGCATGCGTCCCGCCACCGGGGCGATCGAGCAGCACAGCCTCCCCGCGCCGGTCGGCTCGATCGCGCCCTGCGAGAGCGGCGCCGTGGTTGCGGCGCTGAAGAACAGTTTTGCCCGCTACGACTTCGCGACGCGCGAGCTGGAGTTGCTTGCGAGCATCGACGTCGACCATCCGGACGTGCGCCTCAACGACGGCAAGTGCGATCCCTGGGGCAACTTCATCGCCGGCACCATGCACATCAACCGCCAGCCGGGCGACGCCATCCTCGGCGGCCTGTACCGGCTGCGGCCGGACCGCTCGGTGGAGAAGATCGCCGACGGCATCGGCCTCACCAACGGCCCCTGCTTCAGCCTGGATGGCCGCACGCTGCATGTGGCCGACAGCACGGTGCGCACGATCTGGGCCTACGACTACGCGCCCGACGCGCCGCTTTCCAGCCGGCGCGTCTTCGTGCAGACGGAAGAGTTCGGCTCCGGCCCCGACGGCGCGACCGTGGACGCCGAAGGCTTCGTCTGGACGGTGCTGCCACGCATCGGGAAGATGGCCCGATTCACGCCCGACGGCCGGCTGGACCGCCTGGTCGAGCTGCCGGCCACCTACCCGACCAGCCTGTGCTTCGGCGGCCCACGGCTTGACGTGGCGTTTGTCACGTCGATCTCCAGGAGCACGCACCTTGCGGGAGAGCGGGCGCAGGATGGTGGGGTGTTCGAGGTGAGTGGGTTGCC
>DATFFA010000041.1:0-17488 GCA_035250605.1 Variovorax sp. | reverse complement strand
CGGCGCCGGCAGCCGCGGCCGTGCGGGATGCCGCAGCTTCGGTGCCCCGCTCTCCGCCGCGCCCGCCGCGGCCATGGCCGCCTCGTGCCTGGCGATGCGGCGGCAGTTGTCGCAGTGGCCGCAGCGCTCCGGCGGTGCCTCCTCCTCCAGATAGGCCAGCAGCACCTGCCAGCGGCATTGCCCGCTCTGGGCGTAGAACACCATGCGCTCCAGCGTCGCGTGGTCCTGCTCGCGCTTGCGGCGGTAGGCGTCCAGGAGTTCATGGATTTCGGTCGCGGCCAGATCGGCGCGCAGCAGGCGCACGCGGCCTTCGCGATCCACGCCCACGATGCGCCGGTTGCGCAGCAGGCCGACGGCCGCCTTCAGTTTGTTCTGCGGCAGGCCGGTGCCGTCCTTCAGCTGCGCGAGCGTCTCTCCGCTTGCGTTCTGCGGACTGCGTTCCAGCGACCGCAGGAGCGCGTCGAGCTCCTCTTGCGTGGGATAACGCCCCGTCAAAAAAAACTGCTGCAGCGCCCGATCGCGACGCAGGAACAGCAGCGTGCAGGCCGAAGGCGCGCCGTCGCGCCCGGCGCGCCCCGCCTCCTGGTAGTAGGCGTCCAGGCCCGAGGGCATCTGGTAGTGCAGGACGAATCGGATGTCGGCCTTGTCGATCCCCATGCCGAACGCATTGGTCGCCACCATCACGCGCAGGCGATCCGCCATGAAGGCGTCTTGCGCCTCGCGCCGCTCCGCCGCGCTGCGCCGGCCGTGGTACAGCCCGACCGATTCGCCTTCCGAGCGCAGCGCCTCGTACACCGCTTCCGCCGCCTTCACCGTCGCGGTGTAGACGATGCCGCTGCCCTTCGTCCCGCCGACCAGCGCGAGCGTTCGGCGCAGCCGTTCGTCCTCGCGGGCATGCTGTTCCACCGCGAAGTGCAGGTTGGGCCGGTAGGTCCCCGTATCGATCCAGCCGGACGCGGGGATGCCCAGCTTCTCCATGATGTCGGCCGCCACCTCGCTGTTCGCCGTCGCCGTGAGCGCCAGCACCGGCGGATCGCCGATCTCCTTGGCGACGGCGCCGATGCCCAGGAAGGCCGGCCGGAAATCGTGCCCCCACTGCGAGATGCAATGCGCCTCGTCCACCACCAGCAGCGAGATCTCGCGCCCTCGCAGCAGTGCCGCGAAGCCGGCCTCGGCGAGCCGCTCCGGCGTGGCGAACACGAGGCGCGCCGAGCCGTCGCGAACGGCCTCCTCGCCGGAGCGGATCTCGTCCGCTTCCACGTGGCTGTTGAACTGCACCGCCGCAACGCCCAGCGACTGCAGCTTCTCGCACTGGTCCTTCATGAGCGCGATCAATGGCGAGACCACCACCGTGCAGCCTTCGAGCAGCAGGGCCGGGAGCTGGTAGCACAGCGACTTGCCCGCGCCGGTGGGCATGACGGCGAGGGTGGAGCGTGCGCCGAGCACGCGCTCGATGACCTGCCGCTGCCCCGGGCGCAATGCCTGCAGTCCGAAGACGGTGCGCAGCGTGCGTTGCAGCCGGCGTTCCGGAATGGGCATGACGGTCTCCTTGAGTGCGAGCCGCGATCTGACATGAGCAGCCCCGGGGCAGCAAGTAGGACGACAGAGGGTCCGCGGACCGGCGCCTCGCGCTACGGCTGAGCTGGCGTCGAAGCCATTCGTTCCAACCCCTTCCGCTTTGTCGATATTTCTCCCGCGGCGCGCTCCTACGCGAGTGCCGATCACGTCATCACAAGCTGTGCTTCCCCGCAACCACCCAACCCTTGGAGCCCACGATGCCCACCACCACCAAACGCTCGGAACCCGATGCCTGCAGCCTGCTCGACACCGACCACCGCAACGTCAAGAAGATGTTCAAGGAGTACGAGACGCTCGCCGGTTCGAAGGCGGCCGGCGCGTCCCAGAAGAAGCGCGACCTCGCCAACCAGATCTGCATGGAGCTGACCGTGCATGCGCAGATCGAGGAAGAAATCTTCTACCCGGCCCTTCGCCAGGCCATCAAGGACACCGACCTGCTCGACGAAGCCGAGGTCGAGCATGCGAGCGCCAAGGACCTGATCGCGCAGATCCAGGAGGCGACCGACGCGGACGACAAGTTCGACGCCAAGGTCACGGTCCTCGGCGAGTACGTCGACCACCATGTGAAGGAAGAGCGCAACGAGATCTTCGTCAAGGCGCGCGCGGCCCGTGGGCTCGACCTGGTCGCCCTGCGCGAGCAGCTCGAGACGCGCAAGGAAGAGCTGATGGGCGAGCTCACCGGAGCGGCCGCCTGACCCTCCTCGACGTGGGTTGGCGGTGGCCCGGCCACCGCCTTTTTTTGTGCAAGCAACGGAGGACGCCATGAACCCCCTGGTTTCTCGTTTGTTGCCGACCGCGACGAACATGATTCGCCTGGACCACACGCACGTGATGTCCACCTTCCATCAGTACAAGGCCAGTGCTTCGCCCCGCGTGAGGAAGGGCCTGGCCTCCACCATCTGCACCGCGCTGGAGGTTCATGCCGCTCTGGAGGAAGAGATCTTCTACCCCGCGTTGCGCGAGGTGACCGAGGATGAGCTGGTCCGCGCGAGCATGGCGGAACACCAGGAGATGAAGCGGCTCATCGGGCTGCTGCGCCGGATGGAGCCGGAGGCCATCGACTACGACGAGACCGTGATGGCGCTGATGCGCGAGGTGCTGCATCACGTGGCCGACGAGGAAACCGTCGTCCTTCCCGCGGCCGAGCGCCTGCTGGGCGACAGCCTCGGCGAGCTGGGCGCGCGCATGACCAAGCGCCGCGTGCAGCTCGTCGCGCCGCGCAGCGGCGAGATCGCGCTCGACATGGGCCGCGCGGTTTCGGGCAACACGGCGGCACTCTCGATCGCCGGGCTGGCGGCCCTGGGCCTCTTGTGGGCCAGCCGTTCCGGACGCGCGCGGCGCCACCTGCCGCGCATCACGACCTTCCACCGGTGAGGACCGTGGACCCGTGGTCGCCATCGGGCGGCGCATCGCTGCGCGTGCGCCCGCGCGGCCGGCAGTCCGTGCGGCGCTGGCTGGGCATCGCCATCGTCCTGGCGGGCCTGGTCATCCTCGCCCACCAGGCCTTCGAGGGCCTGGCGCGTGGCGACGTGCGCATCCAGGGCGCGCTCGTCGGCGGAATGATCGCTGCGCTGGCCACGGCGCTCGGCACCTTGCCGGTGCTGCTCTCGCAGCAGTTCTCGCAGCGCAGCTACGACACCATGCTCGGCTTCGGCGCCGGCGTGATGCTCGCGGCAAGCTCCTTCTCGCTGGTGATCCCCGGCCTGGCAGCGGCCAAGGCGCAGGGGGCCAGTGCGTGGGGCGCCGGGGGCATCGTCGGCGCCGGCATCGTGCTGGGGGCGCTGCTGCTGCTGGCCATCGACCGCGCGGTACCGCATGAGCATTTCGTGAAGGGGCTCGAAGGCCCGCAGGCGCGCACCTTGCGGCGCGTCTGGCTGTTCGTGCTGGCGATCGTGCTGCACAACCTGCCCGAAGGGCTCGCCATCGGCGTCGCCTTCGCCGGCACCGATCCGGTCGGCGCCGCCGCCCTCACCACCGGCATCTCGATCCAGGACGTGCCCGAAGGCATGGTCGTGGCCCTGGCGCTGCGCGGCGTCGGCTACGGGCGGCTCGGCTCGGCGGCGCTGGGCATCGTGTCCGGCCTGGTGGAGCCGATCGCGGCGGTGTTCGGGGCCGTGCTCATCAGCGTCTCGGCCGGCATGCTGCCCTGGGGACTGGCCATGGCGGCGGGCGCGATGCTGTTCGTGATCAGCCACGAGGTCATTCCCGAATCGCACCGGCAGGGGCACGAGGCCTTCGCCACCGGCGGACTCATCCTGGGCTTCGTCGTCATGATGGTGCTGGACACCGCCCTCGGTTGATTCCGCAATTCGTCAGTGCCTGCCGCTGCTGTCCTCTTCTGCATCGATCGATCGCTCGGCTTCGAGCCAGTCCTCTTCTTCGTGACCCGCTTGACCGCCGCGGCGCAGATAGGCGGCATAAGCCGCTTCCCGGATGCGGGCCTCGCGCGAGGCATCCGGCTGCGCGGCCTCCTCGCTGCCGACGCCTGCGTCGTCCGTGGCAATGTCGGCGGCCCTGACTTCCGCCTCGAGCGGCGGTACCTCGCTCGACGGCGGTTGCTCGATGGGCTCTTGTCCAGGTTTGATGGAGCGTTGCATGGGGTGTCTCCGGAAGAAGTGAAGGGGCTCTGGGGTCTGGCAAGGGCTCAGCGTCGAAAGTGAACGCCGCCCAGCCTCGCTCCACCGGCAAGCGGCGCGCCCGCTCCGCCGGTGCGGGCCTGGTGCGGCTCATTCAGCGCTTCTTCACGGGCGGCGCCTGGTCGGTCTCCGTCGTGCGGTTGGTCGAGCCGTCGCCGCCCGGATGCCGACCCGTCAGCCCGCCGGCCGTCCCCATTCCGGGCGTGCGCAGGTGACCCTCTCGCACGGCCTTGGGCGCGGAACTGGAAGCGCCTTCCGCGCGCCGCTCTTCACCCTGGCCCGCGTCGCGCTTGCGCGTGGCGGGCGGCTTGGCGCTGTTGCCTTCCACGGCCGGGGGTGCGGTTCCTTTCGGGTTGCCGGTCGGCTGGGCGATGGCCGGACCGATCGCTGCCGCCAGGGCCCAGAGGCCCCAGTGGAGGTTGGCGCTTCGGCGAAAACAGGAACTCAAGGACTGGGTCATGGGGGACTCCCGCTGGGTCACGTCGCCTTGATGTTCGGCATTGGCGCGCCCCCGCGGACCCGGCATCGGTCCCCTCTGCCTGTAGTCCAAAGCTGCATCGCAGCGACGCTACATCGCATCGCGCAGCCGGTAATAGAGCATGCCCAGCACCAGCGCCGGCGTTCGCAGCATGGCCCCTCCGGGGAAGGCGCGATGCCGCAGCCGCGCGAACAGATCGAAGCGCTCCACCTGCCCCGCGATCGCCTCGGCGGCCAGCTTGCCGGCCATGCCGGCCATCGCCACGCCATGGCCCGAGAAGCCCTGCAGGTAGTAGATGTTGGGATGCAGCCGGCCGAAGTCCGGCGCCTTGTTCATCGTGATGTCGACGAAGCCGCCCCACGCATGCTCGATCTTCAGGTCCGCGAGCTGCGGGAACACGCCGAGCATGCTGCCGCGTATCTTGTCGATCAGGTTGCGCGGCGTCTTCGCGCTGTAGCTGTCGCCGGAGCCGAAGAGCAGCCGGTCGTCGGCGCTCAGGCGGAAGTAGTCGAGCACGAAGTTGGTGTCGGACGCAGCGGCCCGGCTCTGGATGAGCGCATCGGCGCGGCTGCGGCCCATCGGCTCGGTGGCGATCATGTAGGTGCCCACCGGCATGATGCGCGACGACACCTCGGGCGCGACGTCGTCGCCGTACTCCGCGAGGTACACGTTGCCGGCCAGCAGCACGAAGTCGCAATGCACTTCGCCCTGTGCGGTGCGCACCACCGGCCGGCTGCCGCGCTCGATCACCTGCACGGCCGAGTTCTCATGCATGCGGACGCCCGCGGCGCGTGCTGCGGCGGCCAGTCCCAGGCAGTACTTCAAGGGATGGAGGTGGCCGGAGCCGGCGTCGAACGCGCCCGAGTCGAAGCGTCTGCTGGACAGCCAGCATCCGATGTCGCTGCCCTCGATCCATTGGAGCGGATAGCCGTAGACCTGCATGACGTGGTCCATCCATGCACGCAAGGCGCGCGACTTCGCCGGCTTGACCGACAGGCTCAGAAAGCCGTCCTGCCAGTCGCAGTCGATGTGGTGGCCGGCGATGCGCTCGCGCAGCAGGCGCAGGCCCTCGACCGAGACCTCCCAGGCGCGCCGCGCATCTTCGCGCGAGAACTGCTTCTCGATCGCGGCCTCGCCGTCCGAGCCGAATCCGACGATCACCTGCCCGCCATTGCGGCCGGAAGCGCCCCATCCGATGCGCTGCGCTTCCAGCAGCGTCACCGCGTAGCCGCGCGCCGCCAGCTCCAGCGCCGCCGACACGCCCGCGTAGCCGCCGCCCACCACGCACACGTCCGCCGATGCGGCCTTCGACAGCGGCTCCGCCGGCGCCGGGCGCGCCACGCTCGCCTCGTAGTAGGAGTTCTCGACGACGCCGAGTTCCTTGCGCAACAGCAATTCAGCTCACCCGGAAGTTGAGGAACTGCCAGGGGTCGTCGAGGTCCTTCTCCTCGTCGAAAAGCGGGCTGCGGTCCCTCAGCGGCGTCCAGTCGCCCCAGACGCCCACCACCTCCCCGAGATAGGGCAGCGCCGTTTCCAGCACCGTGCGGTGATCGAGCTCGTCGGGCTCGACCAGGCCTGCATCCGGGTGGCGCAGCGCCCACGCCATGCCGCCCAGGATGCCCGCCACCACCTGCAGGCTGGTGGCGTTGTTGAAGGGTGCGAGCGCGCGTGCCTGCTCGATGGTGAGCCGCGAGCCGAACCAGTACACGCCGCGCGGATGCCCCATCAGCAGCACGCCCAGCTCGTCCATGCCCGAGGTGATCTCGTCGCGCACGATGCGGTGCCGGTGCTGCAGCTGCCAGTTCTTTCCCGACATCTCGTGCAGCGAGAGCACGGCGTCGTCGCAGGGGTGGTAGGCGTAGTGCACCGTGGGGCGGTAGACGACCTCCCCGTCCTTGCGCAGGCTCAGGTGGTCCGCGATCGAGATCGACTCGGCATGCGTCACCAGGAAGCCATGGTAGGGGCCTTCCAGCGGCGTCCAGCTGCGCACCCGGGTCGCGAGCCCCGGACGGCGAAGGTAGATGGCGGCGTCGCTGCCGAAGCCGTGCCGTTCGGCATCCGCGGGCCAGTGCCGCTCATGCGTGCCCCAGCCCAGCTCGGCAGGCTGCAGGCCTTCGTCGACGAAGCCCTCGACGGACCAGGTGTTGACGAATTCGTCGCGCTGCTTGCGTTCCTTCGGCATCTGCGTGTCGCGCTCGGCGACGTGGATGACCTTGATCCCCAGCTTCTGCGCCAGCGCCGCCCATTCCTCGTAGCTCGCCGGCATCTCGTCGAGCTGCATCTGGTGGTCCGCGGCCATGTTGAGCAGGGCCTGCTTCACCAGCGCCGAGGCCAGTCCCGGATTGGCGCCTTGCGTCACCACCGCCGTGGGCCCGTTGCGCTTGTCCATCCTGTAGGCCAGCAGTTCCTCGCGCAGGCTGTAGTTGGAGCGCCGGGACAGCGGCAGGGACGGGTCGTCGTAGCGCCCGCCCCAGGGCTCGTTGCAGGTGTCGAGGTAGAGGACGCCGTGCTGCCGGCACAGCCTGATCAGCGCGAGACTCGAGACGTCGACCGAGAGATTGAGCAGAAAGCCGCCCTTGATCAACAGCGGCTCGAGCACGGCGGCATGGTTGCCTTCTTCCAGCTTCGCGGCGATCACTTCCACGCCGTACTCGGCGGCGACGCCGCTCTCGTCCTCCCGGGTCTTGACGATCTTCACGTCCGACGGATCGAGCTCGAAGTGCCGCAGCAGCAGGGGAAGAACCGCCTGGCCCATGGCGCCGAATCCGACCATGAGCAGCCCCTTCAGCCGTGTCTTCGAATTGCCCCTGACCATCGCTTTCCTGGAAAGTTGTACTGCAGGATTTACACGCAAGCCGACTGCGCCCCTGCAGCGCGATCAGTCGTTGCCTTGCAGCTGCCGCTCGTCGATCAGATCACGCGCCTTGCGGGCCAGCGCCTGCATCGCGCTGCTGCCGTTGCGGTGGCGTGCCGACAGCATGACCCGGCACACGAAGACCGACTGTTCGTAGAGGTCCGCATGCCCGGAGACGATGCCTTCGGCATTGGCACCGTCCAGCTCCACCTTGACCTTCCAGCCCAGGTAGTCGAAGTCGTACGACGCCTTGTGGATCGCTCCCTGTTCGACCGGTGCCGCGTTGCTGGCCGGGCTTGTCATTCCACCTCCACGGTTTCGGCGGCGGCACGATGCCGGCCGTCCGATCCGGGAGAAAGTGGCAAGCTCCATGCCAGCCTCCGCCGCCCCGTTCAGGCGCCGCCGATGCCGACCGTCACGTGCCCGGTGCCGCCGCAGTCGGGGCAAGGCTCGCCGCCGGAGATGCTTCCGCTGCCGCCGCAGCGGCGGCAGATCCCTTCACCGGTTCCCGGCGTGCCGGGGCGCGCCTCGTCGCCGGGCCTCGGCGTGGTGGGCTCGATCGCCGCGCCCGGATCTTCCTCGCCCGCGACCGACGAACCGCCCGCGTCCACGGGCGGCACGGCCTGCTGTTGCTGCTGCTGGCCGGGTTGCTTCCGTTGCTGTTCCATGTCGCCTCCTGAAGCTAGGGGGACAACATCTCGCGTCTGCATGCATCGCGGCGCGGGCGCAGAGGCCGTGCCGGAGTCGGACGGTTTCCTGCGCGCCGGTGTGGCCGGCGACGGCGCGGCGAGCGCCGCGCGCAAGGCCTCTTCGTAGCGTGCGGCAGCGGCTTGCATCGGCGGGTCGGTCGCGGCGCCCGAGGCCAACGCTTCATGGCAGCGGCCGAGCTCGAAGGCGAGATAGCACAGCCGGCTGAAGCACAGCAGCGCCGGGTCCGGCACGCGGCCGCAGCGCGCAACCAGGCGCGCCACCTCGTCGTTCGAAAGCGCGAACTCCACGGCCGCCCCCGCGATGTCCCAGGCGAGATCCTGGCAGCCGACCAGGTCATGCGCCGCATGGTGGTCGACCGCGTCCGTCTTGAGGATGAGCGAGCCCGCCGTGAGCCACTCCCATGCCTGCATCCGGTTGTCGGTCTCGATGCGGCAAAGCGCGCGCGACAGGCGCTCCAGTGCCGGCTCCCACGCATCCCAGGCCGCGGCGAGCGCGGCGCCGAGCACGGCCTGGGTATTGAAGCGGCCCATCTCGAAGAGGCTGCGCACCGAGGCGCCCGCGCTTTCGGAAGCCGGGAACGAACGTGCACGAAAGCCCAGGTAGTCGCCGATGCGATCGATCAGCCGCAGGCGCAGATCGCCGGTGGGACGCGCCGGCATCGGCAGGAGATCGTCGCGCCAGCGCTCGACCACGAAGCCGTGGCACAGCCCCGCGGGCGGGACCACGAAACCGGCCGCGGCCAAGGCCTTGGCGCGCAGGTACTTGCGCTCTCCTTCCAGGCCGAGTCCGATGAACTTCACCAGCCAGCGGCCGTTCGCGGTCTCCGCGAGGAACTTGCGGCGTTCCCGGGCGGGATGCACCGGCGGCGCTTCACCGGCGGGGCGGCTCTGGAGTCCGCGCCAGCGTCCGCCCGAGATGTCCTGCAGCGGCGCCCGCAGCGGCCCGACCAGCGGGGCGATCCAGTTCTCCAGGCGATGCGCCGATCGCCGCGGCCGCAGGATGGCCTGTTCGAAGCTCGCGGCGTGCACCTGCGCGCGGGCCCACACCGCGCGCACCTCCGGGCTCGCCATCGCGCCGGGCCCCATCGCATGACCGGCGAAGAAATGAAGGCGCCCGGGCGCGACGCCCGCGTCGAGGAGCCACCGACCCACCGCCGCCATCGAGGAGCCCGAGAGGCCGGGCCCCTCGTCGACCACCGCGAATGCCGCCGCGTGCATGTCGATTGCGCTCGCGTCTGCCGCCAGCCGCCGCGCGAACGGATGCCCGCTCGGCCGCACGGTCCTCGGACATGGCGCACCGAGGCCTGCCGCGGCCATCGCGGCCAGGCTGGTGCCGATGCTCCGGATGCCGAACACCTGCCACGACGACGCGTGCAGCTGCCGCGCCGCTTCCAGGTAGCTCTCGGGATAGAGCGCGTAGTGGGCGTAGCCCTCGGGGCGCTTCAGTTCGATCGGCTCCTGCGGCAGGCGGTCCGCGCAAGCGGCAAGCGTGGCGGCGGGCACGCAGCCGTCCATCTCGAAATCGCTGTCCCACGAGCGCGCGCAGCACCCGGCCAGCGTGCGCACCAGCGACATCGCGGCATCGGCCGTGCCGTGCTGCGCATCGGCCAGCCCCTGCGCGAACTCGCCGGCCTCGATCAACGCGCCGACGAGGCGTGCGTGCCGTTCGAGTCCCGGCGGCAGCAGCGCGAGCTCCCGCAGGCTGCGCCGCAGGCGGGCGAGCACGGCGGCGGCGTCTTCATGGCGGACGGCGTCTGCATAGATGAGCATCGCGCACTAGGGCTCGCGCCGCGCATAGGCGAGCGCCTGGAACTCGTCGAAGCTCGGCAGCTGCCAATCGACATCGCTGGTCGAACGATGGTGCTCCAGCCATGCGCACCAGCAGGCGAACTGCTCCGGAGACGGCGACACCAGCGGGCGCTGCTTCTTCATGAGCGCGAGTGCGTCGAGCGGCGCATGGCCCCGCTGCACCAGCACGCACAGTGCGAGCGTGGCCGAGCGGCCGATCCCGTACTCGCAATGAATCAGCACGCGCTGCCCGGCGTCCCGGAATGCGTTGACGAAACGGATGCCGCGATCGAGATCGGACATGGCCACGCCGCACATGTCCTCGGTCGGCAGGTGCAGCAGCGCGATGCCGTGCCGGCGCAGCACGAGAACGTCCGGCTGCGCTTCGCCGCGCAGATCGACCACCGCCTGAATGCCGTGCTCGCGCGCGAGCCCTTCCGCGCGTTCGCTGGGAAAGCTCCCACCGACGGCGAGCGTGTCGTCGATCCAGCTGAAGTTCGGCTGCCAGGTGTTCACGGCATACGCATCCGGTTTCGACAGACCCTAACGCCTTTGCGCGCGACGCGGTGCGAGCGGCAGCTCATCAATAGGGTCAACCGCGCCGAAGGATGTCGTCCGGTATCTCGCCACCCGAAACTCTGCTAGGTTTTTTTGCAACTCAACCCCCGCACTTCAACCTTCAACCTTCAACTTCAGCGAGTCCACGCCATGCGCATCTACAACGCCCAACGTCGCATCCTCGTCACCGGCGGTGCCGGCTTCCTCGGCAGCCATCTGTGCGAGAAGCTGCTCGCCGAAGGCCACGAGGTGCTGTGCGTCGACAACTTCTTCACCGGCACCAAGCGCAACATCGAGCACCTGCTGGCGCATCCGCGCTTCGAGCTCATGCGCCACGACGTCACCTTCCCGCTGTACGTCGAGGTCGACCAGATCTACAACCTCGCCTGCCCCGCGTCGCCGGTGCACTACCAGCACGACCCGGTGCAGACCACCAAGACCAGCGTGCACGGCGCCATCAACATGCTCGGGCTGGCCAAGCGCCTGCATGCGCGCATCCTGCAGGCCTCCACCAGCGAGGTCTATGGCGACCCGGACACCCATCCGCAGCCCGAGAGCTACTGGGGCCGCGTCAATCCCATCGGCATCCGCAGCTGCTACGACGAAGGCAAGCGCTGCGCCGAGACGCTGTTCTTCGACTACCACCGCCAGCATGCCGTGGACATCCGCGTGGCCCGCATCTTCAACACCTACGGCCCGCGCATGCATCCCAACGACGGGCGCGTGGTGTCCAACTTCATCGTGCAGGCGCTGCGCGGCGAACCCATCACCATCTACGGCGAGGGCCGCCAGACGCGCAGCTTCTGCTTCGTCGACGACCTCATCGAGGGCCTGCACCGCTTCATGGAATCCGAGACTGCCGGCATCGGCCCCGTGAACATCGGCAACCCGGGCGAGTTCACCATCCGCGAGCTGGCCGAGCACGTGATCCGCCTCACCGGCTCGCGCTCGAAGCTGAGCTTCGCTCCCTTGCCTTCGGACGATCCGTTGCAGCGGCAGCCCCGCATCGAGCTCGCGCGCGACACCCTCGGCTGGCAGCCTCGCATCCAGCTCGAGGAAGGGTTGACGAAAACCATCGCCTACTTCGACCGCCTGCTCGGCGAAGCCGCCGGCCTGCAGGCGACTGCCGCGAGCGCGCCGCAGCACCTGGCACCTGCCGTGGCCGGCGTGCCCAAGCACCTCAAGCCGCGGGCGAAGGCGCGTCGCGCTGCGCAGGCGTGAGAAGCGCCTGCCGCACACCGAGCAGGTCCGGCGCATAGCGCCGGACCATCCGCGCGCAGAACTCCGCGTACTCGCCGGCCACCAGCGGCGGGCTCGTGTGGTGCGGGGCCACGCCGCGGTGCTCGGGCGTGAAGCAGAAGGTCAGCGTCACCTCGAAGTCTTCGAGCGCACGCATCTGCCGGTCGAACCAGCGGTCCGCGCCGGGGCGAAAGCTGTCGGCCCAGCTCAGGCCCGTGCGCAGCCGCCGCACGCCGAGGCGCCGCAGCCATTGCACCGCATCGTCGAGCCGATGGTCCTCGAAGTGGAACCACTGGCAGATGCCCATTTCGGGCGTGTAGGCCTCGAACTGCCGGCAGGCCCGCTTGGGCGAGCCGTCTTCGCGCAGCAGCCCCATGTGGAAGTGCCGGTAGTAGCTCGACCCCTCGGCTTCGCGATGCCGCGTCGTGGCCGGCCAGGCCTTCGGCAGGTCGTAGAGCGAGTACCAGTGGATGCGCGGCACGCGGCCCATCAGCAGCTCGGCCGTGCGCCGCAGCCCGAACTCCTGCACCTCCTCGGCGCCGAAGGTGGAGATGCCCACTTCCGTGACCCACACCGGCAAGGGCGTCACGGCCTCGATCTCGGCGATTCGCGCGGGCCACTCGTCGATCTGCCAGTGGTTCCAGTCGAGCGGGAAGCCATGCACCGCCACCGCATCGAGCCCGTCGAGCACGCCCTGGTCGCGCAGCCGCTGCATGAAGAAGGGATCGATCGGCGAGATGCCGCCGAGCACCTGGGTCAGCTCGCCGCTCTCCGTGCGGACCGCGGCCGAGGCTTCCTTGACCATCGCGCCATACGCGGTCCACGCCGGATCGAGTTCGAGGTCCCAGTGCGACTTGTTGTTGGGCTCGTTCCAGAACTTGACGGCTTCGATCATGTCTGGCTGCTCTTGCTTTCGGGCGGAACGATCGCTTCCTCGGCGGCACCGGCCGGCCGCGCCGGCGCGAGCGCTTCGGCATCGCCGCGGATGAAGGCTTCGACCAGCTCGCGCGCCTCGTCGTCGGTGAACTGCTGCGGCGGCGACTTCATGAAATAGCTGGCCGGCGCCAGGACCGGCCCGCCGATGCCGCGGTCGAGCGCCAGCTTGGCGCAGCGCACCGCATCGATCACCACCCCCGCGGAGTTCGGCGAGTCCCACACCTCCAGCTTGATCTCGCAGTTGAGCGGCACGTCGCCGAAGGTGGTGCCCTCCATGCGGATGTAGCACCACTTGCGGTCCGTGAGCCAGGGCACGTGATCGCTTGGCCCCACGTGCACGTTCTCCGCCTTCATCGGGTTGCCCAGCTGGCTGGTCACCGCCTGCGTCTTCGAGATCTTCTTGGACACCAGGCGCTCGCGCTCCAGCATGTTGAGGAAGTCGGTGTTGCCGCCGAAGTTGAGCTGGTAGGTCCGATCGAGCTGCACGCCGCGCTTGCGGAACAGGTCGGTGAGGATGCGGTGCACGATGGTCGCGCCCACCTGCGACTTGATGTCGTCGCCGATCACCGGCAGGCCGCGCTCCGCGAAGCGCTGCTGCCATCGGCTGGACGACGCGATGAACACCGGCACGCAATTCACGAAGGCGCAGCCTGCCTCCAGCACTTGCTCCACATACCACTCGGTGGCCTTGGTCGAGCCCACCGGCAGATACGAGACCACCACGTCCGTGCCGCTGTCCCGGAGCACCTGCGCGACGTTCACCGGCTTGGCGCGGGCCTGCGGCACCACGCCGCGCAGGTACTTGCCGATGCCGTCGAGCGTCGGGCCGCGCTGCACCGCGACGCCCAGCGGCGGCACCTGCGCGAAGCGGATCGTGTTGTTGGGCGCCTGCAGGATCGCCTCGCCGAGGTCGAGCCCCACCTTGCCCGCATGCACGTCGAAGGCCGCGCTGAACTCGATGTCGCCCGGACGGTAGCCCGCGAGATCGATGTGCATCAGGCCCGGCACGAAGGCGGTGCCCGAGGCTTCGCCGTAGAAGTGGACGCCCTGCACCAGCGACGAGGCGCAATTGCCGACGCCGATGATCGCGACGCGAATCTTGTTCATGGATCGATGACCTCTCTGTGGATGCGAGCCTCCATCATGTGCGCGCACGTCGCGTACACCAGCTCAGCAGTGGCGTAACGAAGCTTTGTTCCTACATCTGCGTCAGTTGCATCGCACAGAAGAGAGGGCCTCCGCACACCACGCTCGGGCCCTCGGTCGACCCGCTCATGCACGGCCGGCCGACCCGTCAACAAGACAAGAACAGGGACCTTCATGTCGCAGCTCGTACTCATTACCGGCGGGGCCGGCTTCATCGGCTCTCACCTCGCGGACGAACTTCTTGCGCGCAGCCTTCGCGTGCGCGTCCTCGACAACCTCGCGTCGCAAGTGCATGGCAGCGATGCACGAAGACCCGACTACCTCGACCCCGAGGTGGAGCTGGTGCATGGCGACGTGTGCGACCCCACGGCGATGCGCAGCGCGCTGCGCGGCGTCGATGCCGTCTTCCACTTCGCTTCCGCGGTCGGCGTCGGGCAGAGCATGTACGAGGTGGTGCACTACACGCGCACCAACAACCTCGGCACCGCGGTGCTGCTCGAGGCCTTGATCGAGAAGCCGGTCGCGCAGCTGATCGTGGCCTCCAGCATGAGCCTCTACGGAGAGGGCCTGTACCGCACGGCACGCGGCGAGACGCGCGTGGTCGGCGAGCGTTCGCTCGAGCAGCTGCGCCGCGGCGAGTGGGAATGGCGCGACGAGGATGGCGCAGCGCTCCTGCCCGCGCCCACGCCCGAGACCAAGGCGCCGGCGCTGGCCTCGGTGTACGCGCTCTCCAAGCTGGACCAGGAGCGCATGTGCCTGATGATCGCCCGCGCCTACGGGATGAAGGCCGTGGCGCTGCGCTTCTTCAATGCCTACGGGCCGCGGCAGGCGCTGTCGAACCCCTACACCGGCGTGCTGGCGATCTTCGCCTCGCGCCTGCTGAACGACAGCGCGCCGCGCATCTTCGAAGACGGCTGGCAGCAGCGCGACTTCGTCAGCGTCTACGACATCGCCCGCGCCTGCCGGCTCGCGCTGGAGACGCCGGCGGCGGCGGGCGAGGTCTTCAACATCGGCAGCGGCGAAGCCCGCACCGTGCGCGAGATCGCGCAGCGACTGGCCGCGGTGACCGGCAGGGAGCACCTGCAGCCGGAGATCACGGGCAAGTACCGCGTGGGCGACATCCGGCACTGCTTCGCCGACATCTCGAAGGCGCGCGACATCCTGGGCTACACGCCGCAGGTGAAGCTCGACGACGGCCTGGCCGAGCTGGCCGCCTGGCTCGAAGGGCAGGCGGCCGTCGACCGCGTGGCGCAGGCGAGCGCCGAACTCGATGCACGGGGGCTCGCCATATGACGCGCGCCAACGGCAGCAAGGTCAGGGTGCTCAACGGCAGCGCGGCCCGGGACGGTCTCACGCTCATCACCGGCGGCGCCGGCTTCGTCGGCGCGAACCTCGCGCATCGCCTGTTGTCCGAGAAGCAGCCGGTGCTCGTGCTCGACAACCTGTCGCGCGCCGGCGTCGAGCACAACCTGGCCTGGCTGCGCGACACCCATCGCGAAGGGCTGGAGATCGCCATCGCCGAC
Source organism: Variovorax sp. (assembly GCA_035250605.1). Lineage (GTDB taxonomy): Bacteria > Pseudomonadota > Gammaproteobacteria > Burkholderiales > Burkholderiaceae_C > Variovorax. Next base: position 2,042 of record DATFFA010000041.1, on the reverse strand, counting down.
GTGCGCGATGCGAAGGCGGTGGAGCGTGCCGTCGCGCGTGCGCGCCGCGTGTTCCACTTCGCGGCGCAGGTGGCGGTCACCACCAGCCTGGTCGATCCCCGCGAGGACTTCTCGATCAACGCGCAGGGCACGCTCAACGTGCTGGAGGCCGCGCGTTCGCAGCGCGTGCCGCCTTCGGTCGTCATGACCTCGACCAACAAGGTCTACGGCGGCCTGGAGGACGTTGCGCTCGAGCTGCGCGGCCAGCGCTACGCGCCGGTGTCGCAGGAGCTTGCCGCCCACGGCATTCCGGAGTCGCGCCCGCTCGACTTCCACAGCCCCTACGGCTGCTCGAAGGGCACCGCCGACCAGTACGTGCACGACTACGCGCGCAGCTTCGGCCTGAAGACGGTGGTCTTCCGCATGAGCTGCATCTACGGGCGGCACCAGTTCGGCACCGAGGACCAGGGCTGGGTCGCGCATTTCCTGCTGCGCGCGCTGGACCGCGTGCCGATCACGATCTACGGCGACGGCCGGCAGGTGCGCGACATCCTCTTCGTCGACGACCTGGTCGAGGCCTTCCTGCTGGCCGACCGGCATGTCGAGCGGCTCTCGGGCCAGGCCTTCAACATCGGCGGCGGCCCGGGCAACGTCATCAGCCTGCTGGACCTGCTCCAGCACATCGAGCGGCTCGAGGGCGTGCCGCCGCGCACCGAGGCCGGCGGCTGGCGCACGGGCGACCAGCGCTACTACGTCTCGGACATCCGCCGCTTCCGGGCGGCCACAGGCTGGGCGCCGCGGATCGGCGCCGCCGACGGCATCGAGCGGCTTCATCGCTGGCTGTGCGAGATGCGCGCGGTTGCGCCGGGCTTGGCGGCGGACCTGCGCACTGGCTGGGAGCCCCGATGCTTGCCGGCGTCATAAGCGCGCCGCGCGAGCTCACGCTGGCGCGCGTGGAGCGGCCCGCACCCGGCCCGGGGCAGGTGCTGCTGCGCCTGGAAGGCTCGGGCGTGTGCGCATCGAGCCTGCCGCTGTGGGAGGGCCGCTCGTGGTTCGAGTACCCGCAGGCGGCAGGTGCGCCCGGACACGAAGGCTGGGGCCGCATCGCGGCGGTCGGCGAGGGCGTGCAAGGCCTGCGCAAGGGCATGCGGGTCGCCGCGCTGAGCTATCGCGCGCACGCCGAGTACGACGTCGCGGATGCCGCGGCGGTGGTGCCGATTCCGCCCGAGCTCGACCATGCCGTCATGCCGGGCGAGCCGCTCGGCTGTGCCGTGAACATCTTCCGGCGCAGCAGCATCGAGGCCGGTCAGACCGTGGCCATCGTCGGCATCGGCTTCCTCGGAGCCCTGCTCACGCGGCTGGCGTCGAATGCCGGTGCGCGCGTGATCGCCATCTCGCGCCGGCCCTTCGCGCTGGAGGTCGCGCGCCAAGCCGGCGCTGCCGAGACCCTCCTCATGGACGATCACGCACGCATCCTGCAGGAAGCGAAGCGGCTCACCGAAGGGCGCTGGTGCGAGCGCGTGATCGAGGCGGTCGGCTTGCAGTGGCCGCTCGACCTCGCCGGCGAGCTCACGGCCGAGCGCGGACGGCTCGTGATCGCGGGCTATCACCAGGACGGCGTGCGCCAGGTCAACCTGCAGCTGTGGAACTGGCGCGGCATCGACGTCGTCAACGCGCACGAGCGCGACCCGGCCCGCTATGTCGAAGGCATTCGCGCCGCGATCGACCTGATGGCCGCGGGCGTGCTCGACCCCGCGCCGCTGATCACGCATCGCCTTCCGCTCGACCGGCTCGGCGAAGCGCTGGAGCTCACGCGCCGGCGGCCCGACGGTTTTCTCAAGGCCGTGGTCACCAGCACCTGACATGGGAGGAGGAGGAAGGACGTGAGCGAACTGATGGTCGAGGGGGCGCCGGCAAGCCCTGCCGTCGCCCCGCCTGCCGCCACGCGCAGGCCGCGCCTGGGCTTCCTCGGCGTGGGCTGGATCGGCCGGCACCGCATGGAGGCCATCGCCGCGGACGGCGCGGCCGAGGTCGCCGCGTTGTGCGACGCCGGGCCCGAGGCG
>DATFFA010000040.1:0-23776 GCA_035250605.1 Variovorax sp. | reverse complement strand
ATGGCCTGCATGGCTTCTTCTGGCTTCGTCGGGAACTGCAACTGCCTTGGAAGACCATTCGCCAGCTCATCCAGGGCGTGCGCTTCGACAGTTTTCACATCCATCTCGCGACCGACCCCGGCACCGACGCGCCGCAATTGCCTTCAGCGGAAGATATTGCCAGGCATCACATCACGACCTCCACTTGGTTCGAACACAAGGCGGATCTTCATGCACTGATGGAGCGCGCGAACGTCTACTTCGCGCCGCGTGCGGAAGAGGGGATCGGGCAGTCCTTCCTGGAAGCCATGGGTCGGGGGCAATGTGTCGTGGCGCCCAATCAGGGCACCATGAACGAATACATTCTGCCGGGCTTCAATGGCCTGCTCTTCGACATCCGGGATCCGCAGCCAGTCGATTTTTCCGACGTGGCCCGATTGGGCGCTCGGGCTAGGGAAAGCACGATCGCGGGCCGCGCTGCGTGGGAGAACGCCGAGGAAGAGCTTGTGCGCTTTGTCCTCGCTCCCAGCGAGACGCTCTATGTCGGCCGCTATCAGCATGCCTTCGCGGGGGTGCCTGCGGCTGTGCAGTCCGCTGCGGCGCCAGCGCCGGCCGCAATGTCCTGGGTGGCCCGTTTGCGCGCACTCTCCCAGCGCCACTCCTTCTTTCGATCAACACGCGTCATCTGGCATCCCATGGTTCGGCTTGCCCGGCAGCTGCTGGGCCGCTGACCTGGCATCCGTTACCCTTCATTGCATTGGCTGAGAAGCTCACAAGGTCCCTATGGAAAACAAAAAGGTATTTGTCGCAGGCCATCGTGGCCTTGTCGGCACGGCAACGCTGCAGGCTCTGAAGAACAGGCCCGATTACGAGGTGCTGACGCGCGGCCGGGCGGAGCTCGATCTCGAGGACCGCGCCGCGACGCGGGCCTTCTTTCTCGAGCATCGGCCGGACTACGTCGTCATGAGCGCGGCCAAGGTGGGGGGCATCCTCGCGAACTCGAACTTCCCGGTCGACTTTTTGCACCACAACCTGCGCATCCAGCTCAATGTCTTCGACGCGGCTCACGAGGCTGGCGTTGAGCGGATGATCTTCCTCGGCTCCTCGTGCATCTACCCGCGCGACTGCCCCCAGCCCATCAAGGAAGAGTATTTGCTTACAGGGCCGCTGGAAGCCACCAACCGGCCCTACGCGCTGGCCAAGATCTCCGGCGTGGAGTCTTGCTGGGGCTTCAATCGCCAGTACGGCACGCGCTATCTTGCCGCCATGCCGACGAACATGTACGGCCCGGGCGACAACTACCACCCCGAACACTCGCATGTGCTTCCGGCGCTGATCCGCCGCTTCCACGAAGCCAAGATGAGGCGCGATCCTGCTGTGGTCGTATGGGGTTCCGGTACGCCTCGCAGAGAATTCATGTACTCCTCGGATCTTGGGGACGCCATCGTGTTCCTGTTGGGACTTCCCGAGGATCGCTTCGCCGAACTCACCCGCCCGGAGGTGACGCCCTTGATCAATATTGGGGTGGGGGAAGACGTCACCATCCGCGAGGTGGCCGAACTCGTGAAGGCGACCGTTGGCTATGAGGGCGAACTCAGGCTCGATGCCAGCAAGCCGGACGGTACGCCGCGCAAACTCATGGACGTCAGCCGGCTTGCCGCACTCGGATGGAAGCCACGTACACCGCTTGATACCGGTCTTAAGAATGCCTACCGCGATTTTCTCCAGCGCCATGCCTGAGCCCTCCTTGCGGCGCTATGCGAGGCGCGTCGCCAAGGGCGCCTGGTGGCTTGTTACGCCCTGGCGCATGCCCGAGCGGCTGGAATTCATGCGTCGGCGCGCCGCAGCGCAGGCGCGCGCGACCGCATTCGAGATCCTGGCCAAGGTCGAGCGGGAGCGGCTCGCACTGCGTGAGCAGGGAATGCCCGTGCCGGTGCTTTCGCCTCTCGACCTGTTTGACGACACAGCGGTGCGCCAGGCCGCCGAATTGCCGCCTGACAGCATCTTCTGGCCCCCTGTCGCGCCTGGCGACGTGACCGACCGTTGGTCGGCTGCGCGCTTCCTCATCGATCTATGGCGCAAGCGCGCCGATGTTCGGGCGCGATTCCCGCAGGCGCTGGAGACTGGGCGAGCGGGTCCATTCGGCCAGTGGTTGCAGCAAGAAGGCGCTGCGCAGCTGCGTCTGGGCGATGCGCCCCTGCAATGGGTGCTCGATGCGTTAAACGCAGGCCTGGCCGATGCCGCGCGTCAGACCTTCCTCGCGAATCCCTTGCTGGGTCCCGTGTTGCCGCACGGCTTGACGCCGGCCGGCATGCCGCACCTTTTCCGATGGCTCATGCATCACGGGTCGGGCGAAGCCGGCCTGCGCCAGGAAGAGCTCTGGTGGCTCTTTCTCCAGGCGGCACAAGACCCCGTGCGTGAGCTGATGCTGGCCTATGCCTTCACACCGGCGTGGCAGGAACTGCATCCCGACGGGCTGACCGCCTTCGGCCGGGAGGCCTTCTGCGCCTGGTTCGCTGCGGAATACGGCGCCTCGGGTCCGTGGGTCGATGTGTCGACCTGGCCCGACTGGGAGAAGCCATCCATTCAGATCCGAAACGCCTACGCGGCGCGAAGTGGGTGGCGCAAGGCACATCCCGACGCCTTGGCCGACGAAGTGCATGCGCGCGCGTTGCTGGACTGGCTGTCGTCGCCGGCGGCCGATGTGTCCGACGCGGCTCGCGCCTGGTGCAGGCGACTCGATGTCTCGTCGGTCGCGCGCGAGCTCGTCCAGCCGGGCGTCAACATGCTCGGCCACTTCTGCTATGCCTCCGGCCTGCGGGTCTCCGCCGAATCCATGGTGGAGGCCATGAGGCGCGTCGGCGTCTCCGCCTCGCTGCGCGATGTGTGGACCGACGCGAAGGACGATCCTCATCACGTCGACTTTCACGGCATGGAGACGTACGACGTCACCGTCATCCATACCCAGCCCGAGCCGTTCTTCGACGAGGCCTACCGGCGCGCCCACCTGTTCGAGCGCAACCCCCGCACCTATCGCGTCGGCTACTGGTACTGGGAGTTCGACTCGATCCCCGATTCATGGATCGGGCATGCGGAGAAGGTCGACGAAGTGTGGGCCGCGACCGAGTTCGTCGCCCGCGGATTCCGGGACCGCCTTTCCATCCCCGTGCGCACGCTGTTTCCCGGCGTCAAGCTGGCGCCGTACACGGCACGCACCAAGAGCTACTTCGGGCTGGAGGAGAGCCCCTTCACCTTCCTCTTCACGTATCACATGATGAGCGTGATGGAGCGAAAGAATCCCAAGGGCCTGATTCGGGCGTTCAAGCAGGCTTTCCGGCCGGACGAACCCGTGCGCCTGGTCCTCAAGAGTTCCTTCGGCGACAGGCACCCGGCGCAGATGCAGGAGCTGCGCGACGCCGCTGCGGGCGCCAACATCACCATCATCGACAAGATCCTGAACCCCGACGAGGTCCTGTCCCTCATGGACGCCTGCGACGCCTACGTCTCCCTGCATCGCAGCGAAGGCCTGGGCCTCACCATGGCCGAAGCCATGCTCATGGGCAAGCCCGTGATCGCCACCAACTTTTCCGGCAACGTGGACTTCATGGACGACAGCAACAGCCTGCTCGTCCCGTACAAGCTCGTGAAGCTGGGCAAGCCCATCCCGCCCTACGACGCCGACCTGGAATGGGCCGAGCCCTCGGAGCAGCATGCCGCCGAGCTCATGCGCCGCGTCTACGACAACCAGGCCTGGGCGAAAGAGGTGGGGGCGCGCGGCAAGGCCAGCGCCGAGGCCAACCTGTCGCTCGAGGCGGCGGGCCGCCGGATCGCCGCCCGCCTGGAAGAGATCAAGTCGCTGCGACGGCGCTCGGCAGGCTGACAGGCTCGCTGGCCGCCTGCTCGACGATCCGCCCGTGCTCCAGGTGGATCACCCGGTTGCACTCCTTCGCGATCAAGGCGGGCGAGTGCGAGGCCAGCACCAGGATGCCGGACTTGGCCACCACGTCCTTCATCCGCTGCTCGGCCTTCTCGGTGAACTCGGCGTCGCCCACCGAGAGCCACTCGTCCATCAGCAGGATGTCGGCCTGCACGCTGGTCGAGATCGAGAAGGCCAGCCGCATCAGCATGCCGGTGGAGTAGGTGCGCACCGGCATGTTGACGTATTCGCCCAGGCCGCTGAACTCGCAGATTTCGGGCGTCAGCGCGTCGATCTGCTTCTTGCTCAAGCCCATCACCAGCCCGCGCAGCATGATGTTTTCGATGCCGGTGGCGTCGTGCTCGATGCCCAGCGCCGGGTCGATCAGGCTGGACACGCTGCCCTCGCGCACGAACTCCCCCGAGGAGGGCTCGTAGACGCCCGCCAGCGCGCGCAGCAGCGTCGACTTGCCTGCGCCGTTGTGGCCGACCAGGCCCAGCCTGTCGCCGCTCTTGAGCTCCAGGTTGATGTTGCTCAGCGCCTGCACCACGTTGACGCCGGTCTCCTTGCCGAAGCGGCCCCCGGTGACGGAGGCGGCCAGCGTCTTCTTCAACGAGGCGGCGCCGGCGCCGTAGATGGGGAAGTTGACCGAGACGTTCTTGAGGGAGATGAAAGCCATGTTCTTTTTACAGCCAGTAGACGACGCGGCGGCGGTATCTCGCGAACAGCAGGCCCGAGACGGCCACGCTCAGCGTCGTCCACACCAGGATGCCCCACCAGTTGTGGGCATCGGCCACGCCGCCCATGAGGGGCGCGCGCACCAGCTCGAGCATCTGTGCGAAGGGGTTGTAGAGGATGTACTGCGCGCGTCCCGGCAGGCTCTCCGGCAGCCAGAAGACGGGCGTCAGGAACATCAGCATCTGCATCACGCTGGTGACGATCTGGGTGACGTCGCGAAAACGCGTGCACACCAGCCCGAGCGCCAGGCCGAGGGCCTGGGCGTTGACCATCAGCAACAGGAAGGCCGGCACGAAGAGCCAGGCCGGCCAGGACAGCGAAATGCCGGCCCACAGCGCCACCGGCACGTAGAGCACGATCTGGTGTGCGAACTGGATGAGGTTGCGCGCCATGCTCCGCCAGACGAACAGGCTGATCGGGAAATAGCCCTGTTTCAGATAGTTGCTGGAGCCGATGAACGCATTGCACGAGTCCGTCACCATGCTGGAGAAGAAGGTCCAGAAGATGATGCCCAGTGCCAGGTGCGGGAAGAACTTCGACAGCTCGGTGCCGAACAGCGAGCTGTACAGCGGTCCCATGCCGCCGATCATCGCGCCCATGCTGAGGGTCAGCCACAGCGGACCGAGCATCGAGCGGCGGTAGCGCAGCACGATGTCGAACCAGGCCAGCGTCCACCAGATGTCGGTGCGGCGGGTGCCCTCCCACCAATCGGACCAAGCGCTGCGATGAAGGTTGGAGTGAGCCTGACTCATACACTCATACGCGTCCGTAGGTGTCCACCAGGCGAACGATGTCGTCCTCGCCCAGGTAGCCACCGCACTGGACTTCGATGAGAACCAGTTCATCCTGTCCGATGTTGGTCAAGCGATGCTTCTCCTTGAGCGGGATGTAGCGGTATTCGCCGGGCAGCGTCCGGTGCTCCACGTCGCCGATCTGGACCATGGCCGTGCCCTGCACCACCACCCAGTGCTCCGCGCGCTGGTGGTGGTACTGCAAGGACAGCGCCTCGCCCGGCTTCACGGTGATGCGCTTGACCTTGTAGCCGTCCTCTTCCTTGAGCGAGGCATAGGTGCCCCAGGGGCGGTGGACGGTGGCGGGCAGCGTCACCGTCTCGTGCTTGCGCGCCTTGAGGATGTCGACCACCTGCTTGACCTGTTGCGCGCTGTCCTTGTGCGCCACCAGCAGCGCGTCGGGCGTGTCGACGATCACCAGGTCGCGCAGGCCCAGCGCCGCGACGATCTTGGGGCCATGGCTCTCGATCTGGATGTGCGTGCCCGTGGTGTCCACGGCCACGACGTGATCGTCGGGGAAGGTGTTGCCGCTGGGATCGGAAGGCTGCGCCTTGGCAACGGACGGCCAGGAGCCGACGTCGCTCCAGGCGAACCTCGCAGGCACGACACGCACGTTGTCGGCGTGCTCCATCACCGCGTAGTCGATGCTGATGTCCGGCTGCAGGCCGAAGGTGTGGAGGTCGAAGCTGATCGCGTCGCCCTTGGTCTGTGCCGTGTCCAGCGCATGGCGCGCGGCGTTCATCACGTCGGGCGCGTGCCGCTCCAGCGCGGAAACGATGGCGGAGGCGGTGAAGCAGAACATGCCGCTGTTCCAGTAGTAGCGGCCCGTCGCCAGGTATTCCTGCGCCGTGGCCAGGTCCGGCTTCTCGACGAAGCGCTTGGCGAGCTGGCTCTCGCGCGACACGCGCTCGACCTCCACGTAGCCGAAGCCGGTGTCCGGCGCGGTCGGCACGATGCCGAACAGCACCAGCGAGCCTTCCTGCGCGAGCCGGAAGGCCTCGCTCGCGCTGGCGACGAAGGCCTCCACGTCGGGCACCAGGTGATCGGCCGAGAGCACCAGCATCACCGTGTCGCCGCTGAACTGGCGCTCGCACTGCAGGGCGGCCAGCGCGATGGCAGGCGCCGTGTTGCGGCCCTTGGGCTCGAGCAGGTAGGTGGCCGATGGCGGATCGCTCATCTGGCGCAGCACGTCCTTGGTCAGGAACTGGTGGTCTTTGTTGGTGACGACCATCAGGTCGCCGGTGCCGCAGGCCTGTCCGCGCTCGATCGCCTGTTGCAGCAGGGTGGAGCCGCCCAGCGTCATGAAGGGCTTGGGCAGGGCCTGACGGGAGACGGGCCAGAGTCTGGAGCCGGAACCTCCCGAGAGCACCACAGAAAGCAATCGCATTTTTGTCCTTCTCTTTGAGAGGGCGCGATTTTACCGGCCCGAGCCGGACGGCCACCCGGCGCGACGGGCGGTGCACGAAGGCGGCATCACGTTGCGAAGATAATCACGCGCTTGCCCGCGACGCCGAGTCGCCGGCCGATCCGCCCCGCCCAGACCGCGCCCGCATGCCCCCCCAAGAAGAACAGTCCCACCTCGCCCACCCCAAGTACCGGCCGGACATCGATGGCCTGCGCGCGATCGCGGTGCTCTCGGTCGTCGGCTTTCACGCCTTTCCGCACTGGGTCAAGGGCGGGTTCATCGGCGTCGACATCTTTTTTGTCATTTCTGGTTACCTGATTTCCACGATCATCTTCGGCAGCCTGGCCGGAGCGGGCTTCAGCTACCGCGAGTTCTACGCCCGGCGCATCCGGCGCATCTTCCCGGCGCTGCTGGTCGTGGTGGCGGCGACCCTCGCTTTCGGCTGGTATGCGCTGCTCGCGGACGAGTTCCGCCAGCTCGGCAAGCACCTGCTGGCGAGTGCCGGTTTCGTGGTCAACCTGGCGCTGTGGAACGAGGCCGGCTACTTCGACACCGTTGCCGAAAGCAAGCCGCTGCTGCACCTGTGGTCGCTGGCGGTCGAAGAGCAGTTCTACATCTTCTGGCCCGTTTTCCTCGGCCTGGCCTGGCGCTTCCGGGGCGGGCAGGGGCGCCATCTCGCCATCTGGATGTGGGTGGCGACGGGGCTGTCCTTCCTGCTCAACGTGTACGCGGTCCATCGCCATCCCACTGCCACCTTCTATTCGCCGCTGCCGCGCATGTGGGAACTGGGGGCCGGCGCCTTGCTGGCATGGAACGCGCTGCGACGCGAGCCGCATCGCAACTGGTACAGGCGCGAACTGCGCAGCGTGGGGGGGCTCCTGCTGATCGTTCTCGGGGTGCTGCTCATCCAGCGCACCAAGTCCTTTCCCGGGTGGTGGGCGCTCCTGCCCGTGCTCGGCGCCTGCCTGTGCATCTCGGCCGGCCCCGGTGCGTGGATCAATCGGCGGCTGCTCGGATCGCGCATCGCCGTCTGGTTCGGGCTGATCAGCTATCCGCTCTACCTCTGGCACTGGCCCTTGCTGGCGTATGCGCGGGTGCTGGAGAACGGCAGCGATCCGCCGCGCACCGTGCGCATTGCGGCGGTCCTTGCGGCGATCGTGCTGGCCTGGCTCACCTATCGCTACGTCGAGCAGCGGCTTCGCAGGCACCAGGGCCCGTTCGTCGTGCGCGGCCTCGCGACGAGCATGGTCCTCGTGGCCTTCGTCGGCGCGCTGGCCCTTGCGCGCGTGCTGCCCTCGCGCAACGACGATCCCGGCCTGCAGGACGTCATGGCGGCAAGCGCCGACTGGGCCTATCCGGACGGCATGCGCACCGTCAAGGTCGAGGGCGAGACCATCTACCGTGTCGGCGAGGGCCGGCCCCACGTGCTGCTGATGGGCGACAGCCATGTCGAGCAGTTCGGTGCGCGCGCGGTCGAACTCGAAGAAAAGCGGCCCGATTCGGTGGGCACGATGTTCTTCGCCACGCGCGGCGCCTGCCCCCCGATCCCGCACGTGCTGGAAGATCGCGATCCGGTCTGCGGCGAGCGTTTCGACCGGACGCAGCGCTTCGCGCTCGGTTCGCAAGTCGACGTGGTCGTGATCGGCGGCTGCTGGACCTGCTATTTCGACATCGGCGACGCCCCGCCCAGTCCGGCCGCGCCTCCGCCCGACAACTACTACTACCTGGACGTCAGGGGGCGCCATCCGCTGCGCGGCGGCGACGGCATTCCGCGCTCCATGGAGTCGCTGGAGCTGTTCATCCGGTTGCTGCGCGCGGCCGGCAAGGAGGTCTATCTGCAACTGACCATTCCCGTCGGCCCCGACTTCGAGCCGCGCACCCGCGTCGCAGGCAACCGGCTCGGCGTGATGCATGCAGCGCCGGTCGGTCCCAGGGCGCCGCTGTCGCCGAGCCAGCAGCAACTCCGAGAGCGGCTGCGACAGGTGGCGGAGCGGGGCGGCGCGAAGGTCATCGACCCCGTGGCGGCCCTGTGCACGCCGCAGGGCCAGTGCCTGCGGACCACGCCGGACGGCGCCCCGATCTACAAGGACGCGACGCACCTTCGGGCGGCGTATGTCCGTCATTCGGCCACCTTCCTCGATCCGGCCCTCGAGGCGCGCAAGTAAGCGACTTTGCCCAGCATTCCATGAAGCACATCGCCCGATTTCTCCGGCTCGCCCAACTGGCCGTGCGGCACGGCCCGCGACTGATGACGCGGGTTCCGCAGGCCTGGCGCGTCTTCCGCAGGGCCGGATGGCGCGGCGTCGTGTGGGAAATGCGCCGGCGGACGTGGCCGCGCAGCGACTACGCGAACTGGGTGCGCCTGCATGACACCCTGTCGTCCGAAGCCCGGGCAAGAATCGCCGAACGCGTGAGCGCCATGCGGGAGGCGCCGTTGATCTCGGTGCTCATGCCCTGCTACAACCCCGACCCCGCCTGGCTGCGCGCCGCGATCGAGTCGGTACGCGACCAGCTCTATCCGAACTGGGAGCTGTGCATCGCCGACGACGCATCGCCTTCGCTCGAAGTTCGCGAGCTCCTGCGTGAATACAGCGCGCGCGATGCGCGAATCAAGGTCGTCCTGCGCCCCGAGAATGGCCACATCTCGGCCGCCTCGAACAGCGCGCTGGAGCTGGCAACGGGGCCGTGGATCGCGCTCATGGACCACGACGACCTGCTCCCCGCGCACGCACTGTTCTGCGTCGCCCAGTGCATCGTTGCGCATCCGGACGTGCAGCTCATCTATTCGGACGAGGACAAGATCGACGAGTCGGGTCGACGATTCGACCCCTACTTCAAGCCGGACTGGAACATCGACCTGTTCCGTTCGCAGAACACCTTCAGCCACCTGGGCGTCCTGGCCACCGAGCTGGTGCGCGCGGTCGGCGGCTTTCGCGTCGGCCTCGAGGGATCGCAGGACTGGGACCTGGTGCTGCGCTGCGTCGAGCGCGTGCGTGCCGACCAGATTCGGCATGTGCCGCGGGTGCTCTACCACTGGCGCGTGCACGGCGCCAGCACTGCGCGCTCGATGAAGGCCAAGCCCTACGCGGCCGTCGCCGGCGAGCGGGCGCTGAACGAGCACTTCGCGCGCCTGGGCGTCGAAGCGAAGGCCGAGTACATCGGCATCGGCTACCGCGCACGCTACGCCTTGCCGCATCCGCCGCCGCTGGTGTCGCTGATCATTCCGACGCGCAATGCGCTGAAGCTGGTGCGCCAGTGCATCGAATCGATCGTCGCGAAGACCACCTATTCGCCCTACGAAATCATCCTCGTCGACAACGGCTCGGACGATCCCGCGGCCCTCGACTACTTCCGGGCCCTTTCGCAGAGGCCGAACATCCGGGTGCTGCGCGACGAGCGCGATTTCAACTATTCGGCGCTCAACAACGCGGCGGTCGCAGTGGCTCGGGGCGAGGTCATCGCGCTGGTCAACAACGACATCGAGGTGATCTCGCCCGAATGGCTGTCCGAAATGGTGAGCCTGGCCCTTCAGCCCGGCGTCGGCGCGGTCGGCGCGCGGCTGTGGTATCCCGACATGACCTTGCAGCATGGCGGCGTGGTGCTCGCCCGCGACAACCTGGCCTTGCATGCGCACAAGGGCCTGCCGGCCGGGCTGAACGGCTATGCCGGACGCGCCGCGCTGATCCAGACCTTCTCTGCCGTGACGGCGGCCTGCCTGGTGATCCGCAAGGCGAGCTATCTGCAGGTGGGCGGGCTCGACGAGGTCCATCTGCAAGTGGCCTTCAACGACGTCGACTTCTGCCTGCGCCTGCGGCAAGCCGGCTTTCGCAACGTGTGGACGCCCTATGCGGAGCTCGTACACCACGAGTCCGCGACGCGGGGCGAGGATGTCGCCCCGCACAAGCGCGAGCGCTTCGAGCGGGAAATCGCCTATATGCAGGGGCGCTGGGCCGACGTGATTCGGAACGACCCGGCCTACAGCCCGAACCTGACCGTCGACAGCGACGACTTCGGCTACGCCTGGCCGCCGCGCGTCGAAGCGCTCGGGTGATGGCCGCAGTCTCCGTCGCGCTGTGCACGCGCAACGGCGCGCGCTACCTGCCGGCGCAGGTGCAGAGCATCTGCACGCAGGACCTGCTGCCGCGCGAAATCGTGCTGTCCGACGACGGCTCCAGCGACGACAGCGTGGCCGTGGTGCGCCAGGCCATGGCGGCCTGCGGCGCCGCCTCGAGCGTTGCGCTCACCGTCTTCGAGAACAAGCCGGCCCTCGGCGTCACCCGCAACTTCGAGCAGGCGATACGCGCCTGCCGGCACGAGCTGATCGCCCTCAGCGACCAGGACGACGTCTGGCATCCGGGCCGCCTCGCACGCATGGCGGCGCGCTTCGAGGCCCAGCCGGAGCTGCTGCTGCTGCACACCGATGCCCGGCTGGTCGACGGCGAGCTCCGCCCCCTGGGCGACACGCTGTTCCACGCGCTGGAAGTGCAGCCCGGAGAGCTCGAAGCCATCGCCCAGGGACGCGCCTTCGACGTGTTCCTGCGGCGCAACCTCGTGACCGGGGCGACCACCCTGTTCCGCCGCAGCCTGCTCGCGTCCGCGCTGCCTTTTTCCGACGAATGGGTGCACGACGAATGGCTGGCCGCGCTGGCCGCGGCCACCGGCCGCGTGGACGTGCTGCCCGAAGCCCTGATCGACTACCGCCAGCACGGCAGCAACCAGATCGGCGCCAAGCGGCCCACCTTGGCCGACAAGCTCGCCAAGGCCATGGAGGCGCGCGGCGGCAAGCACATGCAGCGCTGGCGCCGTGCGCAGGCGCTGCTCGATCGCCTGCTGGCGCTGCGGGGGCTGGTCCCCGAACCCATCGTGAACGCCCAGCGTGGCAAGGTGGCGCACCAGCGCTTCCGGGCCGAACTGCCGGCCTCGCGCCTGGCGCGGCTGCTGCCGGTGCTGCGCGAGGCCGCGAGCGGGCGCTACGAGCGCTTCGGCCGCGGCAAGCAGGCCATCGCGCAGGATCTGCTCGAGCGCGGCTGACTAGCGCTGGCCGGCGCGCGACGCTGCATCCAGGCGGCGGTAGCGCCAGAACGCCGCCGAGCTCCACACCTTCAGCAGGCTCGTCAGGTGCCAGTACAGGTGCCGCTTGCTGCTGTGGCTCGCGCGCTGCGCATCGTGCCGGGCCTGCAGATGCTCCGCGATCGACAGCTTCCAGCCCGCCAGCCGAAGGCGCGCGCAGATGTCGAAGTCCTCGCCGTACATGAAGAAGCGCTCGTCGAAGCCGCCGATCTGCCGGTACGCCTCGCTGCGGAACAGCATGAACAGGCCCGGAATCCAGGCCGGCTCGGCCGGTATCGCATAGCCCGGGCGCCGCCGCGTGAGGATCTCGCGCGGCGTGATGATCGCGCGGTGCTGCTCCGGTGTGTTCTTGCCGGGCTCCAGGATGCGGGGCGCCAGCAGGCCGGCGTCCGCTGCTGCGAATTCGACCAGCGGCGCCAGCACGTCGGCGTCGAAGCGGATGTCCGGGTTGAGCACCAGGAACCAGGGCGTTTCGCAGCGCGCGAAGGCCTGGTTGTGGTTGGCGCCGAAGCCCATGGGGCTGCCGTTCTCGATGCGCTCGATCGGAAAGCCCCAGCGCCCGCCCGCCAGCGCATCGGGCTCCGGGATGTTCACCGTGAGCAGCACCTTGGCCGTCGCGCCGCGGCTGAAGCGGTCGAGCTGGTCCAGCAGCGGGCGGATGAGTTCGAGCTGACCATGGCTCACGACAGAGACCGTGACGGCGGGCGGGGAGGGCGGGAAGGGCGGGGGTGAGGGCATGGTCTAATTTCGCCCGGGGATTCTAGGAGCAGGCTCCTGGGGCCCGCCTCACGACCATGCTTACCCTGATCGTCATCAGCTTCCTCCTCTCCGCCATCGCCGTGCAGCTGTTCATGCGGCGCGCACGCCGGCATGCGCGGCGCTATGGCACCGACATGCCCCAGCGTTTCCACAAGGGCCATGTGCCCCGGCTCGGCGGTGCCGGCATGCTGCTCGGCACCGGCGTGGCCTGGCTGGTGGCGGGGCTGCCTTCCGATCCCTTCAACGTCAACTGGCCCATCAAGGCTTCCGGCATCGCCCTGCTGTGCATCGCGCCGGCGGTGCTCGCCGGCATCGTCGAAGACCTGACCCAGCGTGTCTCGGTGCGCTACCGGCTCGGCATCACCATCGGCTCGGCGCTGCTCCTGTGCTGGCTGCTCAAGCTCGGCGTGGCGCGCACCGGCATTCCCTTCGTCGACGGCTGGCTGCAGGCCTGGCCTTACGCCGCGATGCTGTTCGCGGTCGTCGCCATCGGCGGCCTGCCGCACGCCTTCAACATCATCGACGGCTACAACGGCCTGGCCGGCACGGTGGCCATCCTGGTCTGCCTGGCGATCTCGCACGTGGCGCTGCAAGTGGGCGACCGGCAGCTCGCCGCCATGGTGATCTGCCTGGTCGGCGCGACGGCGGGCTTCCTCATCTGGAACTACCCGCGCGGCAAGATCTTCGCCGGCGACGGCGGGGCCTATGTCTGGGGCATGGTGATCGCCCTGGCCGCGGTCACCCTGGTGCAGCGGCACCGCGTGGTCTCGCCGTGGTTTCCGATGCTGCTCTTGATCTACCCGGTCTGGGAGACGGTGTTCTCGGTCTACCGCCGCTTCGTGCGCGGCCAGTCGCCGGGCGACCCGGACGCGCTGCATTTCCACCAGCTGATCTTCCGCCGCATCGTGCGCGTCGCCTTCGCCGACGACGAGGCCCGCCAGCTGCTGGCGCGCAACAACCGCACCTCGCCCTACCTGTGGATCTTCGCGGCCCTCACCGTGGTGCCGGCCGTGCTGTTCTGGAACAACACGCCGGTGCTGATGGCCTTCAGCGCGCTGTTCATCGCCACCTACGTCCTGGCGTACTTCATGATCGTGCGCTTCAAGGTGCCGCGCTGGCTGCGCCCCTGAACCAATGAGCTCCCCCCCAGGTTGGCTCACTTCGTGTAGCCGCCCACCCCCTCACCGGGGGCAACACCAGCGGCCCGGCAAAGCCGGTTCCGCGGTGTTTCCCGAATTTGCCGGCAAAATTCCGTCGTCTTTTACGTGAGCACCATGACCGATCCTGTCCTCAATATTCCCCCCCGCGACAAGGCCGAGATCCTGGCCCAGGCGCTGCCCTACATCCGCAAGTTCCACGGCAAGACCATCGTCATCAAGTACGGCGGCAACGCCATGACCGACCCGGCCCTGCAGGCCGACTTCGCGGAAGACGTGGTGCTGCTCAAGCTGGTGGGCATGAACCCCGTGGTGGTCCACGGCGGCGGCCCGCAGATCGAGGCGGCGCTCAACCGGCTCGGCAAGAAGGGCCACTTCATCCAGGGCATGCGCGTGACCGACGCCGAAACCATGGAAGTCGTCGAGTGGGTGCTGGCCGGCGAGGTGCAACAAGACATCGTGGGCCTGATCAACCAGGCCGGCGGCAAGGCGGTCGGCCTGACCGGCCGCGACGGCGGCCTGATCCGTGCGCAGAAGCTCAAGATGGCGGACCGCAACGATCCGAACGTGGAGCATGACGTCGGCCAGGTGGGCGACATCGTCGCCATCGATCCGGGCGTCGTGAAGGCGCTGCAGGACGACGCCTTCATCCCCGTCGTCAGCCCGATCGGCTTCGGCGAAGAGAACGAGAGCTACAACATCAACGCCGACGTGGTGGCCGGCAAGCTGGCCACCGTGCTCAAGGCCGAGAAGCTGATGCTCCTGACCAACACGCCCGGCGTGCTCGACAAAGACGGCAAGCTGCTCACCAACCTCAGCGCCCGCGAGATCGACGACCTGTTCGCCGACGGCACCATCTCCGGCGGCATGCTGCCGAAGATCGAGGGCGCGCTGGATGCGGCCAAGAGCGGCGTCAACGCGGTGCACATCATCGACGGGCGGGTGCCGCATGCGATGCTGCTGGAGATCCTCACGGACCAGGCCTACGGCACGATGATCCGGGCCCGATAGGGGTGGGCCGGATCGAGGACACGGCGCTTACAGTTCCTCGGGCACCGCCCCCACCTTCAGTCGCAAGGATGAGTCAGGCGGCTGCGATGCGACGATGCGTGCCAGCTCGCGCTTCAAGGGCTCGGGCATCGCCGCGGCCCTCACCGTCGTATTGGTGGCGACGCAGATCGAGTTCGGAAAGGTGATCGGCGGCAGGTCCGAGCGACCGCCGTTCATGGCGAGATCTCTTCTGTAGGCGCGGTAAGCCTTGTCCGCTTCCGGAACCGCCTTGTCCAGGTCGATGAACGAGTACACCAGCTGGTCGGAATCCCTCGGCTCGCCGGCCCGGTCCATCTCCATCTGGACGACTGAGAGGTCGCCCTCCGTCATCCGTTCGAGATGGCCGTCGTGGTACTTGTCTGCGTAGGCACGTACCCGCTCCATGATGGGGTTGTTCTGCAAGTCGTTTCCATCGAGAACCAGGGCCCAGTTCCTCCCATCGACCAGGAAGGTGCCGATCACCAGGACCGCATGGTGCCCGGCGTACTGTGCGCCTCCCTGATCGCTCGCCAGCATCCGTGCGAGCGCCAGAACGCAGGGGCCATGTTGCTCCACCAGGTGGACGATGTCCTCGACCGTCGGGTCGTGACGGTACTCCCGATCCAGCTCTGGAGTCCTGATCGAGCCGAGCATCTGCTCCAGCCGATGAAGCAGACCTCCGCTGGGATCGCTGCTGCCCGCAATCTCGATTTGGTGTCTGCGATGTAGAGCGTGCAGGATGTGCGCCTGCATGACTTCTGAATTGCTCACGCACTCTCCCGGGCTCTGGAACTGGTAGTTGTGCACGAGCGTCTCTGCCCAGGGGCTGCGCCGGAGGACGTTGAGCACGGGCCTGTTCACAAACTGGCGAGTCTGTTGCCCTGGCCGTGCTTGCAAGGCTGCCGAGCCGGGCGTGCGGCTTCGAAATGGGTGTGTCTGAAACTGGGCCGCCGATCTGCTCGCCATGTACATCTCTTTGTGTCTCCGGGTGGTACGTGTCTGTGTGGCGGCGGCGCGGATTTGGTTCCATGACGTACAGAGCCTATGAGGAGCGCGATCCGCTCAAGCGAAGAAAAGACCGCTTGCAGGCCGACGTCGTCGACTCGCTGATCGAGAACTACCTGCCGCAGCTCGGTGCTCAGGTATAGCCCTTCGGATTCCCCTCCTGCCAGCGCCAGCTGTCCTCGCACATCTGATCCAGCCCGCGCCGCGCGCGCCAGCCCAGCAGCGACTCGGCCAGCGTTGGGTCGCCCCAGTAGGCCGGCACATCGCCCGGCCGCCGCGGTCCGATCTCGTAGGCAATCGTCTTGCCGCTTGCGCGCTCGAAGGCCTTCACCACGTCGAGCACCGAGGCACCCTGGCCCGTGCCCAGGTTCAGCGTGACCAGCCCCGGCTGCTTCTCGGCATGGCGCAATGCCGCCACATGCCCCTCGGCCAGGTCCATCACGTGCACGTAGTCGCGCACGCCGGTACCGTCCGGCGTCGGGTAGTCGCCGCCATGCACCGAGAGCTTGTCGCGCAGCCCCACCGCCACCTGGCTCACGAAGGGCATGAGGTTGTTGGGCTTGCCCTGGGGGTGCTCGCCGATCAGCCCGCTTTCGTGCGCGCCCACGGGGTTGAAGTAGCGCAGGAGCGCGATGCGCCAGGCCGGGTGCGCACGGTGCAGGTCGCGCAGCGCGTCCTCCACCATCAGCTTCGACCGGCCATAGGGGTTGGCCGGCCGCAACGCCGCGCTCTCGGGAATCGGCGAACTGTCCGGGTCGCCGTACACCGTGGCCGAGGACGAGAAGATCAGCGTGCGCACGCCCGCTGCCTGCATCGCCTCGGCCAGCACGAAGCTGCCGTGCACATTGTTCTGGTAGTAGGTGATCGGGTCCGCCACCGAGTCACCCACCGCCTTGAGACCGGCGAAATGGATCACGCCCCCGATGGCCTCCCGGCGGAACACCCGGTCGAGCAGGGCCCGGTCGCGAACGTCGCCCTCCACGAAGCGCGGTGCCGTGCCGATGATCCGGGCCAGCCGGTCGAGCACGCGCACGTCGCTGTTGCCGAGGTTGTCGAGGATCAGCGGCACATAGCCCGCCGCTGCCAGCGCCACGCAGGTGTGGCTGCCGATGAAGCCGGCCCCGCCGGTCACCAGAATCGTTGGGCTCATCGTTCTTTCTCGCCGATCGTTAAAAAATCCCGTTGATTCTGCGCGACGTACAGTGCATGTCCGGTTGGCACGCGCTCACGTCGCTGTGCGAGAATCATTTTTTTACATTTTGCACGTGCCCATGCAGAACGATGACGAGACTAGCGCCTCCGGTGCTCCGCTGAGTTCCGTGAGTTCCGAGCCGGTGGCAGCAGCAGCGCCGACGCGCAAACGTCCCAGGCCGGGCGAGCGGCGCGTGCAGATTCTTCAGGCTTTGGCCGCCATGCTGGAGCAGCCCGGCGCCGAACGCGTCACGACCGCGGCCCTGGCGGCCCGGCTCGAGGTGAGCGAGGCCGCGCTGTACCGCCACTTCGCCAGCAAGGCGCAGATGTTCGAGGGCCTGATCGACTTCATCGAGCAGAGCGTCTTCACCCTCATCAACCAGATCACCGAGCGCTCCGCGCCGGGCCAGGAGCAGGCCGCGCGCATCATCGCCATGCTCGTCCAGTTCGCCGAGAAGAACCCCGGCATGACCCGCGTGATGGTCGGCGACGCGCTGGTCTACGAGAACGAGCGCCTGCAGAACCGCATGAACCAGTTCTTCGACAAGATCGAGGCCACCCTGCGCCAGGCCCTGCGCGGCGCGGCCGCGGCCGAGGGTTCGGCCACGCCCAGCGTCGATGCGCAGGTGCGGGCTTCCGCGCTTACGGCTTTCGTGGTGGGGCGCCTGCAGCGTTTCGCGCGCTCGGGCTTCCGGCGCCAGCCCTCGGAGCATCTCGAAGCCGCCGTGGCGCTGATGCTCTAAGGCAGGCGCCGGGTCAGTTCGTCACGGTGAGCCGGTTGTCGACCGAATCGACGCCGCTCACGGTGCGCGCGATCTGCTCGGCGCGCGACTTCGCCTCGGCGCTCGGTGCCGAGCCGCTCAGCTTCACGGCACCGGACTTGGAGACCACCTCGATCTGCCGCGGGCCGAGCTCCGGATCGCGCGCGATCGCGGCCGACACCGAGGCGGTGATCGCCGTGTCGTTGGCAGACGAGCCCAGCCCGCTGCCGGCATTCTTCAGGGCCTGCTTGGCCGCGTCGATGTCCTCCTTCACGTCCGGCGACTTGAAGTAGTTCACCGTGTTGTCGCGGGCCTTCTCCGCCAGCTCGGCGGCCTTGCGCGCGGCGGCGACGGTGGCATCTTCCGTCTTCTCGACCGCGGTATCGACGCTCTTTCGGGTCTCGGCCTTCTCGCTCTCGCTGCAGGCCGACAGCGCCGCCACGATGGCGCCCGCCACCAGGCATGCGCAGTTCAAACGCAGAAGGCGAAGCAGCAGTTCTTGCTTCAGGATCATCGGCGCTCTCCTTGTTGCGGCCACCGGCCGCCGCGAAACTGCTCCAGCAGCCCCGCCAGCCGCGCCACGCCGCCCGTGCCGCTCGCTGCGCGTCCGATGAAGGCGCCGGCGGCGGCGGCGACCAGTGCCCGGCCGATCAGCGAGCGGCTGCGCCCGGTCGCCATCAACAGCAGCACGCCGGTCGCCAGCACGATCAGGTGTTCGCCCGGCAGGTCGGACCGGCGCGCGTCCGCTTCCTTGAGCTTCGCGAGCCACGATTTCAGTTCCATGAGGACTCCTCGTTGAGCACCTCCTTCATAGGCGCGCCGCGCCGAACCCGGTGTAGGCGGGTTTCGAATACGCAACGAAGATCGCGCCGCCATCCACCCCGTTGAAGGGGCAGGGGCGCGCCGCCTCACTCCGTGTCGCGCACCTTGTGCTGCGACATCAGCTGCTGCTGCGTCCCCGGAGGCACCGCCTCGTAGTGCGACAGCTCGATGGTGTAGCGCCCCTGGCCGCTGGTCATCGCATTGAGCCGCGACTGGTAGCCCGAGAGCTCCGACATCGGCACCTGGCCGCGCACCAGCACCGTCCCCGCCGCCGCGTTGGCCGTGCCGGTGACCAGCCCGCGCCGCGACGACAGGTCGCCGGTGATGTCGCCGATCGCGCTGTCGGGCGCGGCGATGTCGATCTTCACCACCGGCTCCAGCACGATCGGCCGCGCCTCTTGAATGGCCGCGATGAAGGCCTTGCGCCCCGCGGTGGCGAAGGCGATGTCCTTGCTGTCCACGCTGTGGCTCTTGCCGTCGTAGACCGTCACCCGCACGTCGACCACCGGATAGCCGGCGATCGCGCCGTGCTCCAGCACCTCGCGCACGCCCTTTTCCACGGCCGGGATGAACTGGTACGGAATCGCCCCGCCCTTGACCTCGTCCTTGAACTCGAAGCCCGTGCCGCGCGCCAGCGGCTCCACCCGCAGGAAGACCTCGCCGAACTGGCCGGCGCCGCCGGTCTGCTTCTTGTGCCGATGGTGGCCCTCGGCCGGCGCCGTCACCGTCTCGCGGTAGGCGATGCGCGGCGGCCGCGTGTTGACCTCGAAGCGGTACACGTCGCGCAGCCGCTCCAGCAGCACGCGCAGGTGCAGCTCGCCCAGGCCGTAGACGATCGTCTCGTTGGTCGACGCCACATGCTCCACGCGCAGGCACGGGTCCTCGTCCACCAGCTTGCCCAGGATCTCCCACAGCCGCTGCTCGTCGCCGTGCCGCTGCGGCTCGATCGCCAACCCGTGCACGGGAATGGGGAAGTCCAGCGGGGCAAGGTGCACGTGGTCGTCCTCGGCCGCGTCGTGCAGCACGGCGTCGAAGTGGATGTCCTCCACCTTCGCCACCGCCACGATGTCGCCCGGCAGCGCGCGCGACACTTCGGTGTATTCCTTGCCCTGCAGCATGAACAGGTGGTTCACCTTGAAAGGCTTGCGGCCGTTGCCGATGAAGAGCTGGCTGTCGCGCGTGAGGGTGCCCTGGTGCACCCGGAAGATGCCCATCTTGCCCACGTACGGATCGACCGTGACCTTGAACACATGCGCCAGCACGTGCGCCGAGGGATCGGGCTTGGCTTCCATCGGCTTGGCGTCTTCGCCCTCGCCGACCAGGAAGGCCGGCGGATTGGCTTCGGTCGGATCGGGCAGCAGCTTGACGATCACGTCCAGCAGCTCGCCGAGCCCGGCCCCGTTGCGCGCCGAGACGAAGCACACCGGGATCAGGTGCCCCTCGCGCAGTGCCTGCTCCAGCGGCGCATGCAGCTCGCCGGGGTCGACGTCGCCTTCCTCGAGGTAGCGGTCGACGAAGGCCGCATCCACCTCCACCACCTGCTCGACCAGCGCGCGATGCGCCGTCTCCACGTCGCCCATCTTGCAGCCGCCCTCGCGGTTGTAGAAGCAATCGAGCACCTTCGTGCCGCCGTCGTCGGGCAGGTTGACCGGCAGGCACTCGCGGCCGAAGGCGGCCTGGATCTGCGCCAGCAGCCCCGCCATGTCCACGCCCTGCGAGTCGATCTTGTTGACGATCACCATGCGCGCCAGATTGCGCGCGGCCGCATGTTCCATCATGCGCACCGCCATCTGCTCGATGCCCGTGGCCGCGTTGATCACCACTGCCGCCGTTTCCACGGCTTCCAGCGCCGGCAAGCTCTGGCCGAGGAAGTCGGCGCCGCCGGGCGTGTCGAGCAAGTGGATGCGCGTGCCTGCATGCGCGAAGTGCATCACCGAGGAATTGAGCGAATGCTGCATTCGGCGCTCGAGCGGGTCGAAGTCGCTCACCGTGCTGCCGCGCTCCACGCTGCCCGGCGCGCCGATGGCGCCAGACTTGAGCAGCAGGGCCTCGGCCAGCGTGGTCTTGCCGGCGGCGGACGGGCCGACCAGCGCCAGGGTTCGCACCGCTTCCATTTCGGCCACGAGGCCGTTCGATCGGCTTGGCATGGGCAACTCCTTTGCGCCTCGCAGGGCGCCTTGGGCGGTTCAGGGTACGGGATTGCCCAGCGTGGCGCAAGGCCGAGAACCTGAGACGGGGCGGCTCGCAATGCCGGCGGCCCGAGGACTATCATGCTCGCCCAACCGGAGGATCTCCCCAGCATGAACACCCCGACCTTGCTCGTCTTCTCGCTCGTGGCGCTGATCGCCATCGCCACCCCCGGCCCCACCGTGCTCCTGGCCCTGGCCAACGGTTCGCGCTTCGGCGTGCGCCGCGCGCTGCCCGGCATGCTGGGCGCGGTCGCCTCCGATTTCGTGCTCGTGGGCGCCGTGGCGCTGGGCCTGGGCGCGTTGCTGGCCGCCTCGGAGTTCTGGTTCTCGGTGCTCAAGTGGGTGGGCGCGGCCTACCTGGCCTGGCTGGGCTTTCGCTTGCTGCGTTCGCAGGGCGGGCTCGATCTCTCGCAGCAGGGCGCGGCCGACGGCCGCGGCAGCCCGCGTGCCATCTTCGCCAGGTCCTTCCTCGTGGCCGTCACCAACCCCAAGGGCTACCTGTTCTGCTCGGCGCTGATGCCGCAGTTCATCGACCCCGGCGCGCCGCAGTGGCCGCAGTACGCGGCCATCAGCATCGTGTTCGCGGGCTTGGACTTCTCGGTGATGCTGGCCTATGCCGTGATCGGCGCGCGCGCCGTCAAGCTCCTGCGCCGGCGCGCCGTGCTGTGGCTGGACCGTTGCTGCGGCGGTGCCCTGCTGGCCCTGGCCGGCTCGCTCGCCTTCTACCGCCGCAGCGCAAGCTGAGCGGCATTCCTCCCTCTCCCGCCGGCGGGAGAGGGCCGGGGTGAGGGGGGTCACCCTTCCTCGAGCTCGAACGCCTCCACCTGCCGGCCGTCGATATCGGCAAACCCGTACTCCCGCGCAAGGTCCGCCACCCGGTGCACCGCGCCGCTTTTCCCCAACACCCGCGCATCCCCCGCCAGCGCCACCGCAGCCCGCCCCAGATAGCGCGGCGATTCCGTGCGCGCCAGCGCAGGCCGCTCCTGCCAATGCGCCTCGTCCGTCTTGTGCCCCATCAGAACGAACTCCGTGCGCATCCACCCCGGCGATACCGCCAGCGAGGCGACCCCATGCGGCCGCAGCTCCTGCGCCATCCCGAAAGCCAGCCGCGTCATGCTCGCCTTCGCCAGGTCGTAGAACAGGTTGCCGCGCAGATAGCGGTCCCGGTCCCAGAAGGTCGTCGTCACGATCAGCCCGCGCTTGCGCTTCACCATCATCGGCGCCGCGAAGCGGCTCGCCAGCAGGTGGTTGCGCACGCCGCGGTCGAACATCGAGTCCCAGTTCGCGAGCGGGTGCTCCCAGAAGGGCGCATCGAACACCCCGTTGAAGGTCTCGTGCCCGCCCCAGGCGTTGTTCACCAGCAGGTCGATGCGGCCGGCTTCGCGCTGCACGCGCTCGAACAGCGCCGCCACCTCGTCCTCGCGCGTGTGATCGCAGCGCAGCGCGATGCCGCGGCCACCCATGCGCGTGACCTCCTCGGCCGTCTCGTCGATGCTGCCGGGCAGGGCGCCGCGCCCGGCCAGGCCCAGCAGCTGCCCATAGGTATCGGGTTGCTGCTCGCGCGTGCTGCGCCCGGTCACATACACGGTCGCGCCCGCCGCGCCCAGCTCCTGGGCGATGCCGCGCCCCGCGCCACGGCTCGCGCCGGTCACTACCGCCACGCAATCCTCGAGCCTTGGTTGTTGCTGCATCCGCTGTTCCTTTCTTCCTTGTTGGTCGAGTCCGGAAACGATAGGCCGCGTTCAACCCGCCGTCTTGGAAGAACCCGAAACCGCACGACCCAGGAACTCCGTCGGCGTCAGCCCGCACAGGGCCCGGAACTCGTTGACCAGGTGCGACTGGTCGTAGTAGCCGTGGTCCACCGCCACCTCCGCCCAGTCGGGCGCCGCCTGCCCGCGCAGCCCGCGCAGGCAGCCATGCAGCCGCGCCAGCCGGGCCCAGGCGCGCGGCGACAGGCCGACCTGCGCGTGGAACAGCTGTTGCAGCCGCCGCTCCCCGACGCCGACGGCCGCAGCCACCTCGCGCAGCGGACGCCGTCCGCCCGAGGCGACGATGAGTCCCGCCGCATGCGTTGCGGCCCGTTGTGCCGTGCTGGATGCGCGCGCGGCCTCGGCCAGGCGGCGCTGCAAGGCGGACTGCAGCCACGCCATGCGGACGGCATCGTCCGGCGCCTCGGCCATCCGTGCCAGCAGTTGCGCGCCTTCGCCGTGCCACAGCGCGTCCAGCGGCAGCGCGATCCCTGCCAGCTCCCCGGCCGGCAACCCCAGAAGGCCCGCCACCGCACCGGGACGCAGCGTCAGCGACACCCCGTCCACCCTTCCACGCAGGCGCACCAGCGCCGGCCCCGTCGAGGCGCCGACCACCGCCGCCGAGGGGCTGGCCGGCTCGCCCAGGTTGAAGATCAGGCGCACCGCCCCATCGGGCAGCACGCGCTCGACCACCTCCTGCCCCGCCGCGAAATCCTCCCGGCACAGCAGCACGTGCGACACATGCGCCCGCAGCGCCGCGCCCACGGGCAAGGCGCGCAGCGTGCCCGCGGGCGCGTCTGCTTCCGGTCCTTGCACCGGGTCGTCGTCGAGGCGAAGGAAAAGGCGTTCGTTCATGCAGGGCTTGCGAGGAAGGGCACGCATCATCCCGCCGAAGGCCGCCGCTGCGCAACGAAGGCGGCCGCCGGCTGCACCTGCTCACTTCGGCGTCTGTGATTCCCTGACCGGCGGGGGTGCCGCCTTCACCGATGCCGGCGCCACTGGCGGCTCGCTCGGTGGAGCGGGCGGCGGGGGCGCGAACCAGACCTCGACCGTCCTGGCCCTCGGGCGATAGGGTGCCGGCAGCGGTTCCACGGGCCAGTCGACTTGCTCGACCGCGCCCGCCAAGGCGCGAGCGCACATCACGGCATCCAGATCATGAAACCGCACCGTCGTCTTCGACACCACGGGCGGGCTGGCGAAGCCGCGTGAGTGCGCC
>DATFFA010000039.1:0-8258 GCA_035250605.1 Variovorax sp. | reverse complement strand
CACTCCTTCCCATCCCGAACAGGACAGTGAAACGCCTCAGCGCCGATGATAGTGCGGGTTCCCGTGTGAAAGTAGGTCATCGTCAGGCTCTTACAGCCCCAAAAAGCCCAACCAGTCATGGTTGGGCTTTTTGCTTTTTTGTAGTTGTTTTCCGCCGTACCGCGAGCTATTTGGCGAATGCTCGCGAACCTCGCTTATTCGCCGCAATAGCCCTCTGGGCACGCCGTGCCTCGACGCGATGCCGCCGGAGAAAGGCGAGCAATATCGCCTCTGCTGAGTGAAGCCGGCGCAGACTTGCAGTCGTGGAGGTAAGTTCTTTCCAAATCTCGGTCATTGCACCTGAATCGGCTGCCAGCTTGGCGCCGAGCGCCAGCACCGCCGGATGAATGTAGGCCTTTTTGCAAACCGCCGGCGTATTGCCGAGTTGCTTGGCCACCGTACTGAGGATTTCCTTGGCGCTAAAGCGTGGGGCTGCCGAATCGCCCACCGAATCACTGCTGCAAGCAAGCCGCGTGAGCTCAAGGGCCTGCACCGTTCCGTGCCAGGTTCGGAAATCTTTGGCAGTGAAATTGTCTCCCGCGGCCTCGCGCAGGTAGTCGTTGACGTCGGTTGACGAAACGGTGCGCAGCTCGCCTTCCGAATCTTGATACTGAAACAGCTCCTGACCTGGCAACTGTTGGCACCGCCGAATCACGCGCGCGACCTTCGGATCGTCGATGCGCGCCTCATGCAACACACCGCTCTTACCCCGAAAGCGCAGCTTGAGCGAGGTCCCGCGAACATCCACATGCCGGTTGCGCAAGGTCGTGAGACCGTAGGAGCGATTGCTGCTCGCATACTCTTCGTTGCCCACGCGCAGGAAGGTGACGTCAAGGAGGCGTACGAGCGTCGCCAACACAGTCGCGCGTCCCGGGAGCGCCTCCCTCGTCCCTTGCCGGAGGTCTTGCGCCACACGTGCACGAATCTTCGGCAACGCGCGCCCGAACAGCTCGAGTCGCTCGAACTTGGTTTCGTCCTTCAACAGGCGCCATTCGGCGTGATAGCGATACTGCTTGCGGCCGCGTGCGTCGATTCCGGTTGCCTGCAAATGGCCGTTGGGCAAGGGACAGATCCAGACATCGGTGTATGCCGGTGGAATGGCCAACTGCCTGATGCGGGAAATCTCATCGACGTCGCGCACCCATTGGCCTTTGGCATCCCGGTAGCGAAAGCTGTTGCCATGCCGCGCACGCGTGAGGCCGGGCATTTCGGCATTCACATAGACGAGGCCGTTGGCGAGGGGCAGAGGTCGAGTATTGGCAGCGTCAGCCATGCACTTTGGGCGGATGGATCGCAAGGGTGCATTCTTCGGCGCGCCCCGGGGAGATGGCGGGCAGCCCGCACGGCTGTAGGACGCTGCAAGCGATACGGGTCCGATCCACGCCCTTGGATGACCGATCCACGCCTGCGGCTCGCATCTCGCACACGACACCGTTGCCTTGCGTGGTGAGCAGTAGCTACCGCAGTAAGCCACCTTTCCGGGTTGGGCGCTGAGAGAGGGCCTTCAATCTCCGGGCTGCCAGAGCGTCGGGTAGTGCGTAACGAAGCCCTCCGGTGTCGTCAGCAGTACCCCTTCGTAGTCGAAGCGCGGCGACTGGTACCAATACTCGGTCTCGCTGCGACGCTCGTAGTGCTGCTCCAGCGCGCTCAAGCCTTCGTCGTCGAGGTCGAGCCAAGCCGCCGGCGCCCCGGCGCTCTCGCCGACCTGGAGATTCAGGCGGCGCAGCGGCACCAGATTGGTGGCAGGCGTGAAGCCGAGGTCCAGGTCCGTGCAATGAGCCAAGCCCGGCACCCGCTGGTCATTGAGCAACCATTCGCCATTTGCGCCACGCGCGATCGCAAAGTCCACGGCCAGGCTCCCGATCCAGCCGCGCACACGTCCCCATTTCGCGTGCCATGCCTTGTCGCAATGTACGCGGTAGTCCAGTCGGGCAGGCTGGCCGTTCTCGCCGCGAAAGACGGCGGCCCCGTCGAGCTGCCACCCGTCGCCGTGCTTCTCCAGGCGGCAGGCATCATGGCCGGGCAGGTCGAGCCGGCGCCAGAACATGGTGGCTACGATTTGCATGAACCGGATGATGGCATCGATGCCCCCGCCGCACCAGTGCCCGGCCAGGAGCGTTCAAAATCCGGCCGTGACCACTGCTCCGATCCGCCGCATCGCCCACCTCGACATGGATGCGTTCTACGCCTCGGCGGAATTGCTGCGCTACCCGCAGCTCAAGGGGCTTCCGGTGGTGATCGGAGGTGGCCGCCGAAAGGTGGACGAGGCCATCCGCGAGCTTCCGGAAGGCAGCACCCTCGCCGACATTCCCGTCGAGGCCTTCCCGCTGCTCAAGGACTACGTGGGCCGCGGCGTGATCACCACCGCGACCTATCCGGCGCGCCCGTTCGGTGTCGGCTCCGCGATGGGGCTGATGAAGGCGGCGAAACTCTGTCCGCAGGCCATCATCCTGCCAGTCGATTTCGACGAGTACCGCCGTTACTCGCGCATGTTCAAGAAGGTGATCACCGAGATCGCACCGGTGATGGAAGACCGCGGCGTCGACGAGGTATACATCGACTTCACCGAGGTGCCCGGCGGTCAGCGCGAGGGCGGGCGCGCGCTGGCGCGGCTGATCCAACGCTCGATTCTCGAGGCCACCGGGCTCACCTGCTCCATCGGCGTCGCGCCGAACAAGTTGCTGGCCAAGATGGCGAGCGAGTTCGAGAAGCCGAACGGGATCTCCGTGATTTACGAGCACGATCTGCAGACGCGCATCTGGCCACTCCCCTGCCGCAAGGTCAACGGCATCGGTCCGAAGGCCGACGAGAAGCTGCAGCGCTTCGGCATCCGCACCATCGGCGAACTCGCGGCCCGCGAGCGCGACTGGCTGATCCAGAACTTCGGCAAGGCCACCGGCGCCTGGATGCACGAGGTGGCATGGGGCCGCGACGAGCGTCCGGTGGTGACCGAGAGCGAGCCGGTGTCGATGAGCCGCGAGACCACCTTCGAGCGCGACTTGCACGCGGTGCGCGACCGCTCCGAGTTGGGCGCCATCTTCACGCACCTGTGCGAGAAGGTTGCGGAGGACCTGCAACGCAAGGGCTATGTGGGCAAAACCATCGGCATCAAGCTTCGCTACGACGACTTCAAGATCGCGACGCGCGACCAGACCATCGCGCAGTTCACCGCGGACGCGAAGACCATCCGCCAGGCAGCCGGACGCTGCCTCAAACGCGTGCCGCTGGAACGGCCGCTGCGCCTGCTGGGCGTGCGCGTCGGGGCGCTGGTAAAGGCGGGCAGCCCGGAGTCCCTGCTGGCGCCGGCGCACGGCGGACCCTCGGGACAATCGCGCGCCGCGACCGAGCTGGCGATGACCGCTTCGCTCTTCTAGACCTGCGGCTCGCCAGCCCTGTGCTTTTCCGTCCAGCTGAGCGGTCGCACCCGGGGCAGTCCTTCATGGCATCAGCGCTTGCCCGAGGGGTATTTCTGCCCAATCCGGGTCTGCAGGAAGTCCAGCAGCGCGCGCAAGGCCGCACTGTTGTGGCGGCGTTGCAGGTAAGCGGCCGAGAGCCACATGTCGTTGCGCACCCAGTCTTTCAGCACCGGCACCAGCTCGCCGTTGTCGATGTGCGCCTGAACCAGCAGTGCCGGCAGGTACAGCACACCGAAACCCATCAGCGCCGCCTCGATGAGCGGCCCGGCCTCGGAGGCGTCCATGCGGCTCTTCACCGGCACGTCCAGCGGCTGGCCGTCGACCTCGAAACGCCATTGCGGATGGGTGCCGAGCCGGGAATGGGTCAGCGCGTCGTGCTGCGCCAGCTCGGCCGGGTGCGACGGCGTGCCGTGCTTCTGCCAATAGCGCGGCGAGGCGCACACCACGAGCGTCAGCTGCGTCAACTTGCGCACGATGAGGTTGTCGTCCTCGATCGGGCCGACGCGCAGCGCGAGATCGATGGCCTCCTCGGCCATGTCGACCTGCCGGTTGCTCAGATGCAGGCTCAGGCTGACCTCGGGGTAGTAGCCCATGAACTGCGCCAGCAGCTTGGGGAGGTCGCCCTGGCCCATGCCGTGCGGCGCCGAGATCCGCAGCCGGCCGCGCGGCTGGCTCGCATGCTCCTGCAGCTCGGCCTGGGTGAGCTCCACCATTTCCATCACCGGCTTGCTGCGCTCCAGCAGCAGCGCCCCGGCGTCGGTGAGACTGACGGAGCGGGTCGAGCGGTTGAGCAGGCGCACGCCGAAGCGGCTCTCCAGTTCGGCCACGTACTTGCTCACCGTGGCCTTCGACATATCCAGTCGGCTGGCGGCGCGGGAGAAGCTGCCGTAAGCGGCAACTTCACGGAAAGTGCGGATGAGGTCGAGGCTGTCCATGTCAGTCGCCGATTGTGCGGCGGCCCGGGATTTTCAGCCGATCAGCCCGTGTTCCGCAGCCCCGCGGCCACGCCGTTGATCGACATGTGGATGCCGCGCTGCAGGCGCTCGTCGTCCTGCTGGCCGGCGCGCCAGCGGCGCATCAGCTCGACCTGCAGATGGTGCAGGGGATCGATGTAGGGGAAGCGGTGGCGGATCGAGCGCTGCATCTCGACGTTGCCTTCCAGCCGCTGCTTCGCGCCGGTGATCAGCGCCAGCGCGTCGGAGGTGCGGTGCCATTCGGCATCGATCATCGAGAACACCTTCTGGCGCAGCTTGCGCTCCTCGACCAGCTCGGCATAGCGCGAGGCCAGGGCGAGGTCGCTCTTGGCCAGCACCATGTCCATGTTCGACAGCAGGGTGCTGAAGAAGGGCCATTGCGCATACATGCGCTGCAGCAGGGCCTGCCGTTCCTTGCGCGCCGAGGCGCCGCCGGCGGCAGCAAGGAACTGCTCGATCGCCGAGCCGAAGCCGTACCAGCCCGGCAGCGTGAGCCGGCACTGGCCCCAGCTGAAGCTCCAGGGCACGGCGCGCAGGTCCTCGATGCGGCGGCTGGGATTTCGCGAGGCCGGCCGCGAGCCGATGTTGAGCTCGGCGATCTCGCGGATCGGCGTGGCGCTGAAGAAGTAATCGCCGAAGCCCGGTGTGTCGTAGACCAGTGCGCGGTAAGCCGCCATGCTGGCCGCCGACAGCTCGGCGGCGGCGGCCATGAAGCTCGAAGGCGCGGGCTTGGCCGATGGCAGCAGCGTGGCCTCCAGCGTGGCGGCGACCAGCGTCTCGAGGTTGCGCCGGCCGATCTCGCGGTTGGCGTACTTGGAGCCGATGACCTCGCCCTGCTCGGTCAGGCGGATTTGGCCGCGCACCGTGCCGGGCGGCTGGGCCAGGATGGCTTGGTAGCTCGGACCGCCTCCGCGCCCCACCGTGCCGCCGCGCCCGTGAAACATGCGCAAGCGGATGGAGGTCCCTGATTTCTTGTTCAGCTCGTCGAAGAGGGCCACCAGCGCGGTGCCCGCCCGGTAGAGCTCCCAGTTGCTGGTGAAGATGCCGCCGTCCTTGTTGCTGTCGCTGTAGCCCAGCATCACATCCTGCTCGGCGCCCGAGCGCTGAATCAGGGCTTGGATGCCGGGCAGGGCGTAGAAGGCGCGCACGATCGGCGCGGCATTGCGCAGGTCTTCGATGGTTTCGAACAGCGGCACGACGATGAGATCGCAGGTGGCGTTGCCGTGCGCAGCGCCGGGCCGCCCCGAGCCGGCGCGCGCCCCGTCGCCGGGCAACGAGGACACGCCGGTGCCGAGCATCGGGGCGCCGTTGTTCAAAGTGCCACGCAGCAGGCCCACTTCCTTCTGCAGCAGCAGCGCCTCCAGCAGGTCGCTCACCGTCTCGGTGTGGCTGATGATGTAGTGGCGGATCGCCGCCGCGCCGTAGCGCGCGCGGGCGGTACGCGCGGCCGCGAAGATCGCGAGCTCGCTCTGCGCCAGCGGCGAATAGTCGGCGTCGGGCACGCGCAGGGGGCGAGCGTCGTCGAGCAGGCGCAGCAGCAGCGTCTGCTTGGCTTCCTCGGCCAGTGCCGCGTAGTCGGGCTCGATGCGCGCGGTCGCCAGCAGCTCGGCCACCACCGCCTCGTGCTTGTCCGAGCTCTGGCGCAGATCCACCGTCGCGAGATGGAACCCGAACACCTCGACCGCGCGGATCAGCGGGGCGAGCCGCTGCGCGACCATCGCGACGCCATGCTTGTCGAGGAGCGATTCCTGGATCACGCGCAGGTCGGCCAGGAATTCCTCCGCGTGGTGGTACGGGTTCTGGGGCGCGACCGCATGGCGCGCCGCCTCGCCGCCCGTGAGCTCGCGCAGCGTGGCCGCCAGGCGCGCATAGATGCCGGTGAGGGCGCGGCGGTAGGGCTCGTCCTGGCGGTGCTCGCTGTGGTCGGGCGAGCGCTCCGCCAGCGCCTGCATCTCCACCGACACATCGACCAGGGTGGCCGACAGCGACAGCTCGCCGCCGAGGAAGTGCACCTCCGTCAGGTAATAGCGCAGCGCGAGCTCCGCCTGGCGGCGCATTGCGTACTCCAGACTTTCGGCGCTGACGTTGGGGTTGCCGTCGCGATCGCCGCCGATCCACTGGCCCATGCGCAGGAAGGGCGCGATCTCCCGCTGTCCCAGCGCCTTTTCGAGGTCGGCGTAGACCCGCGGGATCTCGCGCAGGAAGGTGGCCTCGTAGTAGCTCAGCGCGTTCTCGATCTCGTCGGCCACGGTGAGCTTGGAGAAGCGCAGCAAGCGCGTCTGCCAGAGCTGGATCACGCGCGAGCGCATGCGGCTCTCGTTGTCGGCCAGCGCGACGGGCGTCAGCGCGTCCTTGGCGCCGGCGAAGGCGCGCTGGCGCAGCTTGATGTCGTCGCGCTCGGTGAGCAGCTGTGCGATGGCGCGCTCGGCATCCAGGATGCTCTTGCGCTGCACCTCGGTCGGGTGGGCGGTGAGCACCGGCGACACGTAGCTGTGCGCCAGCGACTCCACCACCGCCGCCGGCGCGATGCCGGCCTTGCGGATGCGTGCCAGCGCCAACTCGAGGCTGCCCGGGGCGGCGTTCTCGCCGGCGCGCTCGGCCTCGGTACGGCGGCGGATCAGATGGCGGTCTTCGGCCAGGTTCGCCAAATGGCTGAAGTACGTGAAGGCGCGTATCACACGCACCGTCTCGGCCGCACTCAGGCCCTTGAGGAGGTTCTTGAGCGCGCGGTCGGCCGCATGGTCCGCATCGCGCCGGAAGGAGACCGACAGCGTGCGGATCTTCTCCACCAGCGCAAAGGCTTCCTCGCCCTCCTGCTCGCGGATCACATCGCCGAGGATGCGGCCGAGCAGGCGGATGTCGTCGATCAGCGGCTGCTCTTCGCTGCTGTCGCGGCGCCTGGATGCCGAAGCGGGGGCGGGGCTGCTTTTCATTGGAATATCTCCTCGTTCGGCCTGGTCTGCGCGGTCGTTGCTGCGTTGCAACAATGCTAGCATCTCCCCGATCCCCCACAGCAACGGAAACGGCCCTTGAGCAACATCGTGATCGCCACGCGCGAAAGCCGCCTGGCCCTCTGGCAGGCGGAGCACGTGCAGTCTTTGCTCCGGCAGCAAGGCCATACGGCCGACCTGCTCGGCATGACCACGCGGGGCGACCAGATCCTCGACCGCTCGCTCTCCAAGGTCGGCGGCAAGGGTCTGTTCGTGAAGGAACTCGAGCTGGCACTCGAGGAGGGCCGTGCCGACATCGCGGTGCATTCGCTCAAGGACGTGCCCATGGACCTGCCCGCCGGTTTCGCGCTGGCCTGCGTGCTGGAGCGCGAGGACCCGCGCGATGCGCTGGTGTCGCCGCGCCACGGTTCGCTCGCCGCCCTGCCGCAGGGCGCGGTCGTCGGCACCTCCAGCCTGCGCCGCGTGGTGCTGCTGCGCGCGCTGCGGCCCGATCTGCGCATCGAGCCTTTGCGCGGCAACCTCGATACCCGGCTGCGCAAGCTCGACGAGGGGCAGTACGACGCCATCGTGCTGGCGGCTGCCGGGCTCAAGCGCCTGGGCCTGGAACATCGCATCCGCGCCGTCTTCGAACCCGAGGCCATGCTGCCGGCCGCAGGACAGGGCGCGCTCGGCATCGAGGTACGCGCCGACCGCAGCGACCTGATCGCCTTGCTGGCGCCGCTCGCGAGCCCCCGCGATCAGCTCGCCACCGCGGCCGAGCGCGCCGTGAGCCGGGCCATGGGTGGCAGCTGCTCGATGCCGCTCGCAGCCCACGCGCGCTGGGGGGCCGGCGACGAACTGCGCATCGATGCGGCCTGGGGCGATCCCGAAGGCGCGGC
>DATFFA010000038.1:0-3255 GCA_035250605.1 Variovorax sp. | reverse complement strand
AGCGGCGCCGGCGGCCAGCACATCAACAAGACCGACTCGGCCGTGCGCATCACGCACATTCCGACCGGCATCGTGGCCGAGTGCCAGGACGACCGCAGCCAGCACCGCAACAAGGCCAAGGCGCTGCAGGTGCTGTCCGCCCGCATCCAGGAAAAGGACCGCAGCGAGCGCGCCGCCAAGGACGCCGCCATGCGCAAGGGCCTGATCGGCAGCGGCGACCGCTCCGACCGCATCCGCACCTACAACTTCCCGCAGGGCCGGCTCACCGACCACCGCATCAACCTCACGCTCTACAAGCTGCAGGCCATCATGGAAGGCGACCTCGGCGACGTGCTCGATGCGCTGCGCGCCGCGCGCGAGGCCGAGCAGCTGGCCGAACTCGAATCGAGCCTGCCGGCATGACGAGCACGGCCACCACGCCGTCCACCGTGGCCCAGGCGCTGGCCGCGGCCGTGGCGCTGGGCGTCGACCGGCTCGACGCGCAATTGCTGCTGCTTCATGCGCTGGGCCGCGCGCCGAACGACCGCGCCTGGCTGCTGGCGCACGACACCGACGCCGTTTCCGATGCGGCCTGGTCCGCGCTTTCGGCGCAGCTGCCGCGCCGGCTGGCGGGCGAGCCGGTGGCCTACCTGCTCGGCGAAAAGGAATTCCACGGCCTCGGCCTGCGGGTGGATGCGCGGGTGCTGGTGCCGCGCCCCGACACCGAAACGCTGGTCGACTGGGCCCTGCAATGCCTCGAAGGCCGCAAGGCCCCGCAGGTGCTCGACCTGGGCACCGGCAGCGGCGCGATCGCGCTGGCGCTGCAGCATGCGCGCCCCGATGCGCTGGTCGACGCGGTCGATGCCAGCGCCGATGCGCTCGCCGTTGCCGAGGCCAACGCGCAGCGCCTGGGCCTGCCGGTGCGCTTTCGCCAGGCCCACTGGCTCGACGGCGCCGCCGGCGGCTACGCGGTCATTGCGAGCAATCCGCCCTACATCGCAGCCGGCGACCCGCACCTGCCGGCGCTGCAGCACGAGCCGCTGGCGGCGCTGGTGGCCGGGCCCGACGGGCTGGCCGACATCCGCCAGATCGTGCAGCAGGCCCCCGCACACCTTGCGGACGGCGGCTGGCTGCTGCTCGAGCACGGCCACGACCAGGCCCCGGCCGTGCGCCAGCTGCTCCAAGCGCGCGGCTTTGCCGAAGTGCAAAGCCGCGACGACCTTGCCGGCATCCAGCGCTGTTCCGGCGGGATCTGGCGCACGGTGAAATAATCGCCCCCAAGCCCATTTTTCAGGAGTCCCCATGTCCGACGCCCAGCAACGCATCGACGATCTCGTCAAGACCAACGACCTCGTGCTCTTCATGAAGGGCAACGCCAGCTTCCCGATGTGCGGCTTCTCCGGCCGCGCGATCCAGATCCTCAAGGCGGTCGGCGTCGACACCAGGACGCTCAAGACCGTCAACGTGCTCGAAGACGACGGCATCCGCCAGGGCATCAAGGAATACAGCAACTGGCCCACGATCCCCCAGCTCTACGTGAAGGGCGAATTCGTCGGCGGCTCGGACATCATGATGGAGATGTACGAGTCGGGCGAGCTGCAGCAGGTGCTGGGCGGCAGCAACCCGGCCTGATTTCCGGGGCCGCCGTGAGCCACGACCACGACCATGACGGCAAGGCCGCGCCGGCCTGGAAGCACGACGGCGTGCGCGTGATCGCGGCCAACCAGCTCGACGCCAACACCGCCCAGACGCCCGGCATGAACCGGGCCGCGGCCATCAACTTCGCGCGCGTCGGCGCACAGAAGCTGTGGGCCGGCACCGTCACCATCCATGCCGATGCCAAGACCGGCGCCCACCACCACGGGCACCTCGAATCGGTGATCTACGTGGTGCGCGGCCGGGCCCGCATGCGCTGGGGCGAGAAGCTCGAGTTCACGGCCGAGGCCGGCCCGGGCGACTTCATCTACGTGCCGCCCTACGTGCCGCACCAGGAAATCAACGCCAGCGCCACCGAGTCGCTCGAATGCGTGCTGTGCCGCAGCGACGGCGAGGCCGTGGCCGTGAACCTCGACATCGAACCGGTGGAGAAACCCGAATCGGTCCTCTGGGTCGACCCCACGCACCCGCACGGCGGCGTCTGATCGCTTTTCCCGGGCCGAGTCATGGCACCATGGCATTCTTCGCCGTGCCACCATGACCCTCACCCAAAGCCTGCTCATCATTGTCCTGCTGATCGCGATGAGCGCGTTCTTCTCCCTTGCCGAAATCACGCTGGCCGCCTCGCGCCGCCTGCGTCTGCGCCAGATGGCCGACGAGGGCGATGCGCGGGCCGAGCGCGTGCTGCGCGTGCAGGAGCAGCCGGGCCACTACTTCACCGTGGTGCAGATCGGCCTCAACGCGGTCGCGATCCTCGGCGGCGTGGTCGGCGAGGGCTCGCTCAGCCCCTACTTCGCGCGCTTCTTCGAGGGCTGGATGAGCGTGGAGGCCTCGGCGAACGTGGCCTTCCTGTGCTCGTTCGTGATCGTCATCGCGGTGTTCCTGGTGTTCGCCGACCTGTTTCCCAAGCGCCTGGGCATGAGCGACCCGGAGCGCATCGCGGTTCGCATGGTCGGCCCGATGCTGGTGCTGATCACCGCCTTCAAGCCGCTGGTGTGGTTCTTCACGCGCTCCACCGACATGCTCTTCAAGCTGCTGGGCATGCCGCTGGTGCGCGACGACAAGATCACCTCGGCCGACATCCTGGCCATGACCGAAGCCGGCGCGCGCGCGGGCGTGCTCGCGGTGCGCGAGCAGCAGGTGATCGCCAATGTGTTCGAACTCGACACGCGCCTGGTCAGCAGCGTGATGACGGTGCGCGACAACATCGCCTGGTTCCTGCACGACGACCCGGAATCGGTGCTGCGGGCACGCATCGTGGCCGAACCTTTTTCGGCCTACCCGGTGTGCGACGGCGACATCGACCATGTGCTCGGCTATGTCGACGCCAAGGAGATGTTCCAGCGCGTGCTCAGCGGCCAGCCGCTGGCCTTCGACCAGGGCCTGACGCTGCACAAGGCGCTGGTCGTCCCCGACCGGCTCTCGCTCACGGAGGTGCTCGAGCAGTTCCAGCAGGCGCACGAAGACTTCGCGATCATCGTCAACGAATACAGCCTGGTGGTGGGCGTGATCACGCTCAACGACGTGATGAGCACGGTGATGGGCGACCTCGTGTCCACGCCCGACGAGGAGCAGATCGTGAAGCGCGACGAGAACTCGTGGCTGATCGACGGCGTCACG
>DATFFA010000037.1:0-41411 GCA_035250605.1 Variovorax sp. | reverse complement strand
CCACGCGCCCCGCCCGCGCAGTGCGACGGATGCCAGCCGCCCGCCGAATCCGGACACTCGCCCGGGTTCACAACGTCTGGAGACAATCCCATGCACAGCATCCGCCGCCACCTGGTGTGGCTCGTCGTGGCCGTGGTCGGCGCCTTTTCGCTGGGCACGGTGGCCCTGGCGCGAGGCGAGGCCATCAGCGCCCTGTGGGTCGTGGCCGCAGCCCTCTGCACCTACCTCATCGCCTACCGCTACTACAGCCTCTTCATCGCCGACCGCGTGCTCGGCCTCGACGGCAAGCGCATGACGCCGGCCCATCGCCACAACGATGGGCTGGACTACGTGCCCACCGACAAGAATGT
The DNA here is from genome assembly GCA_035250605.1 of Variovorax sp. GTDB lineage: Bacteria > Pseudomonadota > Gammaproteobacteria > Burkholderiales > Burkholderiaceae_C > Variovorax. The sequence continues at coordinate 41,061 of DATFFA010000037.1, read as the reverse complement.
GCTCTTCGGCCACCACTTCGCGGCCATCGCCGGGGCGGGGCCGCTGGTCGGCCCGGTGCTCGCGGCGCAGATGGGCTACCTGCCCGGCCTGCTGTGGATCCTGGCGGGCGTGGTCTTCGCCGGCGCGGTGCAGGACTTCATCGTGCTCTTCATCTCGACGCGGCGCGACGGCCGCTCGCTGGGCGACCTGATCAAGCAGGAGATGGGCACCGTGCCGGGACTGATCGCGCTGTTCGGCACCTTCATGATCATGATCATCATCCTGGCGGTGCTGGCGCTGATCGTGGTGAAGGCGCTGGCCGAATCGCCCTGGGGCACTTTCACGGTGGCGGCGACCATTCCGGTGGCGGTGTTCATGGGCGTGTACCTGCGCTACATCCGCCCAGGGCGCATCGGCGAGATCTCGGTGATCGGCTTCGTGCTGCTGATGCTGTCGATCTTCGGCGGCCAGGCAGTGGCGCAGAGCCCGACCTGGGGGCCGATGTTCACCTTCGACGGCAAAGCCCTGACCTGGATGTTGATCGGCTACGGCTTCATCGCTGCCAGCCTGCCGGTGTGGCTGCTGCTGGCGCCGCGCGACTACCTCTCGACCTTCCTGAAGATCGGCACCATCGTCGCGCTGGCGATCGGCATCGTGTTCGTCGCGCCGACGCTGCAGATGCCGGCGGTGACGCAGTTCGCGCAAGGCAACGGGCCGGTGTGGTCGGGCAGCCTCTTTCCCTTCCTCTTCATCACCATCGCCTGCGGCGCCGTGTCGGGCTTCCATGCGCTGATCTCGTCGGGCACGACGCCCAAGATGCTGGACAACGAGCGCCATGCGCGCTTCATCGGCTACGGCGGCATGCTGGCCGAGTCCTTCGTCGCGGTGATGGCGCTGGTGGCCGCGGCCTGCATCGAGCCGGGCGTGTACTTCGCGATGAACAGCCCGGCCGCGCTGGTCGGCAACACGCCGGCTGCGGTGGCGCAGACCATCTCGAGCTGGGGCTTCGTGGTCACGCCCGAGATGCTGGTGCAGACCGCCAAGGACGTGGGTGAGAGCACCATCCTCGGCCGTGCCGGGGGCGCGCCCACGCTCGCCGTGGGCATGGCGCACATCCTGCACCAGGCCATCGGGGGGCCGGCCATGATGGCCTTCTGGTACCACTTCGCGATTCTGTTCGAGGCACTGTTCATCCTGACCGCGGTCGATGCCGGCACGCGCGCCGGGCGCTTCATGCTGCAGGACCTGCTGGGCAGCTTCGTGCCGGCGCTGAAGCGCACCGACTCCTTCGTGGCCAACCTGCTCGCCACCTTCCTGTGCGTCGCGGCCTGGGGCTACTTCCTGTATCAGGGCGTGGTCGATCCGCTGGGCGGCATCAACACGCTGTGGCCGCTGTTCGGCATCTCCAATCAGATGCTGGCCGCCGTGGCGCTGATGCTGGGCGTGGTGGTGCTGTTCCGCATGAAGCGCGAGCGCTACGCCTGGGTCGCGATCGCACCGGCCGCCTGGCTGCTGGTGTGCACGCTCACGGCGGGCTGGCAGAAGATCTTCTCGGCCGATCCGAAGGTCGGCTTCCTGTCGCATGCGTCGAAGTACGCCGAGGCGATCGAGAAAGGCGTGCTGCTCGCGCCCGCCAAGACGCCCGAGGCGATGGCGCGCATCGTCTTCAACGACCGGCTCGATGCCGCGCTGTGCGGGCTGTTCATCTTCGTGGTGCTGAGCGTGCTGTTCTACAGCGTGCGCAGCGCGCTCGCGGCGCGCGCGGCCAACAAGCCGACGGCGCGCGAGACGCCTTTCGAGCCGATGCCGACCCAGGCCGCCTGATGGGAACCTTGGCCGCCTTGCCCGAGGCCGGGCGCTATCTGACCCGCTCGCTGGCGCAGTCGTTGCGCCTGATGGTGGGATTGCCGGACTACGACGCGTACCTCAGCCACATGGCGCGCACGCATCCCGACCAGGCGCCGATGAGCTACGAAGCCTTCTTCCGCGAGCGCCTGGAGGCGCGCTACGGCAGCGGCAAGGGCCGCTGCTGCTGAGAAGCCGAGCCGGGCTCAGACGTCCTCGAGCAAAGGATAGGGCAGGGGCTCGACGCTGAGTGCGGGCCCCTCGGCACTGCCGGCGTGCAGGCCACCGGCATTGAGCGCCGCAATCTGCATGGACACGAGCGCAGCCCATCCGCCGCCGGGGGTCGGTGCCGCCTGCGCGACCATGCCGACCGGCTGTTCGGGATCGCTGGCGGCAAAGACCTCCTGGCCCGCCGCCAACGGCGCCGGCGCCTGCACGAGGTAGGTCCTGCGCTTGAGGGTGCCGCGGAACTGGCTGCGCGCCACCACCTCCTGGCCGGGGTAGCAGCCCTTCTTGAAACTCACGCCGCCCACCGATTCGTAATTGAGCATCTGCGGCACGAAGGCGTCGACGATCGGCGCGCTGACGGTCACGATGCCGCTGCGCACCTCGCTCCACTGCCACAGCGCGGGATCGAGCGCCGGGCCTTCGGGCTCGGCGCTGCCCGCCGGCGCGATGCGCAGCGCGCGTGGGACGCGGTCCGAGGGATACAGCGAGATCACGCTGGCATCGCCGACGTGGCAGCAGCGCCCGGGCGGTGCGCCGGCATCGACGCCGTTGGCCGTCAGCGCCGTACCGGTCAGGCCATGGAGCATGAATTCATCGCTGGCGTCGCTGAGCTTGAGTTTGGCGCGCAGCACGTACATCGACAGGCGCTTGAGCGTGGCGGGGAGGATGTCGCGGCCGATCACCAGCAACACGCGTTCCGGCTGCGGCCGGATGCCGATGAAGCTTGCGATCACGCGTCCCTTGGCGGTGCACAGCGCGGCCAGGCGCGCTTCGGTGGGGCCGAGAAGGGCGAAGTCCTGGGTGAGTTGCCCATTGAGGAAATCGGCGGCTTCGGGGCCCTCGGCGCGAATCACGCCGAGGTGCGAAAGGGCTGTTACGCCATTCAGAACGACTGGGGTCATCGCTGAATTATCATGGCCGGCTCCGTTCCGCTCGGCCCGCAGGGCTACCGTTTTCCTTCTTCTGCCCGCCTCATTCGCATCCGTGCGCCGCTTTCTTCTCACGCTCTTCCTGCTCGCCGCCTTCGTCGGACTCGGCGCGGGCGCGGCCGGGCTCTGGTGGGTGCAGCATCCGTTGAAGCTGCCGGCGCCCACGGTGGATCTTTCGGTCGAGCCGGGCACCACGCCGCGCGGCGTCGCGCAGGCGGTGGCCGACGCCGGCGTGGACGTGCCCTGGCAGCTGCTCTACGGCTGGTTCCGCTTCTCGGGACAGGACCGGCAGATCCGCGCCGGCAGCTACGAGCTGGAGCGCGGCGTCACGCCGCGCCTGCTGCTCAACATGCTGGTGCGCGGCGAGGAAGCCACCCGCAGCATCGTGCTGGTGGAGGGCTGGAGCTTCCGCCAGATCCGCGCCGCGCTGGCCAAGGCCGAGCAACTGAAGCCCGAGACCGTGGGCCAGAGCGACGAAGAATTGATGACCCGGCTCGGCAAGCCCGGCCTGCATCCCGAAGGCCGGTTCTTCCCGGACACCTACACCTATTCGAAGAACTCCACCGACCTCGCGCTGCTGCAGCGGGCGATGCGGGCCATGGACAAGAAGCTGGAAGCGGCCTGGGCCGCGCGCGCTGCCGACCTGCCGCTCAAGTCGGCCGACGAGGCGCTGATCCTGGCCAGCATCGTCGAAAAGGAGACAGGCGCGGCCAAGGACCGGGCCGAGATCGCGGCCGTGTTCGTCAACCGGCTGCGCGCCGGCATGCCGCTGCAGACCGATCCGACCGTGATCTACGGCATGGGTCCGCGCTTCGACGGCAATCTGCGCAAGAAGGACCTGCAGGCCGACACGCCCTGGAACACCTACCTGCGCCCGGGCCTGCCGCCGACGCCGATCGCCATGCCGGGCAAGGCGGCGCTGCTGGCGGCGGTGCAGCCGGCGCAGAGCAAGTCGCTGTATTTCGTGTCGCGCGGCGACGGCTCCAGCCAATTCAGCAGCTCGCTCGACGAGCACAACCGCGCGGTGAACCGCTACCAGCGCGGCATGGAGCCGCCTGCACCGCGGAGCGAGCAGCGATGACGCAGGCGCAGGGCCTCTTCCTCACGCTCGAAGGCATCGACGGCGCCGGCAAGTCCAGCCATATCGATGCGCTGGAGGCGCTGTTCAAGGCGCAGGGCCGAATCGTCACGCGCACGCGCGAGCCCGGGGGCACGCCCCTGGCCGAGACGCTGCGCACCATGATCCTCACCCAGGCGATGGACCCGCTGACCGAGTCGCTGCTGGTGTTCGCGGCCCGGCGCGACCACATCGTCCAGGTGATCGAGCCGGCGCTCGCGCGCGGCGAGGTGGTGCTGTGCGACCGTTTTACCGATGCCACCTTCGCCTACCAGGGCGCAGGGCGCGGCTTCGACGAGGCGGTGCTCTCGACACTGGAAGAGTGGGTGCAGGCGCGCGATGGCGCGCTGCTGCAGCCCGCGCTCACGCTGTGGTTCGACCTGCCGCCCGAGACCGCGGCCGAGCGCCTGGCGGGTGCGCGGCTGCCGGACAAATTCGAATCGCAGCCGGTCGCGTTCTTCCGCCGCGTCGCTGAAGGCTATGCCGCGCGCGCAGCGTCCGCGCCGCGCTTCGTGCGCATCGACGCGAACCGTTCGCGCGAGCAGGTCTGGGCGCAGGTCGTGGCGGCGCTGGTCCAGCGCGGGCTGGTGGAGGGCGTCGAGCCATGAGCGGCACGGCCGCTCCGAAGGCGCATGGCGCCGCAGCCCACACGGCGGGGGCTGGCCGATGAGCGAGTCCCTGTCGCCCTGGCTGCGCAAGCCCCTGGCCGAACTGCTGCGGCAGCGCGGCCATGCCTGGCTGCTCCAGGGGCCGTCGGGCCTGGGCCAGTACGAGCTGGGCCTGGCCCTGGCGGCCGCCTGGCTCTGCGAGCAGCCCGACGAACGAGGCGGGCAGGGCGCCTGCGGCCACTGCCCGAGCTGCCACGCCATCGCCGTGCGCACCCATGCCGATCTCTGCGTGCTGATGCCCGAGGTCGCGATGCAGGAGCTGGGCTGGCCGCTCGACGAGAAGAGCCAGGCGGACATCGACGACAAGAAGCGCAAGCCCAGCCGCGAGATCCGCGTCGAGGCGATGCGCGATGCGGTCGGCTTCGCCCAGCGCACCAGCGGGCGCGGGCGCGGCAAGGCGGTGCTGGTCTATCCGGCCGAGCGCATGAACACCATTACCGCCAACGCCTTGCTCAAGACGCTGGAGGAGCCGGTCGGGGACGTGCGATTCGTCCTGGCCAGCGAGGCCGCGTGGCAACTGCTGCCGACCATCCGCAGCCGCTGCCTTGGCTTCACCATGCCCTGGCCCGGTGACGAAGAGGCGCGCGAATGGCTGGTGGGGCAGGGCGTCCCGGCGGCCGATGCGGCCGCCCTGCTGCGCGCTGCCGGCGGCCGGCCCAGTGATGCACTGCGGCTTGCCGCCGCGGGCCAGTCGCCCAAGGCCTGGAGCCTTTTTCCGAAGGCCATGCAGCGCGGCGAGATCGGCGCGCTGGCGGAACATGCGCCGGCCCAGGCCATCGGCGCGCTGCAGAAGCTCTGCCACGACCTCATGGCCGTGGACACCGGCGCTGCACCGCGCTTCTTCGAAGCCGCCGACCTGCCGGCAGCACCGTCGAAGGCGGCGCTGGGCCGCTGGGCCCGGTCGCTCGCCAATGCGGCAAAAACCGCAGAACATCCCTTCAATGCCGGCCTGATGCTCGAAGCGCTTGTGAGCGAAGCGCGAAGCACCCTAAACTCCGCCAGCCGCCGCCCATGAACACAACAGCCTCTCCCATCCCCGCCGCGCCCGCCCGCCCCAGCGTCATCCAGCTGGCGATCAAGGAAAAGGGCGCGCTCTACGCAGCCTACATTCCGCTGTTCGCCGAGGGCGGCATCTTCATCCCGACCTCGCGCGAGTACCGCCTGGGCGACGACGTCTACGTGTTGCTCACGCTGCCCGAGGACCCGCAGCGCTACCCGGTGGCCGGCAAGGTGGCGTGGATCACGCCGGCGCGCGCGGCCGGCAACCGGGCGCCGGGCGTCGGCATCCGTTTTCCGTCGGACGAGAAATCGCGCCAGCTGAAGGCGCGCATCGAAGAAGCGCTCGGCGGCACGCTGGCCTCCGACCGCCCGACCCAGACCATTTGAGTTCCGTCTGCACGACGCCGACCGCAGCCGCTGCGGTCGCGCCGCCGTTTCCTGAAGATTTGCGATGTTCACCGACTCCCATTGCCACCTGACTTTTCCCGAATTCGCCGGCCAAATGCCGCAGATCCGCGAGGCGATGGCCGCCGCGCAGGTCGACCGGGCGCTTTGCATCTGCACCACGCTGGAGGAATTCGCCGAGGTGCAGGCGCTCGCGGCTGCTTTTGACAACTTTTGGGCCAGCGTGGGCGTCCATCCGGACAACGAGGACATCGCCGAGCCCTCGGTGGACGATCTGGTGACGCGCTCGGCCTTGCCCAAGGTGGTGGCGATCGGGGAAACCGGGCTGGACTACTACCAGATGGAAGAGCGCAAGGGCGGTCGCAGCATCTCCGATATGGAGTGGCAGCGCGAGCGCTTCCGGGTGCATATCCGTGCTGCCCAGCAGGTGCGCAAGCCGCTGATCATCCATACCCGCGACGCTTCGGTCGACACGCTCGCGATCCTCAAGGAGGAGGGCGAGGATGGCTCGGCGGGCGCTGCCGGGGGCGTGTTCCATTGCTTCACCGAGACGGCCGAAGTCGCACGCGCCGCGCTGGACCTGGGTTTCTACATCTCGTTCTCGGGCATCCTGACCTTCAAGAAGGCGGCCGACCTGCGCGAGGTGGCCGCCTTCGTGCCGCTGGACCGCATGCTGATCGAGACCGACAGCCCTTATCTGGCGCCGGTGCCGTACCGGGGCAAGACCAACAACCCGTCCTATGTGCCTTTCGTGGCCAAGCAGATCGCGGAGCTGCGCAAGCTGCCGGTGGAGGCCATCGGCGAGGCGACCAGCCGGAACTTCGAGACCCTCTTCAAGGGGGTGAAGTCATGAAGAATTACTTTAAAACAATCATCTATCTCGCTGTTTTTGCAGCATCTTTTTCGTCCAACGCGGGCTCGTACGAGGATTTCTTCCGGGCAGTTCGAAGCGACAACGCGAGCAGCATCCAGGCGCTCCTGAACCGCGGCTTCGATCCCAATACCGTGGACGAACAGGGCCAGGCGGGCCTCATGATCGCCATGCGCGAGCCATCGCCCAAGGTGATCCAGGTGCTGCTGGATTCACCCAAGACCAACGTCGAGGTGCGCAACGCCAAGGACGAGAGCCCGCTGATGCTGGCCGCGCTGAAGGGCCAGCAGGAGCTCGTCACGCGCCTGATCGCACGGGATGCCGACGTCAACAAGCCCGGCTGGGCGCCGCTGCATTACGCCGCGACCGGCGGGCACGTGGCGATCATGAAGCTGCTGCTGGAGAACTACGCCTTCATCGACGCGCAATCGCCCAACGGCACGACGCCACTGATGATGGCCGCGATGTACGGATCGGCGGCCGCGGTGCAGCTGCTGCTCGATGAAGGCGCCGATACGACGATGAAGAACCAGTTGGGAATGACGGCACTGGACTTTGCGCAACGGGGGAATCGGCCGGATGCGGTGCGGTTGCTGACCACGGCGGCCCAGGCGAACAAGCGGCCGAGCGATGGCAAGTGGTGAACGGGCTTGCCGGAGCTGTGCCGCGATTCAAGAACCCGAATCACCACCACCACCACGACAACAACAACAACAACAACAACAATGTGCATTATGTTAAGTCATCGGCGCAGCTGTCCGATTCTTGACAGTCGAGTGCCACGCCCGGCTCTACAGTGACGGGAGCCAAGGAGACAACCCCATGAACACAACCACCTCCTCCGAGATCCAGAAGCTCGTCTCCCCAGAAGAATGGCAGCTGCGCGTGGACCTCGCCGCTTGCTACCGCTTGGTCGCCCTCCATGGCTGGAGCGACCTGGTCTTCACGCACATCAGTGCGCGGGTCCCTGGGCCCGAGCACCATTTCCTGATCAATCCCTATGGCCTGATGTTCGACGAGATCACCGCCTCGAGCCTGATCAAGGTGGACCAGGACTGCAACAAGCTCATCACCTCGCCCCACCCCGTCAATCCCGCCGGCTTCGTGATCCACAGTGCGGTGCACGCAGCGCGGCCGGACATCCAGTGCGTGCTGCACACCCACACCCGCGCCGGCATTGCCGTGAGCGCCCAGAAGAACGGCGTGCTGCCGATCAGCCAGCAGTCGACCTTCGTGCTGGCCTCGCTGGCCTACCACGACTACGAAGGCGTAGCTTTCCGCGACGAGGAGAAGCCGCGCCTGCAGGCCGACATGGGCAAGGCCAACTTCCTGATGCTGCGCAACCACGGCCTGCTGACCGTCGGCAAGACCATCGCGGACGCTTTCCTCTCGATGTACACCTTCGAGAACGCCTGCCAGATCCAGATCGCCGCGCAGGCCGGCGGCGGCGAGCTCACGCATGTCGATCCGCGCATCGTCGAAGGTGTGGGCCATGCGCTGAAGGTTCAGACCGGCGGACTCGGCGGCGCCTTCGTGTGGCCGGCACTGATCCGCAAGCTGGATCGCATCGACGACAGCTACAAGAACTAGTCGACACCTACACCTGCGGCCCGAAAGAGCCGGTCCGCGAGAAAACGAAACCGGGTTCGCGCCACCCCGTACTTACCCTCACCGCACTGACGGCGGATCGACAGCTTCGATTTTTACGATTTCTCCGAGGCCACCCGAAACGCGGGCGGCCCACGGCGCAGTTCGCGCACCACCAGGAGACATCGACCATGCAGATCACGGGCATGTTGCACGGCGCACGCCTGCTGCACTTCGTGGGCTTTCCCGCCACCGAGGTGCTGGGCCCCGCGGCCAGCGAAGAGGACATCAAGGCGCTCATCGACAAATACGGGCTCGTCTTCATCAAGCCGGTCTTCAAGGGCGGCATCGGCAAGAAGGGCAAGGCCGGCCTCCTGGGCCGTGCCAGCGACCTGAAGACCGCGCTGGCCGAAAAAGAGCGCCTCTACTTCGCCGAACACCAGGTCGGCCACGTCAAGGCCAAGGCCAACGGCGTAACCTTCGAAGCCGGCGTGCCCGCCAAGCACGAGGTCTACTTTTCGATCAGCGACTCCACGCGCTTCCGCGCGCCGACCATGACGCTCACGCACATGGGCGGCATGGACATCGAGGAGCTCGACAAGACCCAGGTCGCCACGGTCCCCTTCGATCCGCTCACCGGCCTCAAGGCTTTCGTGGTGGCCAATGCGCTGACCGAGATCGGCGCGCCCAAGGAAATCATCTCGCCCCTGGTGCAGCAGTTGCCCAAGCTGTGGGAGCTGTTCCACGACTTCGGCATGACCACGCTGGAACTCAACCCGATCCGCATGCGCGAGGACAAGAAGGGCCGGCTCACGCCGGTGGCCTGCGACTTCAAGTGCGGCTTCGACCGCGACGACCCGCGCTGGCTGCGCCTGGGCCTGCCGCCACACCTGTTCGCGGCCGACTACTCCGACTTCGAGCAGGAGATCAACACCCTGCGCACCCACCAGGGCCAGAGCGACGTCTACGTGATCAACGACAAGGGCACGGTGCTCGCCCCCACCTTCGGCGGCGGTGCCAACTCGCTGGTGACCGAGATGCTGGGCGACGACGCCATCATCAGTTCCGACTTCGGGGGCAATCCGCCCTACGAGAAGATGAAGGAGGTGGCGCGCATCTGCTTCAAGCACTGGCTCAAGCAGGCCAACGTGCTCTTCATCATCGGCGGCAAGAGCAACAACACCGACATTTTCGAGACCCTGCGCGCAATGGCCGACGCGCTGCGCGAGCACTTCAGCCAGCACGGGCCCACGCCGCTCTACGTGGTGGTGGGCCGCGGCGGGCCGAACCTGGTGCGCGGCATGGGCGCCCTGCGCGACACCTGCGATGCGCTGGGCCTGCCCTACCGGCTCTTCGGCTTCGACTCCGACATGAGCGAAGTGATCCAGTTCGCCCGCAAGGTCAACGCGTGGATGAAAGACGGCGGACGCGAGCAGGTCGCCGCGCGCCTCGGCATCCAGGCCCCATCGGCCGCTTGAAAGGGAGCAAAGAATCATGCAATCCAGCTGGCAGAAAACAGGCGTGGGCGACTTCAAGTACCACGTCGGCATCAGCTCGCTCACGCAGGTCGCCTCGCGCGAGGACCGCGTCTGCGTGCTCAATATCCTGGGCGGCGAATCGAGCGAGGTCACGCCCGTGAGCCACGCCTACTCGGGTGGCAACGTGGTCTTCGGCACTGCGCCCGGCAAGGGCGGCGCGGTGCTGGAGACGCCCATCGGCGACATCCCGGTGTTCAACAACGTGCGCGACGGACTGGCCGCGGGCCACCGCTTCAACTGCGGCGTGGTGTACCTGCCGCCCTCGGCGGCGCGCGACGGCGTGGCCGAACTGATCCGCGTGAATCCGGAGCTGCGCAAGATCTTCATCATCACCGAGAAGATCGCCGTGCACGACGCGCGCGAGATCCGCGCCATGGGCCAGCAGAACGGCATCGACATCTTCGGCGCCAACGGCCTGGGCGTGGCCGACTCGTGGAACCAGGTGCGCATCGGCGGCGCCCTGGGCGGCGACAAGCCAGGCGATTCGCTGCGGCCGGGCTCGATCGCGATCTTCTCCAACTCGGGCGGCTTCTCGACCACCATCGCGCAGTACCTGCGCATGGCGGGCTGGGGCACCACCACCGTGATCTCCTCGGGCAAGGACGTCTACATCCACTATGCCGCGCCCGAATTCGCCTTCGCGCTCGCCAACGATGCGCGCAGCAAGGCCGCAGTGCTGTACTGCGAGCCCGGTGGCTACTACGAGCTCGACGCCAAGTTCAACAAGCCGGTGGTGGCCTGCGTGGTGGGCCGCTGGAAGAGCAAGCTCACGCGCGCGGTCGGCCATGCCGGCGCGATGGCCGGCGGCTCTGATGACGCACTGGCCAAGGAACGCTGGTTCATGGAGAAGTTCGGCGTCGACGGCATCTTCACGCCCGACAGCCCGGTGTTCTCGGCCAAGGGCGCGCTGGTCACCAACATCGCCCATATCCCGGCCGCGCTGACGGCGGTGATGCGTGCCAACGCCACCCTCCCCGACTTCGCGCCCGAGGGCACGCTGGCGCTCAAGCCCTGGTTCGGTTCCGACGAGGGCCTGGACTTGCCGGAAGCCTTGCGGCCACCCGTGGTGCAGGCGCTGGCCCCCTACGGCGAGCAGGTGGCGCTGCTCAACACCCAGATCGGCGGCGTGGTGCCGCGCCAGACGATGAAGGACGCCTCCGGCGCCTCGCAGATGGACGCGAAAACGCAGGTCAGCAGCCTGCACGGCACCAGCATGCTGGACGCGGCCACGCTCTCTCTGGAATCGAACGTCGCATTGGCGCTGCTGCACGATGCCGGCGGCGACAACGATCGCAAACTGATCGCGCCCGCGGTCGCGGCCCACGTCAACCTGCACGGCCGCCCCGAGCTGGCGGCGGCGCAGGCCAGCCGCGAAGCCGGCAACGCGCCCAATTCGGTGCTCGCCGCGGCAGCCGCCATCGTCGGACCCAAGCGCCAGCAAGCGGCGCGCGAGGCCCTGGGCTTCATGCTCGAGCGCTTCCATGCGGCGGGCCTGGGCAACGAGTTCGGAGCCTCGCTCAGCGACACCTTCGACATCGCGCAAATCGACGCCAAGGGCGCGCCCGCGCTCACGACCGACACGCCCGACGCCCGTGCCCAGGCGCTGCTGGCCGGCGTGCAGGCCCGCGGCGGCCGCTCCGTGTTCCTGCGCTGGCTGCAGAGTCTCCCCGGTCATCCGACCGAGGCGGCCGTGCTCGCCGCGGTCTCGGCCACCCTGGCCTGGGGGCCGCTGTCGCGCAAGCGCATCTCGCTGCTCACGGCACAGAACTTCCCGTGGTGGCTGCAGCTCTTCGGCACGCTGATCGGTGCCTCGGCCGATGCCGCGCGGCACTCGCCCGAGGGCTTTTGCGGCATCGCGCAGCAGCAGATGATCGAGAGCGCAAGCCTGGGCGAGATCGCCTTCGCCGCCCTCCTCGGCCGTGCGCCGGGCGAGAACGACCTCTTCGCCTTCCAGACCCTGGTCGGGCTGCTGCTGACCAACGGGCCCGGCGCCATCTCGGCCCAGGGCGCCAAGGGCGCGGTCTCGGCGGACGGCCCCGAGCAGCCCGAGCGGGTGCAGCTCAACAAGGCGCTGGTCGGCTTCCTCACCCACACCGGCTATGCGCACGGCGGCAACGGCTACGAGGGCATCGCCTACCTGATCGAGCAGTTCAAGGGCAGCGGGCTCGACGATCCGGGTGCCCCGGACCACGGCGTGGATCTCAAGGCGCTCGCCGCGAAGGCGGTCGACCAGTACGCGCAGTACAAGACCCGCAAGAAGAGTGCAGGCAGCCTGGACATCGCCAAGCTGCCGGGCGTGAACCACCCGGTCTTCAAGGACAAGCCGGTCAACCTCGACCCGCGGGAGGTCTTCATCGCGAAGCTGCGCGAATCGCGCGGCGACCACAACGTGTTTCACGACTTCTACCGTGCGCTGGTGCAGCAGCTCTTCGATGCCGGCGTCTCGCGCAACGTCTACTGCGTGAACGTGGATGCGGTGATCGCCGCCCTGCTGCTCAAGATGCTGTGGAAGCCGCTGCAGTCCGGCGAGATCGGCGAGCGCGATCTCGAGACCGCGGCGTTCACGATCTTCCTCTACCCGCGCATGCTGGGCTGCGCCGCCGAGATCGACGACCACCTCAACCGCGGCCGCAACATGGACACGCGCACGGTCGCATCGCTCTGCAAGTTCGTCGCCTGACCTGGCACGAATTCAGCTGCTGGTCAGGGTGCCGCAAGCACGCCTGAGATAGGGTCTGCGGACCCTGGCCCTTTCCTTTCTCCGCCAAAACCTCATACACCACTGGAGATCCCCCATGAGTTCAGCCATCCTGGCCGACGGCGCACCCGCGTCTGCGCCGAGCTCCAAGTTCGGCGCCGTCTTGCGCGTCACGAGCGGCAACTTCCTCGAGCAGTTCGACTTCTTCCTCTTCGGCTTCTACGCGACCTCGATCGCCCACGCCTTCTTTCCCACGAGCAGCGACTTCGCCTCGCTGATGCTGACCTTTGCCGTCTTCGGCGCCGGCTTCCTGATGCGGCCGCTGGGCGCCGTCGTGCTCGGCGCCTACATCGACGAGGTCGGCCGCCGCAAGGGCCTGATCGTCACGCTCTCGATCATGGCCAGCGGGACGGTGCTGATCGCCTTCGTGCCTGGCTACGCCGCGATCGGCCTGCTCGCGCCCGCGCTGGTGCTGCTCGGGCGGTTGCTGCAGGGCTTCTCTGCCGGCGCCGAGCTGGGCGGCGTCTCGGTCTACCTGTCGGAGATGGCCACGCCCGGCCACAAGGGCTTCTACACGGCCTGGCAGTCGGCCAGCCAGCAAGTGGCGATCGTGCTGGCCGCGGCGCTGGGCTTCGCGCTCAACGAGCTGTTGACGCCCGAGGCCCTGGGCGCCTGGGGCTGGCGCATCCCCTTCTTCGTCGGCTGCATGATCATTCCCTGCATCTTCCTGCTGCGCCGCTCCCTGCAGGAGACCGAGGCCTTCCGCGCCCGGGCGCACCATCCGACCACGCGCGAGGTGGCCGCGTCGATGCGGCAGAACTGGCGCATCGTGCTGGCCGGCATGCTCCTGGTGGCGATGACCACCGCCACCTTCTACCTGATCACCGTCTACACGCCCACTTTCGGCCGCACCGTGCTGCACCTGAGCGCGAAGGACAGCCTGGTCGTCACGCTGCTGGTCGCCGTCTCCAACTTCATCTGGCTGCCGGTGGGCGGCGCGCTCTCCGACCGCATCGGCCGCAAGCCCCTGCTGATCGCCATGACCGTGCTGGCCATCCTCACGGCCTACCCCGCGATGTCGTGGCTGGCCGCGGCGCCCAGCTTCGGCCGCATGCTGGACGTGCTGCTCTGGTTCTCCTTCCTCTTCGGCATGTACAACGGCGCGATGGTGGTCGCGCTCACCGAGGTGATGCCGGTGCAGGTGCGCGTGGTGGGCTTCTCGCTGGCCTACAGCCTGGCCACGGCGCTCTTCGGCGGCTTCACGCCGGCGGTGTCGACCTGGCTGATCGAGGCCACGGCGGACAAGGCGGCGCCGGCGTACTGGATCAGCATCGCGGCGCTGTGCGGACTGGTGGCGACGCTGGCGCTGTACCGGCGCAGGACGGTGGCGAAGATCTCCTGAATTCGGCAGCTTGTAGAGCTTTTTTCTTACGCGGAACGTCTTGCGGGCGGGTTAAAAAATGTGTCATGCCCAGACTGTTGATCGAAGGACCCAACGGACGCGCCGACCTGGTGGCGCTGAAGCTGCCGCGAACGACCGTGGGGCGTGCGCCGTCCAATGACCTGGTCCTCGACGATGCGCGTGCCAGCCGTTTCCACGCGGTGATCGATGCAGAGGGCCCCTTCTTCATCATCAAGGACCTCTGGAGCAAGAACGGGCTGTACCACAAGGGCAAGAAGGTGCATGCCAGGGCACTGGCCAGCGGGGACGCCTTCACCATCGGCGAGTGCCACATCCGTCTCATTGCCGAGGAGGACTACGTCGAAGTGGTGGTCGAGTCGCTGCCCGCTCCTGCAGACCTTCGGGCAGACCTGATCGCAACGACCGGCCGAGGCCTGCTGACGTCTTGATCCGGCGCGGCTCTCGATCCGGCATGGCGACCCTTGCGATCGGCCGCCCTCCGGCGCAAACTGCCTGCTCGGCCTGGGCCCTTCGGACCGGGCCGGCAACTTCGCACAAGGAGATGCCATGTCCCTCCCCTCGCATCTGACCAGCTATCTCGACCAGCGCGGCGCCCGGTACGAGATCTGCACGCATGAGCACAGCCGCAGCAGCGCGGAGACGGCGCGCAGCGCCCATGTTCCCGCAAGCCAGCTGGCCAAATCGGTCATCCTCCAGGACGACGACGGCTGCGTGATGGCCGTCCTGCCCGCCGACCGGGTCCTCATGGTGGGCGAGTTCTCCCGCCTCGCCGGCCGCTACCGGCTGCGCCTGGCCGACGAGGATCGCATTGCCGCACTGTTCGAGGACTGCGAACGCGGCGCGGTGCCGCCGGTCGGCATGGCCTGGGGCATCCCGACGCTCGTCGACGACGAGCTCGAAAGCAACGAAGTCGTCTACATGGAGGTCGGCGACCACGCGCAGCTGCTGCGGATGACGCACGATCAGTTCCACGAGCTGATGCGCGCCCAGCCGCACGGGAGCTTCAGCAAGTCGCCGATGCATTGAGGACTGCCGCGGCCGGCCGCGCGGTGATGGTCACGGCGACCTTCCGCTTCTACGAGGAGCTGAACGACTTCCTGGCGCCAGAGCGGCGCAGGCGCGCGTTCACCTGCCCCTGCGCGCGCCGGGCCACCACCAAGCACATGATCGAGGCGCTCGGCGTGCCCCATACCGAGGTCGAGCTGGTCCTGCTCAACGGCGAATCGGTCGACTTCGGCGCCGTGCTGCGGGAAGGCGACCGCGTGGCCGTCTACCCGAAATTCGAAGCGCTCGACATCACGCCGCTGCTGCGCGTTCGCGTCCAGGCCTTGCGCCGCACGCGCTTCGTCGCCGATGCCCACCTCGGCGGCCTCGCCCGGCTGCTGCGCATGACCGGCTTCGACACCCTGTACGACAACCATTTCCAGGACGACGAGATCGAGCGCATCGCCGGCGCGCAGGAACGCATCGTGCTCACGCGGGACCGCGAGCTGCTCAAGCGCCGCGGAATCACCCACGGCTGCTACGTGCACGCCCTGCATTCGGCGCGGCAGTTGCGCGAGATCTTCGACCGGCTCGACCTTGCGCGCAGCGCTCGGCCGTTCACGCTCTGCCTGAACTGCAACGCACCCTTGCGCGGGATCGACAAGGCACAGGTCGCCGCTGCGTTGCCGCCGTCGGTGCGCGAGCGCTACCAGCGCTTCAGCACCTGCGATGTGTGCCGGGGCGTGTTCTGGGAAGGCTCGCACTGGGAGCGCATGCGGGCCCTGGTGGATGGGCTGTGCGGATCGCCGTAAGCCTTGGTCACAAAGCTTTCACCGCAAGGTCCGATTCCCGTCAAATCGCGGTGAACAACGTCGGTCCGCGCGCGTGTAGGCATTTGGACCTCATGCTCGCGTCGTTCACGAGCGCTGCAAATCATCGGCGCGTGTTGTGACCTGAAGATGGCAACGCCCAATCGCCCCACTCGCTCGCGGAGATTGCCGTCGACGTCAGTTGCCGGTGGCGAGCCTTCCTAGAATTCCCGTCAACCCTCCGCGTCCATCTGCCCTCGTCCACCCCTCGGATCCTCATGCACGAGATCGACTTGCCCGCCCAGACGGCGGCAGTTCGCAGTGTTCTTGCCAAGCACGGGATCCGCCCTGCGCTGGCCCTGCTCAACGACCGCACACCGTACCGCTACACGGCCATTTTCAAGCTGAGCGGCGAGACCATGGAAGCCGTGCATGTCTTCGATCGCGGCTCCGAATACCGCAGCTGGCTCAAGGCCGTGCCGCTGGACAAGGGCTTTTGCGAGTTCGCCATTCGCGAGGGCGAGTTCGCGTCTCGGCATGCCTCCGGGGAGCTGGGTCAGTTGAGCCCTTATGCCGGCCTCGTCGAGTCCTACTACGGCCGCATGCTGAGGCGCGGGGACGGGACGCTCTACGGCAGCTTCATCCACTTCGACGTGGAGCCGCGCAGCATCGCCGAAGAGGAAGCCGCCTTCCTGCAGGACGTGATTCCCCTCTTCCTCGACTACCTCGACTGAACGCGCGGGGTCGCGCCTAGAAGGTGTGCCGCATGCCGAACTCGGTGCCCTTCGAGGACCCGTTCGGCGTCGTGATCGAACCGGCGAGCGACTGCGTGGCGCCATTGCGGTTGCGCAGGTAGGCGACGGTGCCGTAGAGCGCCGTGCGCTTCGAGAGGTTGTAGACATAGCCCAGCGCCAGCTTGGACGTCGTCGGCTCCGGCACGTTGCCCACGGGCTCGCGCTTGTAGCGCGCATACGAGGCCTTGATCTCGCCCACGCCGACCGGGAGGATGAAGCCCAGCAGAGCGCCCTTGCCATCGACCGCGCCCAACGATTCGCTGTAGACCTCCCCCATCAGCTTGAGGCCCATCCACTGCTCGAAGGTATAGGAAGCGCCAATGTTCGACACCCGCAGGTCGCCCGTCGCGTAGCGGGTCTTGCCGGTGGCGAGCGTCACGTTGAAGGGGCCGCTGAGATAGCCCACGCGAATCCCCGCGTAGTCGCCGTCGTCCCTGTTCGAGCGCAGCGTGCCCGGCAGCAGGGAGCGGTTGTCGTTCTCGCCCATCGCATACATCACCTGCCCGTAGAAGCCGCCCAGGTTCGGCGGCAGGAAGTAGCCGATGCTGTTCGACGCGCGCGTACCCGTCGGCGCCGTGAGGCCGCCCAGGCCCGAGAAGTACAGCTGGTTCGCGCCGATGCCGCCCCCGGTGCCGAAGGGGTCGTAGAGCGCCGTGTTCCAGAAGGTCGGCGTGTAGTCGCGCCCCAGCCGCAGCTCGCCGAAACCGCCGGAGAAGCTCACCGTGGAGCGCCGGTTGAAGGTCAGCAGGCCGGGAGCGGTCGCGCCGCTGGCCTGGTTGTTGCTGTTCGTGCTGAAGCCGGTGCCGTTGTCGTTCTGCAGCCCGGCCTCGAGCCAGAAGCCCGCGGCCAGGCCGCCACCGAGGTCTTCGGTGCCGCGAAAGCCGAGGCGGCTGAAGGTGTTGCCGCTGTTGGTCAGCTGCCACTTGCTGGAAGAGCCGAAGCCCGACCCGGTGGTGTAGGTGACGGCGGCATCGACGACGCCGAAAACCTGCACGGAAGACGATTGCGCGCAGGCGCCGGCCGCAGCCGCGCATGCGGCCGCGGCCACAAGAGACTTTTTCATTGGATTTTTCGAGAGAGGGAGTTGGGAAAGCAGATGACCAGTGGGCTGTTGCGGTCCACTAGATGTCCAGCACCAGCGGCCCACGCCTGCACTGCGAGACGCAGATCATCATGGTCTTGTTGGCGGCACGTTCGGCCTTGGTGAGGATGCCGTCGCGGTGCTCGATCTCGCCGGCCGAGACGATCTTCGTCTCGCAGGCGCCGCACACGCCTTCCTTGCAGCTGTGGTCGGGATTGAGGCCGGCGTCGATCAGGCTGTCGAGGATGGACTTGCCCGGCGGCACTTCCACGCTCTTGCCGCTCTTCGCGCACTCGACCACGTAGGCCTCGGTCGCAGTGGGCACCTCCACGTGGGCGGCAGCGAAGCGCTCGACGTGCGCATTCGCGTAGCCCAGCTGCTCGCAGGTCTTCTCGAAGGCATCGAGCATGGGCGCCGGGCCGCAGCAATAGAAATGGCTGCCCGCGCTCTTGCCGGCCAGCATCGCCGCGAGATCGGGCGGCGCGCCCTTGTCGGCATCGAAATGCCAGGTCAGCGCGACCTGGTTCTCGCGCGCCAGCGCTTCGATCGCGTCGCAGAAGGCGGCCTCCTTGCGGGTGCGCGCGCAGTAGATCATCTCCACCGGCTTGCCGATGGCGACCAGCCGCTGCAGCATGCACCAGATGGGCGTCACGCCGATGCCGCCGGCCACCAGCACCGAGCGCTCCGCGCCCTCCTCCAGGTGGAAGTTGTTGCGAGGCGCCGAGATCGGCAGCGTCATGCCCACGCGCAACTGCTGGTGCACGTAGCGCGAGCCGCCGCGGCTCTTGCGGTCGTTGGCCACGCCGACCACGTAGCGCTGGCGGTCGCTGGCCGGATTGCACAGCGAGTAGCTGCGCACCAGCCCGTTGGGCAGATGCAGGTCGATGTGCGAGCCGGCCTCGAAGGCGGGGAAGTCCACGTCGGGCGAAGCCGGGCGGAATTCGACGCTGACGATGCCCTCGGCCTCGTAGCGCATGGTGTGCACGAGCGCGTTGAGCGTGGGGGAAGACATGGGCGTGGACCTCGAAAAAAAACCGTGAGAGACATCAGGCCGCGGCCTGCTCCAGCTGCGCCTGTGCCAGGTTGCGCATGTGGCGGCGCAGGCGCACGATGCCCAGGTCGTGCTGGTACAGGTTCTCGTGCTGGTTGGCATCGGGCTCCATGTCCTCCAGCATCACGCGGTCCTGCTCCAGCACGTGCCAGTGGCGCGCTTCCAGCCGGTTCTTGTAGAGGAAGCGCCAGGTGTCGCGCTCCCAGCCCGGCGCCAGCTTGCGCACGCGCCAGAAGAAGGTCGCGGTCATGCCTTTCGACATGGGCGCGAAGGCGCCGACGATGATGAAATTGCCGCCGGGGCCTCCGGTGCGCGGGTACGGGATCTCCAGCCGCATCCAGTGCATGCCCGTGTCGGCCCATTCGGTCCAGTCGAAGTTGACGTTGCGCTGGCCTTCCTTCTCGAACACGAAGCCGTGGTCGGTCGCACGGATGCCGAACTTCGCCTGCGATTCGCCTTCGGCCATCGAGTGCGACTGCTTGTGCAGGAAGGTCCCGTGCATCGGGTCCATCACGTTGTCCAGCACGTAGCGGTAATCGCCCTTCCATTCGGTGTAGCAGAGGAAGGACGCGTACTGCGCGTCGTCCGTGAGCTGCTCCGGCAGCACCAGCGGCGGCGGCACGTCGACCGATTCCTTCGAGTTGTAGAGGAACACCGCGCCGGCGCGCTCTTCGACGTGGAAGTGACGCGTGGCCTGCGAGCCCTCGAGCTTGCATCCCGGGCTGCCGGGCACGCGCGTCACCACCCCGTCATGGCGCACCTCCACGCCGTGGTAGGGGCAGGACAGGCGGTCGCCCAGGATCACGCCCTGCGACAGCGGCGCGCCGCGGTGCGGGCAGCGGTCCTCCAGGGCATGCAGCTTGCCTTCGCCGTCGCGCCACAGCGCGAGCTTGCGGCCCAGGCGGCGCAGCGAAATGGGGTTCTCGCCGATGAAATGCGAGGGGCAGATCGGATACCAGAGGTCCTTCAGCCCGATCTCGAGCAGCTGGTCCACCGGGTCCTGGGCGACGGGTTGGATGGCGATGGTGTTCATGGTGTGTTCTCCTCAGGCGCCGAGCTTGGCCATTTCCCGGCGGTACAGGTCCTCGGTCCAGCGCTGGCCGCCGGGCGTGGCCAGGCCGCTGTCGTTGAGCCGTTCGACCAGGCCGGCGAGGTCGTGGACGCCATCGCCGAAGGCGCGCTCGATCGCGTCGCCGAGCAGGTCTTCGTAGGTGGTGGCGGGGCGCTGGCGCGCCTGGTGGGGTTGCAGGTAGCGGTCTTGTTGCATCGTGGGCCTCCGTGGGGAAGAGATGGGATTCAGTGCGGCGTGGCCTACTCGGCCACGATGTTGCGGGCCTTGATGATCCGGGCCCACATGGCGGTCTCGTCGCGCATGTAGCCGGCGAACTCGCCGGGCTTCATGGTGGCTTCGGTCATGCCTTGCGCCTTCAGGCGCTCGCGCACCTCGGGCTGGGCGAGGAAATCCGCCGCATCCTTGGCCAGTTGCTCGGCCACGGCCGGCGGCGTGCCGGCGGGTGCGAGCAGGCCGTACCAGGAAGTGACGGCCACGCCCTGGATGCCCTGCTCCGCCAGCGTCGGGATCTCCGGCGCGGCCGGGCTGCGCCTGGCCTCGGTCACGGCCAGCGCGACCAGCTTGCCGTTCTTGATGAAGGGCAGCGTGGCGGGCAGGTTGCTGAACATCAGCGGCACCACGCCGCCCAGCACGTCGTTGAGCGCGGGCGCCGTGCCCTTGTAGGGCACGTGCAGCAGATCGACGCCGGCCTGCTGCTTGAAGAGCTCGCCGGCCAGATGCAGGCCGCTGCCCACGCCCGGCGACGCATAGGACAGCGTGCCCGGCTTGGCCTTGGCCTGGGCCACCAGGTCCTTGGCCGTCTTGATGCCGGTCGAGGGCGAGGCCACCAGCACGTTGGGCGCCTTGGCCAGCATGGTGACGGGCACGAAGTCCTTCTCGACGTCGAAGGGGAAGTTCGGCATCAGCGTCGGATTGATCGTCAGGTTGCCGGCGGGCACCACCAGCAGCGTGTGGCCGTCGCCCTTCGCGCGCTTGACCTTGTCGATGCCGATGTTGCCGGCCGCGCCCGGCATGTTCTCGACCACTGCCGCCTGGCCGTAGCGCTTGGCCAGGCCTTCGGAGAGCACGCGTGCCAGGGTGTCGACGGGGCCGCCGGGCGGGAACGGCGAGACGATGGTGAAGCGGTCGCTCGAGAGCTGCTTTTCCACGGCGTTCTGCGCATTCGCCGGCGCGATGGCGGCCAGCGCCATCAAGGCGGCGCCGGCAAGGGACAACAGGGAGCTGCGTCGTTGCATGGTCGTGTGCTTCATTTCTTTTCGGTCAGGAACTTGCCTTGCGGGCCGTCGGCGTTCTTCTGCCGGCGCGTGTCGCCGTCCAGCCCGCCATCGACGGCCCATTCCGCAAACACGGTGGGACCCGGCTCGAACTCGCGCGGCTGCCAGTCGGCCGTGAGCTGGTCCTCGTCGGCGTAGTACTCGATTAGGCCGCCGGCCGGGTTCTTGAAGTACCAGAAATAGGCGGAAGACACCGGATGCCGTCCCGGGCCCAACTGGGTTTCCCAGCCGCAGCGAGAGAAGTGCAGCCCGCCGCCGAACACCTCGTGGATGTCGCGCACGGTGAAGGCCACATGGTTGAGCCCGCGCTTGCCCGAGGGCAGCTGCAGCAGGAACAGGTCGTGGTGGCCGCCATCGGGTGCGCAGCGCATGAACGCGCCGCGGTTCGGGTAGCTGTCGGAGCCCACGAAGCCGAAGCGCTGCGCATAGAAGTCGGCGGTGGCCTTCACGTCGGCGACGAAGAAGACCACGTGGCCCACTTCGATCGGCGTCGCGCGCTCGTAGACCGGCGCGGCCTGGTTGATGCGGGGCTTGGCGTTCCAGGTGTTCATCGCGCCGCACTCGACGTCGATGCTGCGCTTGCGGCTGACCTGCAGGCGGACGGCGAGGCCGTTGGGGTCGGTGCAGCCGATGCGGCGTGCGCCCTCGATATCGCCATCGACGAAGCCGGGGTCGCCGGCAATGGCGGCGGCGTAGCGCGCGAGGTCGGCCTCGCTCTCGACGCCCCACACCACTTCGAGCAGCGTCGGCCCCTCCTCCACCGCGGGCGGCAGGCCGGGCGTGCCCAGCGCGGCGACCACGACGCGGCAACCATTCAGGCACTCGAACACGAGCTGGTCCGCGGTCTCCGACTTGAGCGCCAGGCCCCAGTCAGAGAAGAAGCGCCGGCAGGTCGGCAGGTCGTCCGCCGCATAAGTGATCTGATCGATTCCCAAAACGCTCATGACATGGCTCCCTTCAGTTGGCCCACGGCAGCGGCTGCTCGTTGGTTCCCCAGTACATGCTCTTCTGCTCCATGTACTGGAAGATCCCTTCGCGCCCTTTCTCGCGGCCCAGGCCGCTGTCCCGCCAGCCCCCGAAGGGGGTGGAGACCGAGAACTGCTTGTAGGTGTTGACCCAGACCGTGCCGGCCTGCACTGCGCGCCCGAGGCGCCAGGCGCGCTTGAAGTCGCGGCTCCACACGCCCGCGGCCAGCGCGTAGACGCTGTCGTTGGCCTGGGCGATCAGTTCCTCCTCGTCGTCGAAGGGCATCGCGACCAGCACCGGGCCGAACACTTCTTCCTGGCTGATCCGCGCGCTGTTCGTGAGGCCTTCGAGAATGGTGGGGGTGTAGAAGTAGCCGCTGTCGAATGCCGCGCCGTGCGGGCGCACGCCGCCGGTGCGGATGTGGCCGCCCTCGGAGACGCCCAGCTCCACATAGCGCTCGATGCTCTCGCGATGCTTCGCGGTGATCAGCGGGCCCATCTGGGTCCGCTCCGAGGCCGGATCGCCGACCCGCAGCATCGCGGCCGCCTCGGCCACGCGCGTGACGAACTCGTCGTAGATGCGCCGCGCCACGAAGAGGCGCGAGCCCGCGATGCAGGACTCGCCCGAGGAGCTGAAGATGCCGTAGAGCACGCCGTTGACCGCGTGGTCCAGGTCCGCATCCTCCAGCACCATGGTGGGCGACTTGCCGCCCAGTTCCAGCGAGACCGGCATCATCTTGTCGGCGGCGATGTGGGCGATGTGCTTGCCCGTGGTCGTGCCGCCGGTGAAGGACACGCGCTTGACCAGCGGATGCTTGGTGATCGCATCGCCGATGACCGAGCCCTTGCCCGGCAGCACGCTCACCAGGCCCTTGGGCACGCCGGCGGCCTCGCAGAGACGGGCCAGTTCCAGCGCCATCAGCGGCGTGACCTCGGCCGGCTTGACGATCACCGCATTGCCGGCCGCCAGCGCCGGCGCCAGCTTCTGCGCCTCGCTCGCGATCGGCGAATTCCAAGGCGTGATGGCGGCCACCACGCCCATCGGCTCGTGCACGCTCATCGTGACGAAGGGGCCGCGCGAGGGCGTGATCGCTTCTTCCAGCGTCTCCAGCGCCGCCGCGAAGAACTGGAAGGTGGCGGCCGCGCTCGCCACCAGCGCGCGCGTCTCGTTGATCGGCTTGCCGTTGTCCAGGCGCTGCTTCTGCGCGAGCGGCTCGGCCTCCTCGCGGATCAGCTGCGCCACCCGGTGCAGCACCGCGGCGCGCTCGTGCGGCAGCTTCTGCGCCCAGCCGCTGGTGCGGAAGGCCAGGTCGGCGCGCGCGATGGCTTCGTCGACGTCTGCCACGCTGGCAGCCTTGAGGCGTGCGATGGGTTCGCCGTTCGCGGGATAGAGGCTCTCGTAGGCGTCGCCGCCGCCCAGGCGCCATTCGCCGGCCACGTTGATTGGGAGGAGTTCGGAGGAGATCATGGTGAATCAGATGGCAAGGGCCGCGGCCCGGTTGCGCAAGGCGCGAACGGCGCTGTAGACCGTCAGCGCGGAAGTCTTGGGATTGGCCGCCAGCGGCTTGTTGCGCATGCTCAGCGCGAAGCTGCCGAAAGCGCCCTCGGCCTCGACCGTGTGCACGTTCTCGTCCACCGCCGGGTCGGCGACCAGCCGCACCAGCGTGCGGTCCAGCCCGAGGCCCGCGAGCGACACGGTGGCCGCCACGTTGGCGTTTTTCGGGTACAGCGCGGCGGCCTCGCGTGCGCTGCCTTCGAAGATCACGCATTCGGCCGTGAGCGCATCGAGGTCGCGGCCCTGCTCCGCCGGCGTGCCCTTCCACGCGCGCGGCGGCTTTCGGCCCGTGTAGCGCACGCTGTCGAGCCCGCCGATGCGGGCCGCGGCCAGCGCATCGATGGCGCCGATGGCCCCGGCGATCAATTGCACCTGCGTGCCGCCGGTGATGGCCGCGATCTCGAGCTTCTCCGCCAGGCCGGGTGCAGAAAGAGCGCCCACCGAGGCCACGACGCAGGGCGTGCCGCGCCGCAGCGCCGGCAGCACGTGCTCCTCGATCGCAGCATGGCCGGCGGTCTCAACCACCAGATCGACGCCCGAGGCGGGCACGCCGGTGCAGACCTGCACGCCGGGCGCCAGCTTGTGCAAGGCCGCCTGCGTGGCGGCCACGCCTTCGGCGGTGGTGACCACGGCCACCACCGCGAGCCCCGCATCGCCCTTCAGCAGCTCGATGACCGAGCTGCCGATGGCGCCGCAACCGATGAGTGCCACGCGCAGCATCTCAGTGCCTCACTTCGCGAGCGCAGGGATCTGCGTCACGGTATTGGTCGGCGGGCCGGCGAAGGTGCTCTTGAAGCCGCCGATGGACAGCATGTCGATCTCCAGCAGGAAGGGGCCGCGTGCCGCCAGCGCCTCGTCCAGCCGGCCTTGCAGCTCGTCCAGGCGCGAGACCCGCGCATGCGGCAGCGCGATCGACTTGCACAGCAGCGCGTAGTCGGGCGTGTGCAGGTCGGCGTAGCAGCGGCGGCCGCCGTACTGCGCGTCCTGGATGTTCTTGATCACGCCGTAGCTCTTGTCGTTCATGAGCACGATCACCATCGGGGCCTCTTCCTGCACCATGCAGGCCAGCTCGCCCAGGTTGAGGATGAAGCCGCCGTCGCCGGCCAGGCAGAAGGTCTTGCGGCCCGAGCCGGTGACCGCCGCGCCGATGGCCGCGCCGATGGCCATGGGCATGCCCTGGCCGATGCCCCCGCCGGTGGCATGCACGCCTGCGCTCGGTTCGAACACGCGCAGTTCGCGGTTGCCCCAGGTGCTGTTGGAGACGGTGACGTCGCGCACCCAGTTGAAGCTGCGTCCGGCCACGGACTGGATCCGGCGCACGAGCTCCGCGTAGGGGCCGAGGCCATCGCGCAGCGTGGCGACCGCCTGGTCGTGCGCGGCGCGCAGGTCGTCGAGCAGCGCCGGATCGGCCTGGTAGTGCCGGGCTTCCAGCCGGTCGGCCAGCCCTTCGAGCGCGAGCGCGGCATCGCCGCAGACGAAGGCGTCGGTCTCGTAGCAGCGGCCTTCTGCTGCGGCATCGGCATCGATGCGGTACAGCGGGCGCGGCAGCTTCAGCTCGTACTTGAGCGTTTCGTTGCCGCGCAGGCGCGAGCCGACCACCAGCATCGCGTCGCAGCTCTGGTAGAAGGCCTCGACCGGCTTCTGGATGTTGTAGGCGCCGAGCGAACCCGGATCGTCCTCGGGCACCGTGCCGCGCCCCTGCGTGGTCGTCACGACGCCGAAGCCCAGCTTCTGCAGCCGCCTGATCGCCGCGCCGGCACGGCGCGCGCCGCCGCCGATCCACAGCATCGGGCGCTTGGCGGATGCGAGCTTCGCTGCCAGGGCATCGAGCCCGGCTTTCGAGGGCACGGCGGCCTCGATGGGCAGCGGCGAAAGATCCGCCGGCATCGTGGTCAGTGCCGACTGGATGTCGATCGGGATCTCCACGCTGACCGGGCCGGTGGGCGCGGTGAGTGCGACCTGCACCGCGCGCTTGAGCGTGCCGAGCACGTTCTCGACGCTGCGCACGCGGAAGGCGGCCTTGGAGACGGCCTTGAGCATGGTCAGCTGGTCCGGCGCCTCGTGGATGTACGACATGCCCTTGTCCAGGTAGGGCGTCTCGATCTGGCCGGTGATGTGCAGCACGGGCGCGCCGGCGGTGAGCGCCTCCACCATGCTTCCGGCGATGTTGCCCGCCGCCGGGCCGGTGCTGGTCACGCACACGCCCAGGCTGGCGGTGGAGCGGGCGTAGGCGTCGGCCATGTTGCCCGCGCCGGCTTCGCCGCGCGCGGAGACGAAGCGGACCGCCCCGCGCTGCGCGAAGGCGTCGAGGATCGGCATGTTGTGGATGGAGATCACGCCGAAGGCGGCCTTGACCCCGCACTGTTCGAGGAAGGCGGCGACGACCGCGCCGACCGTGACCTGCGCGGGGTTGGATGAGTTATGCATGACGGGACAAGCCTCCAGAGATATCGATATGGCTGCCCGTCGTGTACGACGCCAAGGGCGAGGCCAGGAAAAGAATCGCGCGTGCGGCTTCGATCGGAAGCCCCAGGCGACCCAGCGGGATGTGTTTGTTGCCGGCGAGCTGCCCGCTCCAGGCGGACCAGTCCAGCGACTTGTCTTCGCGCGCCTCGAAGCGGCGGCGCCACTGGCCCGACTCGACCAGGCCGATCAGGATGCCGTTGACGCGCACGCCCTTCGGCGCGAACTCGGTGGCCATGGAGCGCACCAGATTCAAGAGGCCCGCGCGCGCGGCCGAAGTCGCGACCATGTGCGGCTCGGGCTGGCGCGCCAGCAGCGAGTTGGCGCAGACGATGGAGGCATCGCCCACCACCGCACGCTGCGCCGCGAGCTGCGGCAGGAAGGCGCGCGTCGGATGGATGACGGAGAAGAACTTGAGGTTCAGCTCCTCGGTCCAGGCGGCGTCGTCGGTGTCGGCGAAGGTGGAGACGCGGCCCTGCCCTGCGTTGTTGATCAGCATGGAAGCCGGGCCGAGCGCGGCCTCGCTGGCCGCGGCGAAGGCTTTCACCGAGGCGGGATCGAGCACGTCGCAGGTCTGGGCGAAGAGCCTGGCTTGCGGCCGGCTCTCGCGCAGGGCGGCCACGGCGCGGTCCAGCCGCTCGGCATTGCGTCCGCACAGCGCGACGGCGGCGCCGCAGTCGAGCAGGGCTTCGACCGTCGCGAGGCCGATGCCCGACGAACCGCCGGTCACCACGGCCACGCGGCCGGCCAGCGCATCGGGGGCGAAGAAGGAAGGGGAAGTCGATGTTGCCATGTCGTTCGCCTCAGGCGCTGCGCAGCGGGACCACTTTGGCCTTGCCGGCGGGCGCGTAGTTCAGGAGGCCCGAGATCTCGTCGGCCGTGCCGCGCACGCGCTGCACCATTTCGTCCATGCGGGCCTCGTCGATGTGGCCGGAGGTGATGGTCGCGCCCAGCGCCGCCACGATGTGGCCGCCGTGGTCGCGCACCGGCGCGGCGATGGTGGAGATGTTCGACTCGAAGAAGCCCTCGCCCAGCACGTAGCCGCGCTCGCGGTCGGCCTGGACCATGTCGAAGAGCTCGTTGACCGTCTTGGGCGTGCTCGGCGAGAAGGTCTCGAGCTTGTCCTCCGGGTAGAGCGCGCGCAGCTGCGGCAGCGTCAGGTCTTCGAGCAGGATGCGGCCGAGCACCGTGGCATGGGCCGGCAGGCGCGTGCCCACCGTGACCGAGCTGGCAAAGGGCGAAGGCGGCGCGACCTTGGCGACGTAGACGATGGAGCGGCCGTCGCGCACCACCAGGTTGCAGGGTGTGCGCAGCTCCTCGCACAGGCGGTTGAGCAGCGGCGTGCCCAGCTGCGTGAGCTCCAGCGAGGCCAGGTACTCGAAGCCCAGGCGCAGCACGGCCAGCCCGAGGCGGTAGTCGCGGCCGCCCTCGGCGCGCTCCAAAAAGCCCATGTTCTCCAGCGTGCTGAGCAGGCGGAACACGGTCGAGCGCGGCAGGTCGAAGCGGCGCGCCAGCTCGGGCGCGGACAAGGTGCGGCTCTCGCGGCTGAACTCGCACAGCATGCGCAGGCCGCGTTCCAGGGCCGGCACGTTGTAGCGATCGCCGCCCTCTTCCGTCAATTCGTTGCTCATGGTTCTCTCGTCGTCGTTGTGATCGATCAGTCTGCAAGGGTTTCGCGCAGCAGCGCGGCGGCTGCGGCGGGCTGCTCCACGTAGCTCGCGTGGCCGGCATCGGGCAGCAGCTCGAGCGGCACGCCGCATTGCTTCGCCACCTCGG
The DNA here is from genome assembly GCA_035250605.1 of Variovorax sp. Classification (GTDB taxonomy): domain Bacteria; phylum Pseudomonadota; class Gammaproteobacteria; order Burkholderiales; family Burkholderiaceae_C; genus Variovorax. Next base: position 12,949 of record DATFFA010000037.1, on the reverse strand, counting down.
CGCAGGCTTCGGGCGTGGTGACGACATCCAGCGCACCGCAGGCCACGCGCACCGGCATGGCGGGCGGCAGGTCGGCCAGCAGGTCGGCGCCGCACAGCAGCTCCACGGCCTGGCGGTACCCCGCCTCATGCAGGCGCGCCATGTTCCAGCGCACCCATTGGCGCGCGGTCTCGCTCGCGTGGTCCGACAGCAGCCGGCCCGAGCGCTTCGCGGCCATGCCGGCGACGCCCAGTTCCGCCAGCGTGCCCAGGCGCTCGGCGCGCACGCGGGCCTGCGCCTCTGCACGGCCCGCGGCGCCGTAGCCGGCGGCCGGGCTGATCAGCAGCAGCTTCGAGATGCGCGAGGCCGCCGGCGAGCCGGGACGCGCGGCGGACGCAGTCACCAGCGCGCCGAGCGAATGGCCGACCAGCACGCAGGACCGGATGTCCAGGGCATCGAGCAAGGCATGCAGTCGCTGCGCGTAGTCGCGTGCGGTGGGTGCCGCTGCGGCCAGCGCCGTCGATGCGCCATAGCCGGGCGCATCCCACGCGATCACCCGCGCCTCGCCTTCGAGCAGCAGCGCCGTGTCCAGCCATGAGGCCGAGCCCGAGCCGATGCCGTGCAGGCACACGATCGCCGGGCCCGTGCCGCATTCGCGCACCGAGACCACGGCGCCGCCCTGCACCGGCACGCTGCGCGCCGGGAAGCGCACATCGAGACGCGCCAGCTCGGCGGCCGGCAGGTTCGGTGCATCGATCACGGGGGTCTCGCTCATGACTTCTGCGTCCCGATCAGCGCTTGATCTTGGCGAGCGGATGGTCGGCCGGGTACGTCGGCGTGACCGGCTTCTTCGCGCCCAGCATCACGCACATCAGCGCATCCTCGTCGCCGATGTTGATCTCTTCGCGGTACACGCCCGGGGGCACCGAGATGAGGTCGCGGTCGGTCAGCACCGTCTCGTAGCGCTCGCCCTCGGCCGTGGTCAGCACCACCTTGAGCTTGCCGCGCAGCAGGAAGAACACTTCTTCCACGTCGGTATGCAGGTGCGGCGGGCCTTCGTGGCCGGCCGGGATCACCATGGTCGAGAAGGTGAAGCTCTCGGCCGGAACGGTGTTGACGTCGCTCGCCACGCCGGTGCCGCCGGTGCCCACGTAGCGCATCTGCGCGCGGCGGAACTTGGGGTCCAGGTCGGCCTGGAACTTCAGCGCGTCCCAGTCGTACTTGCGCGTCGAATAGCGCGCGATGCGGCTGTTCATCCACGCCTCCAGGCTCGCGCCCTCGGGACGGCGCAGGGTCTCGCCGACCTTGCTGTCATCGAATTTCTTTTGCTCGGACAAATCGCTCATCTCAAACTCCTTGGAGGAAATCAATGCATCACGAAGCCGCCGTTGACGGCGAGCAACTGGCCGGTCACGAAGCGCGACAGGCCCGACAGGGAAAACAGCACCGCGCCGCAGACGTCCACCGCCTGCTGCTCGCGCGGGAGGGCGCGGCCCTCGAGGTATTTCTGATGGCGCGCCAGCGGCACGTACTCGGTGGCCTCCACCAGCGTGAGCCCGGGCGCGACCGCGTTGACGGTGATGCCGGACTCGCCCCACTCGCGCGCCAGGGAACGGGTCATCGAGATCACCGCGCCCTTGCTCGAGGCATAGGCCAGCAGCTTGGGTGCGCCCCACAGGGCGGTGTCGGACGCGAGGTTGACGACGGCGCCGCGGCCGCCCTGCGCAAGCGCCGGCTGGCAGGCGCGGCTCATGAGCCAGGTGCCGCGCACGTTGACGTCCATCACGCGGTCCCAGGTTTCGATGTCCAGCGCATGGGCATCGCGGCCGCCGGAGTTCGTGATGGCCGCGTTGTTGACCAGGCCGTCGAGGCCGCCGAGCGCTTTCACCGCAGCCGCGGCACAGGCCTCGATCGAGGCCGGATCGCACAGGTCCAGGGCCAGCGCGTGGGCCTTGAAGCCGGCCTTGCGCAAGGCCTGCGCTTCGGTCTCGGCCAGGTCCGAAAGAATGTCGGCCAGCACCACGGCCGCGCCCGCGGCGGCGATGCAACGGGCGAACGCCAGCCCGAGGCCGCGCGCGGCGCCGGTCACCAGCACGCGCCGGCCGGCGAGCAGGTTGGCCGGCAGCTCGGCCAGCAGGGCCTGCAGGCTGTCGGGGTCGGGGATGGCCTTGATGTCGGTCATGCTTGCCTCAGTCCGCCTGAATGCCGAGTTCTTTGATGACCTTGCCGAAGCGTTCGAAGTCGGCCGCATTGGTCTTGGCCAGCACCTCCGGCGCGCCGCCCAGCGGCAAGGCGCCGAGCACCGCCATCTTCGACACCACGTCGGGCATCTTGAGGATCTCGTTGAAGTGGCCGTTGAGCGTCTTCACGATCTCGGGCGGCAGGCCCTTGGGCCCGAAGAGGCCGTGCCAGGCCGTCACTTCGACATTCTTGTAGCCCAGCTCGGCGAAGGTGGGCACGTTGGGCGCCAGTGGGGAGCGGGTGCGGTCCGCGACCGCGAGGGGCAGCATCTTGCCGCCTGCCAGGTGCGGCGCGATGGGGCCGTAGGTGATGTAGGTCAGGGGCACATGGCCGCCCAGCACGTCGTTGACCGCCGGGGCCACGCCCTTGTACGGCACGTGGCCGAGGTTCATGCCGGCCGCCTTGTTGACCATCTCGCCCAGGATGTGCATCGGCGAGCCGCTGCCGGGACTGGCGTACGAGAGTGCCTGGCCCTTGACGGCGTGCACGTCCTTGAAGGTCTTGAAGCCGGTGCCCGCGCCCGCCACCAGGAACAGCGGCAGCGTGCCGAGCTGGACGACGGGCGTGAAGCCGCCCAGGACGTCGTAGCTCGCGCCGCCGCCGGTCTTCAGCACCAGTTGCGCGATCGAGAAGGTGCTGGGCGCCAGCAGCAGCGTGTAGCCGTCGGCCGGCGCCTTGGCCACGAAGCTGCTGCCGATCACGCCGCTGGCGCCGGGGCGGTTGTCGACCACCACCGGCTGGCCGATTCGCGTGGACAGCTTCTCGGCGAACAGGCGCGCGAGCGCGTCGGTGTCGCCGCCGGCCGGGTACGCGACCACGAGCGTGATCGGCTTGGCCGGATAGCCTTGCGCCCAGATCGGAGCGGCAGTGGCGGCGGCGGCAATGGAAACGGCCAGTGCGAGCGCCTGGCGACGGGTGGGCTTCATCATCGTGGTTTCGATCCGTGATCTTGGTGGTAGACTTCATTTTGTTCCACTAATAAAACATTGATTTATTAATGGAACGGACAGACGAAGAATAATCCCGAAGTGCTCAGGTTGTCTAGGCATAAACCCTTGCTTCGAGCGCGGTGACGACCTGGTGCGCTCGTCCATCGACCTCGCGGTGCGCAGCGGCACGCCCAAGCCCGGCATCGGCACGGTCGACGCCCTCGAGCGCAAGCTGCTCGCGGCGTCCTCGATCGCCTACTCGGCCAGCGCCGGCGGCACCTGCTGCGAGACCGAGCTGCTCAAGAAGCTGGGCATCGAGGAGCAGGTGAAGCGCAAGAGCCGGCGCATCCAGCAACGGCAGCCGCATCAACCTCGTCGGCAAGAGGGGACAGCGCCCCTGCCCGCCCGGCAACGCGCCCTGCGATCCGTTGGGCTGGCAGTTCTACGACGGCAACGCGACCAGCTACTTCGTCGGGCAGGACGGGTGGCTGATCGTCACGCAGGGCAGGAAGACCGTACTGCGCGAGCGCGGCAACGGGCGCAACCGAGGGGCCCGCGCGGCCGCGCCCTGAAGGTCAGGCAGCATCGATGCCGGCGCGCAGCGCCGCGGCGAGGATCGCCTGGCGCAACGCGTCGTTGCGTACCAGCGGCCCGCCGATGCGCGTTCCGGAAAGAACGCCCTTCACCCGATCGCCGAAGAGCAGCATCGCCCTGTCGCGATCGCGCTGGCGCGACATCCACACCAGGCCATCGGCATGCTTGCATTCGCGGTGCAGCGCCTCGGCCCATCGGGCGGTGTCCACGTAGTCGCGCGCCGGGCTGGCGACGAGCTCCTCCTTGGGGACCTTGAGCCGGTGCAGCCCCTCGCTCGTGAGGTCCACGAGCAGGAGTTCGCGGCTGGCCACGAGCTGGCCATGGCCGCGTTGCGCGAAAGTGTCGAGGTCCACGAACTTGTCGGGTGCGTCGATCGGCACATCGTGGAAGACGGTCTCGAAGATTGCGCAGTCCAGGGTCGCACCGGCGTACAGATAGGGCACGACCCGGTTCCTGGCATCACGGATGGGCGCAAATCGCGTGGGTTTGCGCAAGGCGCCGGCGCCATCGACGCCGGGGTTGAAGCTCTCGGGCGCGAAGGCCGTGTCGTGGATGACGTGGATCGGCGTACCCGCCGGCCAGCGATCGAAAAGCGGGTCGAAAGGCGGTGCCGGCGCGCGGCAACTCAAGCCGCGACCTCTTGCGCATCGCGCTGCGCCGCCTCGATCACGGCCTGCGGGTCCGATGCCAGCAGGTCGACCGGCCGCGCGCTACCGGGCAACCAGCCATTGTTCGAGGTGAACCACAAAGCGAGCTTCCAGGGCGCCCGGCGATCGCCGAAGGCTTCGAGCACGGCCTGGACCGCCTTGATCGGCTTGTGGTCCTCGAACTGGAAAGCGGGATAGACATCGCGCTCGCGCGCGCTCTTGTCCGGATGCGGCACGGCGAAGACCTGGCGGCGCTTGCGCCAGTTGTCCACCAAGGCCGTGCGGCTGCTGGCCTGCGAGCGGTTGGCGTCGGCCAGTTGCTCGGCCGTGAAATGCCCGAACTCGTTCAGCACGCGGGCATGCCGCTTGGCGAGCCGCTGGGCCATGTCGCGGTCGATCGCGCTCGGCAGCACCATCTGCCCCGCCATGAAGTCGACCACGGCCTCGATGCGGCGCTCGCGGGCCTGGGCGGTTTTCTCGAGCAGCGCGCGCTCCAGCATGGGAAGGGAGGCCAACAGCACCTTCGAGATCGCCTCGTCCTTGATCTCCAGCAGGAACTTGCGCGCACCGCCCTTGCGAGCCGCGCGCGCCGGGGTATAGGGCTCCAGCGACAACAGGTCGCCCTGCTGCAATCTGGCGGTGAGGTCGGAACTGCTCATCATCGACGCCTTGGTTGATCTGTTTGATCTCATTCTACAAGCTCCCATCAAATGGATCAAAACAGCCAGCCGAGGCGGGCTGCGGGGTGCTCAGGCGTAGCGCTCGAGACCCAGGCCTTCCATGTCGATCTCGGGCGAACGGCCCCCGATGAAATCGACCATGACCCTGCCCGTCCCTGCCGCCATGGTCCAGCCCAGCGTGCCGTGGCCGGTCGCGAGCAGCAGCTTGGGGACGGGCGTGGCGCCGAGCAGCGGCGTGCCGTCGGGCGTCATGGGCCGCAGGCCGGTCCAGAACTCCGCCCCTTCGACGCTGCCGCTCCCCGGGAACAGATCGGTGACGACGTGCTCGAGCGTGTCGCGGCGGCGGTCGTTGAGGCGCAGGTCGTAGCCCGACAGCTGCGCCGTGCCGCCCACGCGGATGCGCTCGCCCAGGCGCGTCACCGCGACCTTGAAGGTCTCGTCCATCACGGTGGACTCGGGCGCCATCGCGGCATCGGTGATCGGCACGGTGATCGAGAAGCCCTTGACGGGGTACACCGGCAGGCGGATGCCCAGCGGCTTCACGAGCCGCGGCGAATAGCTGCCCAGCGCCAGCACGTAGCGGTCGGCGCGGAAGGGGCCGACATCGGTATGGACCGCGGCCACGCCCTCGGCATCGCGCGCGATGTCGGTGATGGTCACGCCGAAGCGGAAGCGCACGCCCGCGGCCTCGGCCAGCTTCGCCAGCCCCTGCGTGAACTTGAAGCAGTCGCCGGTCTCGTCGCCCGGCAGGCGCAGGCCGCCCACGAACTTGTGCCGCACGGCGGCCAGCGCCGGCTCGTACCGCACGCAGCCCTCGCGGTCCAGCAGCTGGTAGGGCACGCCAAAGGCCTTGAGGATCTCGATGTCCTTGCCGGTGCCGTCGAGCTGCTTCTGCGTGCGGAACAGCTGCAGCGTGCCCAGCGAACGCTCGTCGTAGCGGATGCCGGTGTCGGCACGCAGCTGCTGCAGGCAATCGCGGCTGTACTCGGCCAGCCGCACCATGCGGCTCTTGTTGATCTCGTAGCGCGCCTGCGTGCAGTTGCACAGCATCGCGATGCCCCAGCGCCACATGTCGGGATCGAACATGGGCCGGATCACCAGCGGGCTGTGGCGCATCAGCAGCCACTTGACGGCCTTCATCGGCACGCCGGGCCCGGCCCAGGGCGCCGAATAGCCGGGAGAGACCTCGCCGGCATTGGCGTAGCTGGTCTCGAGCGCCGGCGCGTCCCGGCGGTCGAGCACCGTGACCTCGTGGCCGGCCTTGCCGAGGTAGTACGCCACCGTGGTGCCGATGACGCCGCTGCCGAGGATCAGGACATGCATGCCGCTCCTTCGAGAATCGCGCGCTTCATTGCAAGCCCAGCGCCGCCAGCATCTCCTGCGCCGAGAGCGCGTGCGGGCGATCCGGCCAGGCTTCCACCAGCTCCACCATCTTCGCGCTCAAGGGCGCGCGGGCGCCATTGGAGCGCGCCAGCCGCACCACCTCGCCGCACAGCGCGTCGATCTCGGTGCGGCGGCCCAGCGCCAGATCGTCCGCCATGCTGGAGCGCGCCTTGTCGTCCATGCGCAGCATGCGCGCTGCAATCACGCGGAACAGCGGGTCCGGCAGCCGCAGGATCAGGGGCATGCGGCGCGGCGGCACGGCCGCCAGCTGCGCCGGCTTGATGTGGGCCCATGACAGCGCCTCCAGCGCCTCGTCCATGAGGGCTGCGAGGCAGCGGCGATAGCCGCGGTCCATCAGCTGCTGGCGCAGCGGCAGTCCGGACAGCGCATTGACCGGGTTGTTGAGGTTGAGCAGCAGCTTGCCCCACTGCACCGGCAGCATGTTCTTATGCGTGTCGATCGGCACTCCTGCGCGCTCGAACACGGCCAGCCAGGGCCGCAGCACCGGGTCGTCCTGCACCGCCAGGCGGCCGGTGGTGCCGCGATGGAAGGCGCCCGGACCGATTTCCGCGACGTTGTACGGCACCATGCCCGCCAGCACCTGCAGCGTCGGCGCGACGTGCGCCGCGGTGCCGGCATTCGACACGCCGTTCTGCAGCGAGACCACCGGCGTGCGCGCCGGCAGCGCCGCGCCGAGCTCGGCCGCAGCTTGCGCAGTGGCATTGCTCTTCACGGTCAGCAGCACCAGGCCGGGCCGCACGCCGGGCGGGATCCGCTCGGCCACCTGCAGCGTGCCGGGCGGCATGTAGCGCTCGCCGTCGTCGAGGTCGCTCAGCCGCAGCCCGTGGCGCTCGAGCGCCTCGAGCACGCGCGGGCGGCCGACGAAGAGCACCCGCACGCCCTCGGAAGCCAGGTTGCCGCCGATGTAGCAGCCGATGGCGCCCGCGCCCATCACCAGCACGTCGACCGGCAGGACCTCTTCAGCCATGGTTCTCGGCGGCGGGCCGCGTGCCGTACCGCGCTTGGAATTCGCCGGGTGGGGCGTGCGCGGACGCCAGGGCGGCGCCCGCGCCCAGCGCGGCGGCGAAGATCAGCAATGACCGGAAAGCCCCTTCCATCCGCGCGACTATGGCACGGACCGGCACGCCTGGGCAGGGTGTCAGACCCGCTGGGCGACCCAGTCCTGCACCGAGTCGAGCGCCTTGGCCAGCCCGGCCGCATCCGTGCCGCCGGCCATCGCCAGGTCGGGCTTGCCGCCGCCCTTGCCGCCCACCTGCTGGGCGACGAAATTGACCAGCTCGCCGGCCTTGAGCTTGCCCATGCTGTCGGCCGTCACGCCGGCCGCCAGCTGGACCTTGGCGCCGTCGACCGCCGCCAGCACGATGGCCGCGGTCTTGAGCTTGTCCTTGAGTTTGTCCATGGTCTCGCGCAGCGTCTTGGCGTCGGCGCCGTCCAGCTTGGCGGCCAGCACCTTGATGCCCTTGACCTCCACCGCCTGGGCCAGCAGCTCGTCGCCCTTGGACGAGGCCAGCTTGCCTTTGAGCGCACCGACCTCGCGCTCGAGCGCGCGCACCTGCTCCAGAACCTGCACGAGGCGCGGCTGCACCTCGGGCACGGGGGTCTTGAGCGTGGCGGCCACGCTGTTCACCGTGGCCTCGAGCGCCTGAAGGTAGGCCAGCGCGTTGGCGCCGGTCACCGCCTCGATGCGGCGCACACCGGCGGCCACGCCGCCCTCGCTCACGATCTTGAAGAGGCCGATGTCGCCGGTGCGCGCCACGTGGGTGCCGCCGCACAGTTCGCGGCTGGAGCCGATGTCGAGCACGCGCACGGTCTCGCCGTACTTCTCGCCGAACAGCATCACGGCGCCGGTCTTCTGGGCCGACTCCATGTCCATCAGGCGCGCCTGCGTGGCCTGGTTGGCCAGGATCTCGGCGTTGACGCGGCGCTCGATCTCGAGCACTTGCGCCGGCGTCACGGGCGCGTTGTGCGCGAAGTCGAAGCGCGTCTTGTCGGCGTCGACCAGCGAGCCCTTCTGCTGCACATGCGTGCCCAGCACCTCGCGCAGGGCCTTGTGCATCAGGTGCGTCACGCTGTGGTTGCGCATGGTGGCCGCACGCAGCGCCGTGTCGACGCGCGCGGTGACGGTGTCGCCCACCTTGAGCGTGCCCTGCGTCTGCGTGCCATGGTGGCCATAGACGTCGGCCTTGATCTTCTGCGTGTCGTCGATGCCGAACTGCAGGCCCTCGGCCACCAGCACGCCTTGGTCGCCGACCTGGCCGCCGCTCTCGGCGTAGAAGGGCGTGGCGTCGAGCACCACGATGCCGGGCTGGCCTTCCTCGAGTTCCTGCACCGGCGCGCCTTCGAAGTACAGCGCCAGCACGCGGGCCTGTTCCTCGAGGTGCTCGTAGCCGGTGAAGGCGCTGGCCGCGCCTGCGTAGTCCACGGCGCGGTCCATCTTGAACTTACCGGCGGCGCGGCCGGCGGCCTTCTGCTTTTCCATCGCGGCATCGAAGCCCGCGGCATCGACTTCCACGCCGCGCTCGCGGCAAACGTCGGCCGAGAGGTCGAGCGGGAAGCCGTAGGTGTCGTGCAGCTTGAAGGCCACCTCCCCCGGCAGCACCTTGGCACCGCCGGCCAGGGCCGCATCGAGGATCTCCATGCCGTTGGCGAGCGTCTCGAAGAAGCGCTCCTCCTCGGCCTTCAGCGTCTCGGTGATGCGCTGCTCGTCGGCCACCAGCTTGGGGTAGGCCACGCCCATCAGCGCGACCAGGTCGGGCACCAGCTTGTGGAAGAAGGGCTTCTTCTGCCCCAGCTTGTAGCCGTGGCGGATGGCGCGGCGCACGATGCGGCGCTGCACGTAGCCGCGGCCCTCGTTGGAGGGAATCACGCCGTCGGCCACCAGGAAGGCGGTGGCGCGGATGTGGTCGGCGATCACGCGCAGGCTCTTGTTGTCCAGGTCGCGCTCGCCGGTCTCGCGCGAGGCGGCCTTGATGAGCCGGTCGAACAGATCGATCTCGTAATTGCTGTGCACATGCTGCAGGATCGCGGCCAGGCGCTCCAGGCCCATGCCGGTGTCGACGCAGGGCGCGGGCAGCGGCTTCACGCTGCCGTCGGGCTGCATGTCGAACTGCATGAACACGTTGTTCCAGATCTCGATGTAGCGGTCGCCGTCTTCATCGGGCGAGCCGGGCGGGCCGCCGGCGATTCCGGGGCCGTGGTCGTAGAAGATCTCGGAGCACGGCCCGCAGGGGCCGGTGTCGGCCATCATCCAGAAGTTGTCGGACATGTAGCGCCCGCCCTTGTTGTCGCCGATGCGCACCACGCGCTCGGGCGGCAGGCCGATGACCTTGGTCCAGATGTCGTAGGCCTCGTCGTCCTCCTGGTAGACGGTGGCCCAGAGGCGTTCGGCCGGCAGCTTGTAGACCTGCGTCAGCAGCTCGAAGGCCCAGCTGAGCGACTCGCGCTTGAAGTAGTCGCCGAAGCTCCAGTTGCCCAGCATCTCGAAGAAGGTGTGGTGGCGCGCGGTGTAGCCCACGTTCTCCAGGTCGTTGTGCTTGCCGCCGGCACGCAGGCAGGCCTGCACGGAGGCGGCGCGCACGTAGGGGCGCTTGTCGGTGCCGAGGAACACGTCCTTGAACTGCACCATGCCGGAGTTGGTGAACATCAGGGTCGGGTCGTTGCCCGGCACCAGCGAGCTCGACGGCACCACGGTGTGACCCTTGGAGGCGAAGAAATCGAGGAAGGACTTGCGGATGTCCGCGACGCTGAAGGTGGGCTGGCTCATCTTTGGATTGGAGTGCTGAGAGAGGCGGCCGGCTGCGGGCAGCCCTGCATCGAACCCACCTGACTACTTGATCTGCTGAGCCGTCGATTATAGGTTTGGCCCTGCCCTCGCCGCCCCCGCGGCCATGCGAAGCGCCTTTGCCGAAAAGCCGCGCCCATGCGACCCTTGCGCCCATGACCCCGCGCCTGCTCGCCGACGCCGTGCTCCTGCTGCACGGGCTTTTCATCGTCTTCGTCGTCGCGGGCGGCGCGCTGGTGTGGCGCTGGCCGCGCGTGGCCTGGCTGCACCTGCCGGCCGTCGCCTGGGCGGCGTGGATTTCCTGGGCGGGCGGGGTCTGCCCACTGACGCCGCTGGAAAACACGCTGCGCCGCGAGGCGGGCCAGGCCGGCTACGAGGGCGGCTTCGTCCAGCACTACCTGCCCGGCCTGATCTATCCCGAGGGCTTCACGCGCGAGCTGGAGATCGGCGTGGGCGTCTTCGTCACGCTGCTGAACGTGGGCGTTTATGCGCTGCTGGTGCGGCGGCGGCGACATCGCCATGGCTGATGAGACAAATCTCTTGTCATGAGATTTTTGTCTCATTATGATGACAGCACGCCAGCTCCTAGGAGATCGCCATGGCCCTGACCCGCAGCGAGATGGATCGCAAGCTCGACGAGCACTTCGGCTTCGAAGCCCAGGACAACGTGGAGGGCGTGCTGGCCACGCTCGCCCCCGACGTGGAGCACGACGTGGTCGGCTGGCCCGGCGGCCCGGTCCGCGGCCGCGATGCCGCGCGCCCTTTCTACGAGGCGCTGTTTGCCGACCTGTCGGAAGGAAAGGTCCAGTCCTTGCGCCGCCTCTACGGCGACAACTTCATGGTCGACGACTCGCTGTGGACCGGCAAGGCGCCGGGCCGTCCCTTCGGCCTCGAAGGCCGCGACCGCCCGCTCGCCTTCCGCCTGCTGCACGTCATCGAGTTCGCGGACAGCGGCGAGATCCGCAGGGAGAACGTCTGGGTCGACATGGGCGCGATCCTGCAGCAGTTGCCGCCGGCGGCGTGAGCATGGCAGGACCACGGGGCCGCCCCCGGCAGAAGCAGCGCACGCGCAAGGCTTTGCTCGAGGCCGCCGCGCAACTGACCCTGCAGGGGCGCCGCCCGACGCTGGAGGCGATCGCCGAACAGGCGCTGGTATCGCGTGCCACCGCCTACCGGTACTTCCCGAACGCGGAAGCGCTGCACCTGGAAGCGTCGATCGACATCGAGACGCCGCTCGCCCAGGACGCGCTGCGCGGCGCGCCGGCCGACGACGTCGTCGCGCGCCTTGAGCACGTGGACGATGCCTTGCACACCATGATCGCGGCCAACGAGGCGCCCCTTCGCATGATGCTGGCGCAGTCGCTGGAGCGAAGCGCGCGCGGCGAGATCGATGCGCAGCTGCCTGCCCGCCAGAACCGCCGCACGCCATTGATCGAGGCCGCGCTGGACCCGGCCCGCGCCCGCTTCAAGCCGGCGGCGCTGAAGCGCCTCAAGCAGGCGCTCGCGCTCGTGGTCGGGCCGGAAGCGATGGTCGTCTTCAAGGATGTGCTTCGACTCGGCGATGCCGAGGCACGCAGGACCCGGCGCTGGGCCATCCGTGCGCTCGTCGAGGCTGCGGCGCCGGACGGCCCGGCTCGCCGCACCGGCGCGAAGAAGTGATTCAGCCCTCCAGGAGTTGCCTCATGTCGCCTTCCCGGAAATTCATCGCTGCAGCCATGACCGCCCTCGCCTCCTGCGCGGTTGCGGCCGCACCGCCCCAGCCGGGCAAGAACCAGCTGGAACGCGGCCGCCATCTGATTCGCATCGCCGGATGCAACGACTGCCACACGCCGGGATACGTACAGAAGAACGGTCAGGTCGACGAGAAGCTCTGGCTGACCGGCGACAGCCTGGGCTGGGCCGGGCCGTGGGGCACCACCTACGCGACCAACCTGCGCCTCATGATGGCCAACATGACCGAGCGGCAGTGGCTGCACCATGCGCGCCACATGGAGCCGAAGCCGCCCATGCCCTGGTTCAACGTGCGCGCCATGAGCGACGCCGAGCTCAAGGCCATCTACGCCTTCACCCGTTCGCTGGGGCCCGCCGGCGTACCGGCGCCGGCCTATGTGCCGGCGGGGCAGAAGGCGCCGGGTCCGGTGGTGCAGTTCCCGCAGTAGGGCGAGCTGCGCAAACTGCCGCGATGCGTGCCGGACACGCGCTAGAATTCGCGCCTGCTGCGGGTGTAGTTCAATGGTAGAACGGCAGCTTCCCAAGCTTCATACGAGGGTTCGATTCCCTTCGCCCGCTCCAGATTCCAGCAAGCACCCCGGGCCGCCAAGCGCGGCCCGTCGTTCTTCTTGTCCATGACTTTCCAGGTTTTCCGAGCCAACCGCACTGCTGCAGCCGCTGCCACCACCGTGGCGGCGGGCCCGCACGCGCGCATCGCGTTTCGGGACCTGGCCATGGCGCCCAAGCGCCAGCCGGCCGCACCCTTCTGCGCCCGGCGATCCCACCCCTGACCTTTCTTCTTCGCGCAAACCATCGATCGCCGGGCCACAACCACCCGCGCGTTCGCGACCGCCGCCCGCAACAGGCCGTGCAGCGAGTCGCCCTTGAATTCGATTGGAATGCGTCATGCAAACAGCAACCCCCATTCACGGCGAGCGCACGCTCACCGACCTCGACCACGTCCGCCTGACCAAGCTGCAGGGC
>DATFFA010000036.1:0-2328 GCA_035250605.1 Variovorax sp. | reverse complement strand
GCGCGAACTGGTGGCGCTGGGCCTGGCGCTGGACAAGGCACGCCGGCTGGCGCCGGTACTGCCGCGCGGCGCCGCCCTGCTGGCGCGCATCGCCGAAGACTTCGTGCCGCCGGAAGGCTGCGCCGAACTGCTGGCGCGCGCGCTGAAGGCCGAGCCGTCGGCATTGGTCCGCGACGGCGGCGTGATCGCCGAAGGCTTCGATGCCGAGCTCGACGAACTGCGCGCCATCGGCGAGAACTGCGATGCCTTCCTCCTCCAGCTGGAAGCGCGCGAGCGCGAGCGCACCGGCATTGCCAACCTGCGGGTTCAGTTCAACCGGGTGCATGGCTTCTACATCGAGGTGACGCAAAGCGCCCTCGCCAAGGTGCCGGAAGACTACCGCCGGCGCCAGACCCTGAAGAACGCCGAGCGCTTCATCACGCCCGAGCTCAAGACCTTCGAGGACAAGGCCCTGTCGGCGCAAGACCGCGCCCTGGCGCGCGAGAAGTGGCTCTACGAGCAGTTGCTCGACGCGCTGCAGCCCCATGTGCAGCGGCTTGCCGGCGTGGCTTTCGCCCTGGCCTCGCTGGACGCCCTGTGCGCCCTGGCCGAGCGCGCCCACACCCTGAACTGGAACGCGCCGGAGTTCGTGGCGCACCCCTGCATCGAGATCATCCAGGGCCGCCACCCGGTGGTGGAGGCGCGCCTCGCCGAGAAGTCGGCCGGCAGCTTCATCGCCAACGACACGCAGCTCGGGCCGCAGCAGCGCATGCAGGTGATCACCGGCCCCAACATGGGCGGCAAGTCGACCTACATGCGGCAGATCGCGATCATCGTGCTCCTGGCCTCGATCGGCTCGCACGTGCCGGCCAAGGCCTGCCGGCTCGGGCCCATCGACGCCATCCACACCCGCATCGGCGCGGCCGACGACCTGGCCAACGCGCAATCGACCTTCATGCTGGAGATGACCGAGGCGGCGCAGATCCTGCACGGCGTCACGGCGCTCGAGAAAGCGCCGGGCCGCCCCAAGCTTTCTCGCTCCCCTCGGGGGACGGACTGGGCGGAGCCCGGTCCTGGGGGCGGCTGTTCACTGGTGCTGATGGACGAGATCGGCCGCGGCACCAGCACCTTCGACGGCCTGGCGCTGGCGGCCGGCATTGCCGCCTTCCTGCACGACCGCTCGCGCGCCTTCACCCTGTTTGCCACCCACTACTTCGAGCTGACCGAGTTCCCCGCCTCGCATCACCAGGCGGTGAACATGCACGTGAGCGCCACCGAGGCGGGACGCGACATCGTCTTCCTGCACGAGATGCAGCCGGGCCCGGCCAGCCGCAGCTACGGCATCCAGGTGGCGCGCCTGGCCGGCATGCCGGCGGCCGTGGTCAACCATGCGCAGAAGGCCCTGGGCGCACTGGAGGCACAGCAGACCGAAACGCGCGCGCAGGTCGACCTGTTCGCGCCGCCGCCGGTGAGCGAGGCGCAGGCACCCAGCGCCGTAGAATCGGCCCTGGCCGCGCTCGACCCCGATGCGATGAGCCCCAGAGAGGCGCTGGACGCCCTCTACGCCTTGCAGAAACTTCATCGGCGCGAACAGCACTGATGGTCCCGCCTTCCAGAAAAGCGAGCCCCATGACTTACTGCGTCGGCATCAAACTCAACGCTGGCCTCGTGTTCCTGTCGGATTCGCGCACCAACGCGGGCGTGGACCACATCAGCACCTTCCGCAAGATGATCGTGTACGAGCAGCCGGGCGAGCGCTTCATGGTGCTCTTGTCGGCCGGCAACCTGAGCATCTCGCAGTCCGTGCGCGAGATATTGCAGATCGAGGAGCTGCGCGAAAGCGAAGACAGCCCGCCCATCACCATCTGGAACGCCACCAGCATGTTCGACGCGACGCGCGTGCTGGGCTCGGCCGTGCGCCATGTGTACGAGCGCGACGGCGCATCGCTCAAGCAGGCCGGGCTGGACTTCAACGTCTCCTTCATCTTCGGCGGCCAGGTCAAGGGCGAAGGCATGCGCCTCTTCCTGGTCTACGCCGCCGGCAACTTCATCGAGGCCACCACCGAGACCCCCTATTTCCAGGTGGGCGAATCCAAGTACGGCAAGCCGGTGCTGGACCGCGTGCTCACGCCCGACACGCCGCTGGACGAGGCCGCCAAGTGCGCGCTGGTGTCGATGGACTCGACCATGAAATCGAACCTTTCGGTGGGGCTGCCGCTGGACCTGGTGGTGTACGAAGCCAATGCCCTGCAGACCGACCGCGTGATCTGCATCGACGCCGACAACCCCTACTACCGCATGCTGCACAACAGCTGGGGCCAGAAGCTGCGCGAGGTGTTCGACAGCCTG
>DATFFA010000035.1:0-2405 GCA_035250605.1 Variovorax sp. | reverse complement strand
CGAGGCGAGCGGCACGTGCGCCGCCGCCGCGCCCCGCGGGAGCGCGGCGGTGCCGGTGCGCAGCGTGGTGACGGAGGCCACCCTGGTTTCTCCCTCAGGGGCAGGCCGGCACGTCGCGCGAGCCGATCTTGAATTCCTCCTTCTTCATCCCCAGCAGCTGGTCGACGTTGTCGATCTTGCTGTGCACCTTGTTGAAGAGATTGCCCTTGTCGTCCTTCACCACCTCGGTCACGAAGGTGGTGCCGATCGCCTGCCGGTTGGCGTCGAGCTTGACGTCGCCGTTCGGCGTCTTCAGGGTCATCTTCGACAGTGCCTCGCGGTACTTGGCCTGGTTGCCGGAGAGGTCGCCCTTCACCGCCTCCAGCCCGTCCAGCGCCGCCTTCATGTTGACGTAGTACACGTAGGCGAACAGGCTCGGGCTCGGGAAGCCGCCGGCCGACACCGGATAGGTCTTCTGGTAGTCGGCGACGAAGGCCTTCCAGTCCGCGCCGTCGTAGGCGTCGGCCAGCGGGCCGGCCGACAGCGTGCCCACCAGCGACTCGCGCCGCTTGCCCTTGTAGTTCAGCACGTCCTGGCTCACCGTGATGGAGCCGCCCAGCATCGGCTTGTCGCCGCCGGCGTTCTCGTACTGGGTGAGGAAGTTCACCGCGTCGGCCCCGCCGAGCACCACCAGCAGCGCGTCCACGTCCTTCGGGATCTTGGCGATCACGGAGGAATAGTCCTTGCCGCCCAGCGGCACCCAGGCCTTCTCGGGCACCTTGCCGCCGGCGCGGCAGTACTCGGTCATGAAGCCCTGCACCTGCGAGTAGGGGAAGGCGTAGTCTTCGGCGATCACCATCACCCGCTTGTAGCCCTTGGCCATGGCGGCCTTGCCCAGGCCGATCATCCACTGCGCGCCCTCGGTGTTGAAGCGGAAGAAGTTCGGGCTCGGGTTGTCCAGCGTGGTCGCCTGCGCGCCGGAGGCGCCGTTGATGAAGGTCACCTGCGGCTGCGTCTTCGAGTAGTCCTTGACGGCGATGCCTTCGCCGCCCGACAGCGGGCCGACCATGATGTCGACCTTGTCCTGCTCGACCAGCTTGCGCGTGGCGTTGACCGCCACGTCCGGCTTGGCATCCGAGCTGGCCTTGATGATCTCGATCTTGCGGCCGGCGACCGTGCCGCCGCGCTGCTTGACCGCCAGCTCCGCGCCGCGCATGCCGTCCGCGCCGCCGGCCGCGAACGGCCCCTCCAGCGTGGCCAGCAGGCCGATCTTCACGGGCTGGCCCTGCTGCGCCCATGCGCCACCCACCAGCGCCGCCAGGGCGGCCGCACCCAACATCGAACGAACCCAGAGTCGCTTGTTCACGTTCACGGTTGTCTCCTTTGGTTGGAAGTCATGCCTGGCCTCGATCCGAGGCGCGAGCGCAGCGCCGCCCACAGTCCGAGCAGGCCGTCGGGGGAAAACAGGACGATCGCGAAGAACACGCCGCCGATCAGGAGGTTGAAGCGCTCGCGGTCGATCAGGTCGATCGCGAAGGTCTGCAGCAGCACGAAGACGATGGCGCCGAGAAAGGCGCCCATGGGGTGCCGCATGCCGCCGAGCACCGCGACGACGAGGATGTTGATGAGCCAGGAGATGCTGACCGAGCCCGGCGTGATCAACCCGTTGTACCAGACCAGCAGAACGCCCCCCACCGCCGCCAGCAGCCCGGCCAGCGCATAGGCCGCCACCCGGTGCGCGACCACGTGGTAGCCCAGCGCTTCCATGCGCCGCGGGTTGTCGCGGATGCCCTGCAGCGCGATGCCGAAGGGCGCGCGCACCACCCAGCGCACCAGGAAGTAGCCCGCCATCGCGCAGGCCAGGCAGAGGAAGTAGAAGGGCACCGGGTCGCGCCAGGCGACGCCGAGCACCTTCGGGGGGTAGATCTCGCGCAGGCCCTGGAAGCCGTTGAACACGCTGTAGTTCTGCAGCACCAGGTAGTAGAAGGCGACGCCGATCGCCAGCGTGATCATGATCGTGTAGATGCCTTCGGTGCGCACCGAGAGCCAGCCGATCAGCGTGGCGCAGAGGGTGGCGATGGCCAGTGCGAAGGGCACCGCCACCCACCACGGCCAGCGCATCGCGATGTCGGCGCCGCTGCTGCTGGTGCCGAGCACCGCGAGCGCATAGCCGGCGATGCCGGCGACCGTCATCTGCGCCAGCGACACCATGCCGCCGTAGCCGCCGAGGAAGGTGAGCGAGAGTGCGATCAGGCCCAGCACCAGCGACTGCGCAGCGACCTGGAAGGTGATGAAGGGCGTGGCGACGAAGGGGAAGACCAGCACGAAGACGAGCACGGCGAGGTGATGGGGCCGGACCGTGCGGCGCAGCGCGGCCAGCCAGTCGAGGCGGGCGGGTGCCGGCGCGGGCAGGGCCGCCGGCGCGA
>DATFFA010000034.1:0-19703 GCA_035250605.1 Variovorax sp. | reverse complement strand
CCAACCGCGCCGCGGTGCGCACCGTCTGGCCCGCGCCCTCGTGCGGGCCCACGCAGGCGAGGATCGCGCCGGAGGTGTTCCAGGCCGGCGGACCCGCCTCGCCGCCGCGCCCGGACTGCTCGATGCGCCAGCCGCGCACGTCGTCCTCCACGTGCTCGGCGGTGCGCCGCAGCGCGATCTCGCGCAGCGCGATGAGGTTGCCCTTGCGGAAGAAGTTCTGCGCCGCGCGCTCGGCTTGCTGGGGCAGATAGACCTTGCCGGCCGCAAGCCGCGCGGTGAGCTCGTCGGGCGTGACGTCGACCAGCACCACCTCGTCGGCTTCGTCGAGCACCGTGTCGGGCACGGTCTCGTGTACCCGCACGCCGGTGATCGCGCCCACGGTGCCGTTGAGGCTTTCGAGGTGCTGGACATTGAGCGCGGACCAGACCTCGATGCCGGCTGCCAGCAGCTCCTGCACGTCCTGCCAGCGCTTGGCGTGGCGCGAGCCGGGTGCGTTGGAATGTGCGAGCTCGTCGACCAGCAGCACCGCGGGCTTGCGCGCCAGCGCACCGTCGAGATCGAACTCGGCCAGCATGCGGCCGCGGTAGGGCACCTCGCGCAGCGGCAGCAGCTCCAGACCGGCCAGCAGCGCCGCGGTCTCGCTGCGGCCATGCGTCTCTACGACCCCGATCGCGACGTCACGCCCACTCGCGCGCTCGCGCTGCGCGGCGCTCAGCATCGCCCAGGTCTTGCCGACGCCCGCGCTCGCGCCGAAGTAGATGCGCAGCTTGCCGCGCTGCGCCTGCGCTTCCTGCGCGCGCAGCTCGGCCAGCAGGGCGTCGGGGTCCGGGCGGGCGGCGTCGTTCATGGGGCAGGCCAACGCATCAGGTTATCGCATCGGCCTGTTCCTTCGACGGCTCCGGCGCGCGGCGCGCGACACCATGAACCACGCAAAGCCCAGCGGAATGAACAAGGCCGCCAGCGCGCAGAGGGCATGAAGCCAGGCATCGGTCACGGGCCGGCTCAGCGTGCTGCGTCGATCGCCAGGTTGAGCGCGAGCACGTTCACGCGCGGCTCGCCGAGCAGGCCGAGCAGCGGCCGCTCGGTGTGATCCTCGATCAGCTTTCCGACGAGATCGGGCGGCAGCTTGTGCAGCCGCGCCACGCGCGCCGCCTGGTAGCGCGCCGCGGCCGGGCTGATGTGCGGGTCGAGCCCGCTGGCCGAAGCCGTGACCAGGTCCACCGGCACCGGCTGCGCGTTGCCGGGATCGGCCGCGCGCAGTGCCTCGACGCGGCGCTTGACCGCCTCGGCGAGCGCTGGGTTCAGCGGCCCTTGGTTGGAGCCGCTGGAAGCCCCCGCGTTGTAGGGCATGGGCGCGGTGGCCGAGGGACGGCCCCAGAAGTGCGCCGGATCGCTGAAGTTCTGGCCGATCAGCGAGGAGCCCACGGGCTTGCCGCCGCGCAGCACCAGGCTGCCCTCGGCCTGCGCCGGAAACAGCGCCTGGGCGGCACCGGTCACGGCCAGCGGGTAGACAAGCCCGGTCAGCGCGCTCAGCAGCACGAAGATCACGAGCGTGGGGCGAAGAAACTTGAACATGGAAATGGCTTCCTCAGACCAGGTGGATGGCAACCAGCAGCCAGTCGATGAGCTTGATGCCGATGAAGGGAACGACCAGGCCCCCCAGGCCGTAGATCGCCAAGTTGCGGCGCAGCAGCGCGGCGGCGCCCACCGGCCGGTAACGCACGCCCTTCAACGCGAGAGGAATCAGGAACACGATGACCAGCGCGTTGAAGATCACCGCCGACAGGATGGCCGACGACGGGCTGGCCAGCCGCATCACATTGATCGCGGAGAGCTGCGGATAGGTCGAGACGAAGATCGCCGGGATGATGGCGAAGTACTTCGCCACGTCGTTGGCAATCGAGAAGGTGGTGAGCGAGCCGCGCGTCATCAGGAGCGCCTTGCCGGTCTCCACCACCTCCAGCAGCTTGGTCGGGTTGGAGTCGAGGTCGACCATGTTGCCGGCCTCCTTGGCAGCCTGCGTGCCCGTGCCCATGGCCACCGCCACGTCGGCCTGGGCCAACGCGGGCGCGTCGTTGGTGCCGTCGCCCGTCATCGCGACCAGGCGGCCTTCGGACTGGTACTCGCGGATCAGCGCCAGCTTGTCCTCGGGCGTGGCCTCGGCCAGGAAGTCGTCGACGCCGGCCTCGGCCGCGATGGCGGCGGCCGTGAGCTTGTTGTCGCCCGTGACCATCACGGTGCGGATGCCCATGCGGCGCAGTTCGGCGAAGCGCTCGCGGATGTCGGTCTTGACGATGTCCTTGAGCTCGACGATGCCCAGCACCCGGTGGCCCTCGGCCACCGCCAGCGGCGTGCTGCCGCGGCGTGCAACCTCGTCGGCGGCGCGCAGGACCTCGGGCGGCATCGACCCGCCGAGCGCTTCCACATGGCGGCGCACGGCGTCGACCGCGCCCTTGCGCAGCGGAACGTGGTCTGCGTCGAGGCGGTCGGGTGCGGGCGGCAGGTCCACGCCGCTCATGCGGGTCTGCGCGGTGAAGGGCACGAATCGCGTGCCCTCGGCTGCTGCCTCGTCGACACCGCCGCGGCGCGCCAGCTCGACGATGCTGCGGCCCTCGGGCGTCTCGTCCGCCAGCGAAGCCAGCAGCGCGGCGCGTGCCAGCCGCTGCTGCACCACGCCGGGCGCCGGCAGGAAGGCGCTGGCCTGGCGGTTGCCGAGCGTGATGGTGCCGGTCTTGTCGAGCAGCAGCACATCGACGTCGCCCGCCGCCTCCACCGCCCGGCCCGAGGTCGCGATCACGTTGGCCTGCATCATGCGGCTCATGCCGGCCACGCCCACGGCCGACAGCAGGCCGCCGATGGTGGTCGGGATCAGGCACACCAGGAGCGCCACCAGCGCCGTCAGCGGCACCACCGTGCCCGCGTTCATCGCGCCCACGCTGAAGATGGAGTACGGCAGCAGCGTGACGGTGACCATCAGGAACACCAGCGTCAGCGCCACCAGCAGGATGGTGAGCGCGATCTCGTTCGGCGTCTTCTGGCGCTTGGCAGCCTCGACCATGCCGATCATGCGGTCGAGGAAGGACTCGCCCGGGTTGACCGTGATGCGCACCACCAGCCAGTCGGACAGCACGCGCGTCCCGCCGGTCACGGCCGAGAAGTCGCCGCCGGACTCGCGCACCACCGGCGCCGATTCGCCGGTGATGGCGCTTTCGTCGACCGAGGCGACGCCCTCGATCACCTCACCGTCCAGCGGGATCACGTCATGGGCCTCGACCAGCACCACGTCGCCGCGGCGCAGCTCGGGTGCCTGCAAAGGCAGCCACTTGCCGCCGTGACACGGCTCGACCAATTTCTTGGCCCAGGTGTCCTTGCGCAGACCGCGCAGCGAGGCGGCCTGCGCCTTGCTGCGGCCTTCGGACAGCGCCTCGGCGATGTTGGCGAAAAGCACGGTGAACCACAGCCAGATCGAGATCGCCAGTACGAAGGCCGGCGCCATGCCGGTGTCGCCCGGGAAGCTCAGCGCATGCACCCACAGCAGCGTCGTGAGGATGCTGCCGATGTAGACGATGAACATCACCGGGTTGCGCCACTGGACGCGCGGGTCCAGCTTGGCGACGGCGGCCCATAGCGCGGGGCGTACCAGGGAGGCGTCGAAGAGGGGAAGGGACGATCTCATCTGCATCTCGTCAAGGCTTCCACAGCATCAGGTGTTCGACGACCGGGCCCAGGGCCAGCGCCGGAACGTAGTTGAGAAGGCCCACCAGCAGTACGGTGCCGATGAGCAGCGTGACGAACAGCGGGCCGTGCGTGGGCATGGTGCCGGCCGTGACCGGCAGGCGCTTCTTGGCGGCCAGCGAGCCCGCGATGGCGAGCACCGGCACGATCACGCCGAAGCGGCCGAACCACATCGCCACCGCCAGCATCGCGTTGTAGAAGGGCGTGTTGGCCGAGAGGCCGGCGAAGGCGCTGCCGTTGTTGTTGCCGGCCGAGGCGAAGGCGTAGAGGATCTCGGAAAAGCCATGGGCGCCCGGGTTTCCGACGCCCGCCTTGCCGGGGTCGGCGATGACGGCCACGCCCGTGCCGGCCAGCACGAGTATCGGCGTGACCAGGATCACGATCGAGCTCAGCTTCATCTCGCGGATCTCGATCTTCTTGCCGAGGTACTCGGGTGTGCGGCCGATCATCAGGCCGGCGATGAACACCGCCAGCACCGCGAAGATCAGCATGCCGTACAGACCCGTGCCGACGCCGCCGAACACCACTTCGCCGAGCTGCATCAGCACCAGCGGCACCAGCCCGCCCAGCGGCGTGAAGGAGTCGTGCATGGCGATGACCGCGCCGCAGGAGGCGGCGGTGGTGACGGCCGCGAAGAGCGCGGAGGCGTCGATGCCGAAGCGCACTTCCTTGCCTTCCATGTTGCCGCCGGCCTGCAGCGCGCTGGCCGCCTGGTCGACGCCGAGCGGCGGCAGGAGCGGATTGCCGGCCTGCTCGGCCGGGATCACCGCGATCACGGCCAGCACGAACAGCACGGTCATCGCCGCGAGGATGGCCCAGCCCTGGCGCGGGTCGCCGACCACGCGGCCGAAGGCGAAGCACAGCGCGGCCGGGATCAGGAAGATCGCGATCATCTGCACGAAGTTCGCGAGCGCCGTCGGGTTCTCGAAAGGGTGCGCCGAGTTGGCGTTGAAGAAGCCGCCGCCGTTGGTGCCCAGCATCTTGATCGCCTCCTGCGAGGCGACCGGGCCCATGGCCAGGGTCTGGGTGGTGGTGCTCGCGTCCTCGGTCACCGCGTTGCCGGCCGTATCCTTCAGCGGCTGACCGGCGGCGTCGAGCTTGGGGTTCTGGTAGGCCGTGGCTTCCAGCGTGGTCACCGTCTTGTAGGTGTCGAAGTTCTGGATCACGCCCTGGCCCGCGAACACCATGGCGATCACGAACGCGATCGGCAGCAGCAGCCAGGCGGTGATGCGGGTCACGTCGACCCAGAAGTTGCCCACGAAGCCCTTGCCGTCCGTGTTGCGCGCCGCGAAGCCGCGCGCCAGCGCGAAGGCGACCGCGATGCCGGTGGCGGCGGAAAAGAAGTTCTGCACCGTGAGCCCGAGCATCTGCGTGAGATAGCTCATGGTCGACTCGCCGGCATAGCCTTGCCAGTTGGTGTTGGAGACGAAGCTCACCGCGGTGTTGAAGGCCGAGTCGGGCGGCACCGCGCCGATGCCGGCCGGGTTCAGCGGCAACAGGTGCTGCAAGCGCTGCAGGCCGTAGACGGCGAACGCGCCGACGGCATTGAAGGCCAGCAGCGAGAGCGCATAGCCATGCCATTGCATGGCGCGCTCGGCGTCCACGCCGGCGAGCTTGTAGAGCGGCGCTTCGGCGCGCTGCATCCAGCTGGGCAGCCGGCCTTCGCACAACGCCGCGAGCCAGCGGCCCAGCGGCCAGGCGAGCAGGCCCAGCACCACGAGGAACAAACCAAGAAGGGTCCAGGCAGCGCTATTCACGGAAGTGGCCTCCGCAGTGGAATGCCTTCGCCAGCGAACACCGCGGAACCGGCCTTGGCCTGTCCTGAGCCCGGCGAAGGGCCAGGCCGCTGGTGTTGCCCCCGGCGAGGGGGTGGGCGGCTACACGAAATGAGCCGACCTGGGGGAGAGCTTGATTCATCAGAATTCCTCGGCGCAGATGAGCGCGAACACCAGGTAGGCGAAGAGGATCACGGCCAGCAGGCCGGCGAACCCATAGAGCACATCGAGGCCGATCATTGAGCCTCTCCCTTGGGCGCGTCGAGCTTGCCGAGGCCGATGACCGCCTGCGCCATGACGACCCAGAACACCGCGAGGGCGGCGATCCAAACGAGATCCATCTTTCAACTCCTGCATGCGAAGCACGTGCAGGCAGTCTCGCGAGAGGCACGTAAAGATGGGGAACAGAGTCGGCGGCCGGCCGTAAAGAAGGCGTAAAAACGACACCCGCGCCGTGCGCATTTGCACACTCGCCGCCCCTTTGTGGCGCAGGGCGTGCCGCTTTGTGAATTCCTCGCTAGCCGTTCGTGCCGAGCCTGCGTACAACCGGCGCATGGACTGAACGACGAGGAATCACATGGAAACGGAAGCCATCGCACTCATCGTGGACGAACCGATTGCCGGCCACTTCTACTGGGTGCTGCAGAAGCAGGACGGCAACGACTGCCGCCCCATCGACGCCGCCGCGGGGCCGATGCCCACCTACGGCGCGGCCATGATGGCCGGCATTGCGGCGCTGCAGCGGCGCAACGATGCGCGAGGCAGCGGCGGGGCACGGACTGTGCACTGAGGCGCAGGCGCGCCGCCGACAGACGCACCCTTCCATCGCCCTTGGGCAAGGGCGGCATCTCGAATCGCGTACCCTTCGTCGCCCCCGATCCGGCACACTGCCGGCCCGTGCGCAGTCTTCAGGCTGCGCCTGAACGAAGAGACACCCCATGATCCGCAAGCTGCTGACCTCCGCCGTCCTCGCACTGGCCTTCGCCGCCGTGCAGGCCCAGCCCTATCCCGCCAAGCCCGTGCGCCTCATCGTGCCCTTCCCACCTGGGGGCGGCACCGACATCCTGTCGCGGCTGGTGGCCACCAGGCTGACCGAGGTCAGCAAGTGGACGGTGGTGCCCGACAACCGCGCCGGCGCCGGCGGCACCATCGGCATCGCGGAAGCGGTGCGCGCCGCGCCCACCGGCTACGACATCGTGATGGGCCAGAAGGACAACATGGTCGTCGCGCCCTGGCTCTACAAGAACCTCAGCTACGAGCCGACCAAAGACCTCGCGGCGGTGGCCCACGTGGCCTACACGCCGGTGGTGATCGTCACGCGCACCGAGTCGAAGTTCAAGACGCTGAAGGACGTGGTCGATGCCGCCCGCGCCGCGCCCGACACCATCACCTACGGCTCGCCCGGCAACGGCACCACCATCCACCTGGCCGGCGAGATCTTCAAGAGCGCGGCCAACATCAAGATGCGCCACGTGCCCTACAAGGGCTCCAACCCGGCCATGATGGACGTGCTGGCCGGCAACGTGGACCTGATGGTGTCCTCGCTGCCCTCGGCGATGGGGCAGATCAAGTCGGGCAAGCTGCGTGCCCTCGCCGTGACCTCGGCCAAGCGCAGCAGCTCGGTGCCCGAAGTGCCCACCGTGGCCGAACTGGGCTACAAGGACTTCGACGTCAGCACCTGGTACGGTCTCTTCGCGCCCGCTGGAACGCCGAAGGAGGTCGTCGCCACGTTGAACGCCGAGGTGAACAAGCTGCTGGCCACGCCGGAGATGAAGGCCGCGATCATCGCCCAGGGCGCCGAGCCGCAAGGCATGACGCCGGAGCAGTTCGGCACGCTGCTGAAGACCGACTACCTGAAGTGGCGCGACATCGTGAAGGCGTCGGGCGCAACGATTGAATAGGCTCTCCCCCAGGTTGGCTCACTTCGTGTAGCCGCCCACTCCTTCACGGGGGGCAACACCGGCGGCCCGGCCCTTGGGGCTCGGCGTCTACGCGTCGCGGACGTCGGCCACCGGCTTGCTGCCGAAGTCCGCACGCTCCAGATATGCCAGCACCTTCGCCGCCGCCTCGTCGGGCGACCAAAGCTGGCCCTGGGCCTTGAGCCGCTCGAAACGCGCGCGGTCCGGGAACATCTCGGCCTCCGCCCCGCGCAGCTGCACCTGCATGTCGGTGTCGATCACGCCGGGCGCGAGCGAGACGATCTTCGCGCCGCTGCCCAGCGCTTCCTCCTCCAGCGCCACCGCGCGCGAGAAATGATCCATGCCCGCCTTGGCCGCGCAGTACGGCGCCTGGCTGGCCATGGCGTTGCGGCCCAGGCCCGAGGAAATGTTGAGCACCTTGCGTTCGCCGCGCCAGCCGCGGGTGGCGCCGAGGAAGGCGGAGGTCAGCAGCAGCGGCGCCTCCAGCCCGACGCGCAGCGCCTGCGACAGCTCGGCCGCCACCGCCTGCGACAACGGCCTGACGCGGCCGACAACGCCGGCGTTGTTGATCAGAGCGACGCTGTCGAAGGCCTGCCCGTCCAGGCCCTGCAGCCATTCCGCGAGCCGCGCCGCCGCCTGCACCGGGTCCGCCAGGTCCTGCTGCCATTGTTCGAGTTCGGCGCCTGCTTCGCGTGCGCGCGCGGCGAGTTGCTCGTCGGCCTGCCGCGAGATGCACAGCAGGCGCTGTCCGGGCCGGGCCAGCAGTTGCTCGGCCATGGCGCGGCCCAGGCCGCGCGAGGCACCGGTGATGATGGTGAGTGCGTGTGAATTCATGGCGGTTCTCGTGAAATGCGTCATTGGCGGCGGATATGCCGTGTGGCTCGCATGCTATCGGCGGATTGACGAAGCGCGAGGCCGCTTCTTACATTCAGCCGATGCCCATCCAGTACGAGCCTGCAAGCGACGCGCATTTTGCCGAGAGCTTCGGCCTGGCCAGTCCCGCGCAGCCCTCGGTGGTCAGGCCGGGTGGGCAGGGCGTCTTCATCCGACGGCCGCGGGGCGACCGCGAGGGCAGCGCCCTCACCGCGCGCTTCGAGGCGGCGGAGGGCCGCTGGGGCCTGATCCCGCTGTTCGCCAAGGAGCGCGACTACCCCCACACCTTCGAGGCCAGGGGCGAAACGGCCGCGAGCGAACGCAACTTCTACCAGCCCTGGAAGCGCGGCCACCGCTGCGTGGTGCTGGCCGATGCGCTGTACCGCCGCGGCGACAGCCAGGACACGGTGGTGCGCGTCACCCGCAACGACGGCCAGCCGCTGGCGATGGCCGGCCTGTGGAACGGCTGGCGCGCCCCCGACGGCGAGTGCGTCGAGAGCTTCGCGCTGCTGACGCTGCCGGCGGTGGAGCAGCCCTCGCAGCGCCGCGTGGTGTTCCTGCGCGAGGCCTGGATCGACGACTGGCTGCATTGCCCGGTCGAGGAGACGGCCGCTTACCTGCGCCCCTACGCCCTCGACAAGCTGGTGCGCCGTGCGATCGTCCGCGACCCGGGCATTCCCCTGCCGGAAAGGGCACCCGAGGCGTGATCGCCTCATCACCCCCTGCCCGCCACTCCGCCCGCACGCAAGGCCGCGAGGTCGAGCACGCGCAGCCCGCCGTACTCGACGCGGATCGCACCCGCGGCCTGCAAGGTGCGCAGCGCCTCGTTGACGCGCTGGCGCGAGAGGCCGATCAGGTAGGCCAGCTCCTGCTGCGTGATGCGCAGCAGTTCGCCCACGCCGGGGAAAAGCACCGGGTTGAAGAGCGCCGCCAGGTTGCGCGCGACGCGCGCATCGGGATCGTTGAGCCGGTCGGCCTCGCGCGCGGCGATGAACTGGCCGAGGCGCTCGTTGAGCTGGTTCATCACGAAGCGGTTGAAGCCGATCGAGTGGTCGAGCAGCCAGTGGAAATCATCCACCGGCAGGCCCGCCACCACGCTGCGCCGCAGCGCCTGGATGTTGTAGCGGTAGGGCTCGCGCTTGAGCGCCGTGCCCTCGCCGAACCAGCCGCCCGGCGGCAGGCCGCTGTAGGTCATGGAGGTGCCGTCGGCGTTGTCGTTGCTCATCTTCAAGAGGCCCTCGACCACGCCGAACCAGAAGGTGGGCGAGCGGCCGATGCGGCACACCAGCTCGCCGGGTTCGGCGTCGCCCACCACCACCGCGGTCTCCGCGCGGCGGCGTTCGGCGGGCGTGAGCGTGTGAAGCCAGGGAATGTTCTGCAACTCCTCGGCGGTGGCGGACCGCACGCGCTCGCGCAAGGAAGAAGTGCCGGTGGAATTGCCGTGACTCATCGGGAAACTCCGGGGAGTACTGTCCCTAGGATTGTCGTTGAAACGACAAGCTGGCGACAAGCGCGGTTCTAAAGTCCGCCCATCGTGCAAATCAACGCCAATACCTTTCCCCGCCTGCTGCTGGCCCACGCGCAGCGCCAGCCCGACGCGCCGGCCGTGCGCGAGAAGGACCTCGGCATCTGGCAGACCTGGAGCTGGTCGGCCGTCGCCCGCGAGGTGCGCGAGCTCGCCTGCGGGCTCGCCAGCCTGGGCTTCAAGCCGGGCGACAACCTGGCGATCGTCGGC
Source organism: Variovorax sp. (assembly GCA_035250605.1). Taxonomy (GTDB): domain Bacteria; phylum Pseudomonadota; class Gammaproteobacteria; order Burkholderiales; family Burkholderiaceae_C; genus Variovorax. The sequence continues at coordinate 9,666 of DATFFA010000034.1, read as the reverse complement.
GCCAACCGGCCGCACCTGTACATGGCGGTGGTGGCGGCGCAGAGCCTGCGCGGCGTGCCGGTGCCGCTGTACCAGGACGCGGTGGCGGGCGAGATGGTCTTCATGCTGGAAGACGCGGCCATCGACTTCGTGATCGCCGAGGACCAGGAGCAGGTCGACAAGCTGCTGGAATGCCGCGAGCTGTTGGCGGCCCAGGGCAAGGCAGGCCTGCGCCACATCGTCTACGACGACCCGCGGGGGCTGCGCCACTACGAGCAGCCCGGCCTGCTCGGCTACGAAGCCCTGCGCGCGCTGGGCCGCGCCTTCGACGGCGCGCAGCCGACTTTCTTCGAGCAAAGCCTGAACGGCGTCGAGCCCGGCGATGTCGCCGTGATCCTCTACACCTCGGGCACCACGGGCCGGCCCAAGGGCGTGTGCCAGACGCACGCCAGCTTTATCGCGGCGGGCCGCGGCGGCGTCGAGACCGACCGGCTCGGCCCCGCCGACAACATCATGAGCTACCTGCCGATGGCCTGGGTCGGCGACCACCTGTTCTCGGTGGCGCAATGGCTGGTGGGCGGCTTCACGCTGAACTGCCCGGAGTCCTCGGCCACGGTGATGAACGACATGCGCGAGATCGGGCCCAGCTACTACTTCGGCCCGCCGCGCACTTTCGAGGGGCTGCTGACGGCCGTGTCGATCCGCATGGAGGACGCGGCGGCGACCAAGCGCTGGCTCTACGCGAAATTCATGGCGCTGGCGCAGCGCGTGGGCGCCGACATCCTGAACGGGGCGAAGGTGGGCCTGGGCGATCGGCTGCTCTACGGCCTGGGCGACCTGCTGGTCTACGGGCCGCTGCGCAACGTGCTGGGGATGAGCCGCATCCGCGTGGCCTACACCGCGGGCGCGGCGATCGGGCCCGACCTGTTTCGCTTCTACCGATCGATCGGCGTCAACCTCAAGCAGTTCTACGGCCAGACCGAGACCTGCGCCTACGTGTGCCTGCAGCAGGACGGCAAGGTGAAGCTGCAGACCGTGGGCAGCGCGGCGCCCGGCATCGAGCTGCGCATCGCGCCGGACGGCGAAGTGCTGGTGCGCGGCGTCTCGGTGCTCCAGGGGTACTACAAGCGGCCCGACGCGACGGCCGAGGTGCTCGATGCCGAGGGCTACTTCCACACCGGCGATGCGGGCGTGATCGACGCCGAAGGCCACCTGCGCATCATCGACCGCGCCAAGGACGTGGGCAAGCTCTCGAACGGCGCGATGTTCGCGCCCAACTACATCGAGAACAAGCTCAAGTTCTTTCCGCAGATCAAGGAAGCCGTGTGCTTCGGCAACGGGCGCGAGCAGGTCTGCGCGGCGATCAACATCGACTTCGAGGCCGTGGGAAACTGGGCCGAGCGCCGCGGCCTGCCCTACGGCGGCTATGTCGACCTCGCCGGCAAGCCCGAGGTGCTGCAACTCGTCGCCGAATGCGTGGAGAAGGTCAATGCCGACCTGGCCGCCGAGGAGGGCATGGCCGACACCCAGATCGCCCGCTTCCTGGTGCTGCACAAGGAGCTGGACCCCGACGACGACGAGCTCACCCGCACCCGCAAGGTGCGGCGCGGCTTCATCGCGGAGAAGTACCGCGTGCTGGTCGATGCGCTCTACGGCGGCAAGACCGAGCAGTACATCGAGACGCAGGTCAAGTTCGAGGACGGGCGCACGGGCGTGGTCAACGCCACGCTGAAGATCGTCGAAGCCAAGCGCTTCGCGCAAATGAAGGTGGCGGCATGATGGCGACAGCTCTACCCACTGCAACCGTTCGGGCCGAGCTTGTCGAAGCCGTGCTCCCGGACCGTGCTTCGACCGGCTCGGCAGGAACGGCGGGCGGTGGCGGCGCGCGCAAATCCCCGGGCGAGGTGATCCTGGACGTGCAGAACATCAGCCTGTCCTTCGGCGGCGTGAAGGCGCTGACCGACATCAGCTTCGACGTGCGCGAGCACGAAGTGCGCGCCATCATCGGCCCCAATGGGGCGGGCAAGAGTTCGATGCTCAACTGCATCAACGGCGTCTACCAGCCGCAGCAGGGCTCGATCACCTTCCGCGGGCAGCATTTCCGGCACATGAACTCGCGCCAGGTGGCCGAGATGGGCGTGGCGCGCACCTTCCAGAACCTGGCGCTGTTCAAGGGCATGAGCGTGCTCGACAACATCATGACCGGGCGCAACCTCAAGATGAAGAGCGGCCTGCTCGCACAGGCGCTGCGCTGGGGCCCGGCGGAGCGCGAGGAAATCGCGCAGCGCGAATCCGTCGAGCGGATCATCGACTTCCTCGAGATCCAGCCGCACCGCAAGACGCCGGTGGGCCGCCTGCCCTACGGCCTGCAGAAGCGCGTGGACCTGGGCCGCGCCCTGGCGATGGAGCCGCAGGTGTTGCTGCTGGACGAGCCCATGGCCGGCATGAACGTGGAGGAGAAGCAGGACATGAGCCGCTTCATCCTCGACGTGAACGACGAGTTCGGCACCACCATCGTGCTGATCGAGCACGACATGGGTGTGGTGATGGACATCTCGGACCGCGTGGTGGTGCTCGACTACGGCAAGAAGATCGGCGACGGCACGCCCCTCGAAGTGCGCAACAACGAGGACGTGATCCGGGCTTACCTCGGGACGGAACACTGATGGGCTTTTTTCTCGAAACCCTCTTCGGCGGCCTGATGGTCGGCATGCTCTATTCGCTGATCGCGCTGGGCTTCGTGCTGATCTACAAGGCCTCGGGCGTCTTCAACTTCGCGCAGGGTGCGATGGTGCTGTTCGCCGCGCTGGCGATGGCGCGCTTCGCCGAGTGGGTGCCGCAGTGGACCGGCATCGAGAACCGCTGGTTCGCCAACCTCGCGGCCTTCGCGCTGGCCGGCGTCCTGATGTTCGCGGTGGCCTGGCTGGTGGAGCGGCTGGTGCTGCGGCACCTGGTCAACCAGGAAGGCGCCACGCTGCTGATGGCGACGCTGGGCATCACCTACTTCATCGACGGACTCGGGCAGACGATCTTCGGCAGCAACATCTACAAGATCGACATCGGCATGCCGAAGGAGCCGATCTTCGCCTTCGAGTCGGCGTTCCAGGGCGGCATCCTGCTGAACAAGGAGGACCTGATCGCCGCCGCCATCGCCGCCGCGCTGGTGGCGCTGCTGTCGCTGTTCTTCCAGAAGACCGGCACCGGCCGCGCGCTGCGGGCGGTGGCCGACGACCACCAGGCCGCGCAGTCCATCGGCATCCCGCTGGCGCGCATCTGGGTCATCGTGTGGTGCGTGGCGGGCGTGGTGGCGCTGGTGGCCGGGATGATCTGGGGCAGCAAGCTGGGCGTGCAGTTCTCGCTGGCCACGGTGGCGCTGCGCGCGCTGCCGGTCGTCATCCTGGGCGGACTGACCTCGGTGCCCGGCGCCATCCTCGGCGGGCTGATCATCGGCGTCGGCGAGAAGCTGTCGGAGGTCTACCTCGGGCCGCTGGTGGGCGGCGGCATCGAGATCTGGTTCGCCTACGTGCTCGCGCTCCTGTTCCTGCTGTTCCGGCCGCAGGGGCTGTTCGGCGAAAAGATCATCGATCGCGTGTGACCCTTCGACAAAGCTCAGGACCATCGGATTTCACATGCTCTACCGCGAAAACGGCCAGTTCAAGACCAGCTACCGCGCCGACCAGCAGATCTTCCCGATCCTGCAGGACCGGGTGTTCATCATGTTGCTGCTGGCCTTCGCCGTCGTCGGCGTGCCGCTGCTGGCGAGCGACTACCTGTTCCGCGCCATCCTGATCCCCTTCCTGATCTTCTCGCTGGCCGCGGTGGGCGTGAACATCCTGGTGGGCTACTGCGGCCAGATCTCGCTGGGCTCGGGCGCGTTCATGGCGGTGGGGGCCTACGGCGCCTACAACTTCTTCGCCCGCGTTCCGAACATGCCGCTGATCCCGGCACTGATTCTCGGCGGGCTGTGCGCCACCGTCTTCGGCATCCTGTTCGGGCTGCCGAGCCTGCGCGTGCGGGGCCTGTACCTGGCAGTCGCCACGCTCGCGGCGCAGTTCTTCGCCGACTGGATGTTCCTGCGCATCAAGTGGTTCACGCTCGACACGCCCTCGGGCTCGGTGGCGGTGTCGAACCTGCAGGTGTTCGGGCTGCCGATCGAAAGCGCCGTGAGCAAGTACCTGTTCTGCCTGGTCGTGCTGGCCCTGGTCGCGCTGATGGCCAAGAACCTGGTGCGCGGCGCCATCGGGCGCGAGTGGATGGCGATCCGCGACATGGACGTGGCCGCCGCGGTGATCGGCATCCGCCCGATGTACGCCAAGCTCAGCGCCTTCGCCGTGAGCTCCTTCATCATCGGGCTGGCGGGCGCGCTGTGGGCCTTCATCTACCTGGGCGCGTGGGAGCCCTCGGCCTTCTCGGTGGACTACTCCTTCCGGCTGCTCTTCATGGTGATCATCGGCGGGCTGGGCTCGATCATGGGCAGCTTCTTCGGCGCGGCCTTCATCGTGATCCTGCCGATCGCGCTCAACCAGTTCCTGCCGCTGCTGGCCGGGCTGTTCGGCATCGAGATCTCGACCGCGGGCATCGCGCATGCCGAGCTGATGATCTTCGGCGGCCTGATCGTCTGGTTCCTGATCGTGGAGCCGCACGGGCTGGCACGGCTGTGGTCCACGGCCAAGCAGAAGCTTCGGCTGTGGCCCTTCCCTTATTGATATCGCAGTACCGCAATTTCGCACTTCGCAGAGTCCCCCGCACCCAAGAACCGATTCAAGGAGACATTCAATGAGACTCGTCAATTCCATCATCGCAGCAGCCGCATGCATGGCCTGCCTGGCCGCCGTCGCGCAGACCAAGGAGCAGTTCATCCCGGTGCTGTCCTATCGCACGGGCGCCTACGCGCCCAACGGGGCGCCGTGGGCCAATGGCTATGTGGACTACCTGAAGCTGGTGAACGCCCGCGGCGGCCTCAACGGGGTCAAGCTCAGCTGGGAGGAGTGCGAGACCGGCTACGACACCGCGCGCAGCGTGGAGTGCTACGAGCGGCTCAAGGGCAAGGGGGCCTCGTTCGTGCAGCCGCTGTCGACCGGCGCGACCTTCGCCATCACCGAAAAGGCGCCGGTGGACAAGATCCCGGTGGTGACCATCGGCTACGGCCGCAGCGAGAGCGCCGACGGCACGGTGTTCAAGTGGAACTTCCCGATCGCCGGCACCTACTGGGTGGCTTCCGATGCGATCCTGCAGGCCATCGCCAAGAAGGAGGGCGGCCTGGACAAGCTAAAGGGCAAGAAGCTGGCGCTGGTCTACCACGACAGCCCCTACGGCAAGGAGCCCATCCCGCTGCTGCAGGAGCGCGCCAAGCTGCACGGCTTCGACCTGCAGCTGCTGCCCGTGACCGCACCCGGCGTGGAGCAGAAAGCCACCTGGCTGCAGATCCGCCAGAACCGGCCGGACTACGTGCTGCTGTGGGGCTGGGGCGTGATGAACTCCACCGCGCTGAAAGAAGCCCAAGCCACCGGCTATGCGCGCGAGAAGATGTACGGCGTGTGGTGGGCCGGCGCCGAGCCCGACGTGAAGGACGTGGGCGACGGTGCCAAGGGCTACAACGCCGTGACCATGCAGCACGGCGCGGAGCCGCAGTCCAAGCTGGTCAAGGACGTGCTGACCATGGTGCACGACAAGGGCCAGGGCACCGGCCCGCGCACCGAGGTGGGCCAGGTGCTCTACATGCGCGGCGCGATGAGCGCGATGCTCGGCGTGGAAGGCATCCGCGCCGCGCAGGAACGCTTCGGCAAGGGCAAGGTCGTGACCGGCGAGCAGGTGCGCTGGGGCCTGGAGAACCTGAATCTCACGCAGGCCAAGCTGGATGCACTGGGCTTCGCCGGCGTGATGCGGCCGATCAGCACCTCGTGCACCGACCACATGGGGGCGTCGTGGGCGCGCATCCACACCTGGGACGGCACGAAGTGGAACTTCACCTCCGACTGGCTGCAGGGCGACGAGCAGGTGATCAAGCCGCTGGTGCGCTCCACCGCGGCCAAGTACGCGGCCGAGAAGAAGCTCAGCGCGCGGCCGCCGGAAGACTGCCAGTCCTGAACGAGGCGTGAACGATCCCGGCTCTGCGGAGCCGGCATCTGGAAGCGCGGCGCCGCCGGGCTTCCAAATGCTCCACACACAACCATGAAGCAAGCCGACATCCTCCTCGACGTCAATGGCATCGAAGTCATCTACAACCACGTGATCCTGGTGCTCAAGGGCGTCTCGCTCCAGGTGCCCGAGGGCGGCATCGTGGCGCTGCTCGGCGGCAACGGCGCCGGCAAGACCACCACGCTGCGCGCGGTCTCCAACCTGCTCGCGGGCGAACGCGGCGCGGTGACCAAGGGCAACATCACGCTGCGCGGCGAGCGCATCGAGGCGCTGTCGCCGGCCGAGCTGGTGCGGCGCGGGCTGATCCAGGTGATGGAGGGCCGCCACTGCTTCGCCCACCTCACCATCGAGGACAACCTGATGACCGGCGCCTACACCCGCACCGACGGCAAGGCCGCAGTGGCGCAGACGCTGGAGAAGGTCTACGCCTACTTCCCGCGCCTGAAGACGCGGCGCACCTCGCAGGCGGCCTACACCTCGGGCGGCGAGCAGCAGATGTGCGCCATCGGCCGCGCGCTGATGGCCAACCCCAGCATGGTGCTGCTCGACGAGCCCTCGATGGGCCTGGCACCGCAGATCGTGGACGAGGTCTTCGGCATCGTGAAGGACCTGAACCAGAAGGAGCGCGTGACCTTCCTCCTGGCCGAGCAGAACACCAACATGGCGCTGCGCTATGCCGACTACGGCTACATCCTGGAGAACGGCCGCATCGTGATGGACGGCGAGGCGCACAGCCTCCGGGAGAACGAGGACGTCAAGGAGTTCTACCTGGGCGTGGGCGGCGCGGACCGCAAGAGCTTCCGCGACGTGAAGAGCTACAAGCGCCGCAAGAGGTGGCTGGCATGACGGCGTTCTACGACAAGCTGGAGGTGCGCGACCCGGCGGAGCGCGAGCAGGACTTGCTGGCTGCGTTGCCGAAGCAGATTGCCCAGGCCCAGACCGCCGCTCCCGCCTTCGCGAACATCCTCGACGGGGTGAAGCCCGCTGACATCACCAGCCGCGAGGCGCTCGCCCGGCTGCCCGTCACGCGCAAGCACGAGCTGCTGGAGCGGCAGAAGGCAGAGCGCGCGCGCGATGCCTTCGGCGGCTTCTCCGCCATTCGCTTCGGCCCGCGGATGCTGCGCGTGTTCGCCAGCCCCGGCACCATCTACGAGCCCGAAGGCGAGGCGAGCGACTACTGGCGCACGGCACGCGCGCTCCATGCCGCGGGCTTTCGCAGCGGCGATCTGGTGCACAACAGCTTCAGCTACCACATGACGCCGGCGGGCGCGATCATGGAAAGCGGGGCGCGCGCCCTGGGCTGCACGATGTTCGCGGCCGGCACCGGTCAAACCGAACAGCAGGTGGACGCGATCGCCGAGCTCAAGCCCGCGGGCTACACCGGGACGCCGAGCTTCCTGAAGATCCTCCTCGAGAAAGCGGCCGAGCGGGGCATCGCCCTGCCCTCGCTGACCAAGGCGCTCGTCTCGGCCGAAGCCTTTCCGCCCAGCCTGCGTGACTGGATCGCCGAACGCGGCGTGACCGGCCTGCAGTGCTACGCGACGGCCGACGTGGGCCTGATCGCCTACGAGACCGCGGCACGCGAAGGCCTGGTGCTCGACGAGGGCGTGATCGTCGAGATCGTGCGCCCCGGCACCGGCGACCCGGTGCCCGAGGGCGAGGTGGGCGAGATCGTCGTCACCACGCTCAACCCCGATTACCCGCTGATCCGCTTCGGCACCGGCGACCTCTCGGCCGTGCTGCCGGGCCAATGCCCCACCGGGCGGACCAACACCCGCATCAAGGGCTGGCTCGGCCGGGCCGACCAGACCACCAAGGTGCGCGGCATGTTCGTGCATCCGAGCCAGGTGGCGGAGATCGCGCGGCGCTTTCCCGAGGTGCAACGCGCACGGCTGGTGGTCGAGGGCGAGATGGGCGAGGACCGCATGACGCTCAGGCTCGAATGCGCCTCGGAGCCGGAGGGCCTCGCCCGCCGCGTTGCCGAGGCGGTGCGTGATGTCACCAAGCTGCGCGGGGAGGTCGAGCTGATGGAGCCCGGCAGCCTGCCCAACGACGGCAAGGTGATCGAGGACGCGCGCAGTTACAAGTAGCTTCGGCCTTTGTCGATCGCACTCGCGGCCTCAGGCGTGCGCGTGCACGCCGGCGAACGCTTCCACCATCACCCTGTTGAAAGCCGGCAGATCCGCGGGCTTGCGGCTCGTGATCAGCGGCCCGTCGGCCACCACCTCCAAGTCGACCCACTTGGCGCCTGCGTTCTGCAGGTCCGTGCGCAACGACGGCCACGAGGTCATCGTGCGTCCCTTGACCGCGTCCGCCTCGATCAAGGTCCATGGGCCGTGGCAGATCGCGGCGATGGGCTTGCCGGCCTTGACAAAATCGCGCACGAAGGCCACGGCCTGTTCCTCGATGCGCAGCGCGTCGGGGTTCATGACGCCGCCCGGCAGGACCAATGCGTCGTACTCGTGGGCTGCCGCCTGCTGGAGCGGGATGTCGACCTCGAAGCGGTCGGCCGGCGTGTGGTGTTTCCAGCCGCGCACCTCGCCCTTCTTTGGCGATACAAGGCTGGTGTCCGCGCCTGCGGCATCGAGCACGCGGCGCGGCTCGATCATCTCGGACTGCTCGAAGCCGTCCGTCACGAGGATGGCAACCTTCATGCCCTCGAGCTGGCGTTTGATCATGGGAGGTCCTTTCATGCAAGTGGAGATTTCACGCTAAGGCCCTCCGCGCGCCGACGGATGGGCCTGTGTCGCCTCCCCGTGTCGGACAAATCGGCAAGTGTGGGGTCGCTCACCTGCAAGCCAAGGCGATCCGCCACAACCGGGGGGGCGCCGGTGGTGCGGACGGCTGGCAAGCGCCAATCTCCGAAGCATTGGGTAGGAAACGGCCGACAGACAGGCACGCGTTCGCGTGGACAGTGGGTGGCTTCTGGCGATTACGGAGGAATTCATCCATGCCCGTCCTTTGTGGGGCTTGCGGAAGCGAGAACCGGGAGAACGCGAAGTTCTGCATCGGCTGCGCGCGCCGCCTGCCCGGTTTCGTGGCCACGGGACCCTCGGCCCTCGAGACCCTCAACCAGGCGCACCCGCGCGCGCCCGCCCGTTCGGCCCGCGTCTGGCGCCGCGACGATCCGCTGGCGCTGCTGCCGGCGGAAACGGCGGGCTTCTGGCTGCGCCTGGCGCTGCTGGGGCTGGCGATGGGGATCGGCTTCATCGGCTGGTATCTGTATGTCACGCGCCAACTGGCGGACCCGCCTTTCCTGAACCAGGTGACGGCGGCGCTGACGCTGGAGGACCGCAAGCCGGCTTCGGACGAGCCGCCGACGGCGCCGGCGGCTCCGAGCACGGCGACATCGAGCTCGGCCACGACGTCTTCGCAGGCGTCGTCGGTGCCTGCGCCGGCAGCTCCTGCTGCGCCGGGCCCGTCCAAGCGAGAGTCCGCCAAGGCGGCAGCGCCCGCGGCCGCCACGCCCGAGAAGCAGGCCGCACTCGCGAAGTCAGCCGCGCCGGAGAAGTCCGCACCGCCTTCGCCGGCAGCGGCGCGGACGGAGCC
>DATFFA010000033.1:0-22718 GCA_035250605.1 Variovorax sp. | reverse complement strand
GGCGGCCTCGCCGACCCGGCCGCCCTCGTTCGGCGCATAGAGCAGCACGCAGGCCGAGGCCGCCGCGCCGCGCCCGACCCGGCCGCGCAGCTGGTGCAGCTGCGAGAGGCCGAAGCGCTCGGCATGCTCGATCACCATCAGCGAAGCATTGGGCACGTCGACGCCGACCTCGATCACGGTGGTGCTGACCAGCACCTGCAGCCGGTTGGCGGTGAAGGCCTCCATCACCGCCTGCTTCTCGGCGGTCGGCATGCGCGAATGCAGGAGCCCGATGCTCACTTCCTCGCCGAGCGCGCCCGCCAGTTCGTCGCGCGTCTCGGTCGCGTTCCGCAGATCGACCGCCTCGCTCTCCTCGATGAGGGGGCAGACCCAGTAGACCTGCCGGCCCTGTTCCAGCTGGACCCGGATGCGGTCGATGACCTCGTCGCGCCGGTGCTCGGCCACCAGCTTCGTGACGATGGGCGTACGGCCCGGCGGCAGCTCGTCGAGGGTGGAAACATCGAGATCGGCGTAGTAGCTCATCGCCAGGGTGCGTGGGATCGGGGTGGCGCTCATCATCAGCAGGTGCGGCTCGAGCTGTCCCCCGGCCTTGCCGCGCAGCGCCAGGCGCTGGGCGACGCCGAAGCGGTGCTGCTCGTCGATGATGGCGAGCGCCAGCTGGCGGAAGCGCACCTTCTCCGAGATCACTGCATGCGTGCCGATCACCAGCGCGGCCTCGCCGTTCTCGACCGCTGCCGACATCGCGTCGCGCTCCTTCTTCTTCTGGCTGCCGGTGAGCCAGGCCACCCGCAGGCCACGCTCGGCCAGCAGCGGATCGAGCCAGCCGACCAGCTTGCCGAAATGCTGCGCGGCCAGGATCTCGGTGGGCGCCATCAGCGCGCACTGGTGGCCCGCGTCGATGCAGCGCGCCGCTGCGAGCGCCGCCACCACGGTCTTGCCCGAGCCCACGTCGCCCTGCAGCAGCCGGTGCATCGGCACTTCGCGCGCGAGGTCGCGGACGATCTCCTCGACCACGCGCTGCTGGGCGCCGGTCAGCGCAAACGGGAGGACGGCCCGCAGCGCCTGGCCGAGCGAATTCGACGAGGCAGCCGCCGACAGCACCGGCGCCCGCTGCGCACCTCGGGCCCGCCTCGCCTGCAGCTGCGACAGCTGTTGCGCGAGCAGTTCATCGGCTTTGAGCCGCTGCCAGGCCGGATGGCTGTGGTCTTCCAGCGTGGCCATCGCGACGTCGGGCGCCGGGTAGTGCAGAAAATGCAACGCGCGCCGCAGATCCCACGCCCCCTGCGGCGCGAACCCTTTGGGAATGGTCTCGTCGAGCACCGCCCGCGCCAGGCCGGAGCGCACCTCGCGCCGAAGCACCGGCTGCGGCAGGCCGGCGACGGTCGAGTACACCGGCGTCAGCGCCTGGGGCAGCTCGGTGCCCGCGGCCTTGACGTTCGGGTGCATCATCTGCCGGCCGACGAAGCCGCCCCGCACCTCGCCGCGCACGCGCACCCGCGCGCCCACCGCCAGCTGCTTCTGCTGCGACGGATAAAAGTTGAAAAAGCGCAGCTGGCAGGTGTCGCTGCCGTCGTCCACCGTCACGATCAGCTGGCGGCGGGGTCGAAAGACGACCTCGCTCTCGGTCACCACCGCCTCGATCTGCGCCATCTCGCCATCGCGCGTGTCGGCCAGGCGCACGATGCGGGTCTCGTCTTCATAGCGCATCGGCAGGTAGAGGGCAAAGTCGATGTCGCGCACCAGGCCCAGCTTGCGCAGCGCGCGCTGCACCGCGCTCAGGCCGGCGCCCGGCGCCTCGACAGGCTTTTCCGGGGGCAGGGACTTGGCGGCGGCGGGCATGGGACAATTCTGCCCGCCTCTTCGGCCTCCCTTCCCTTTCCCTCGCCTCCTTGGCACGGGCCCGTCGGGCCCTCAAGATTCATGCGCGCCTTCACTCTTTCCGATTTCGATTTCGACCTGCCGCCCGAGCTGGTGGCGCAGCATCCCGCCGCCGAGCGCAGCGCCTCGCGCCTGCTCGACGGCACGGCGGAACCGCCCGCCGACCGCATCTTCAAGGCCCTGCCCTCGCTGCTGCGCGCGGGCGACCTGCTGGTCTTCAACGACACCCGCGTGGTCAAGGCGCGCCTCTTCGGCGAGAAGCCCACCGGCGGCAAGCTCGAGCTGCTGGTCGAGCGCGTGCTGCAAGACCACGAGGTGGTCGCCCACATGAAGGTCAGCAAGAAGCCGCCCGTGGGCACCGTGCTCGCCATGACGGGCGGCTTCCAGGCGACGCTGCTGGGCCGCTGGCCCGACGAGCAAGGTGCGCTGTTCCGCCTGCGCTTCGACAGCCCCACGGGCGAGGACCCCTACGCGCTGATGGCGCGCTGCGGCCATGTGCCCTTGCCGCCGTATATCGAGCATGCCGACTCGCAGGAGGACGAGCGCCGTTACCAGACCGTGTTCGCCCGCGTGCCCGGCGCCGTCGCTGCGCCGACGGCGGCGCTTCACTTCGACGAGGCACTGCTTGCCGAGCTCCAGGCACGGGGCGTGCAACGCGCCAGCGTCACGCTGCACGTGGGCGCCGGCACCTTCCAGCCCGTCAAGACCGAGAACATCGCCGAGCACCAGATGCATGCCGAGCGCTACGAGGTGCCCGAGGCGACGCAGCGCGCGATCGCCGAGGCGAAGGCGCGGGGCGGCCGAGTCGTCGCCGTCGGCACCACCACCGTGCGCACGCTCGAATCGTGGGCCAAGAGCGGCGAAGCCAGCGGCGACACCCGCATCTTCATCACGCCGGGCTTCGCCTTCGCGCACGTGGACCTGCTCGTCACCAACTTCCACCTGCCCAAGAGCACGCTCATGATGCTGGTGAGCGCCTTCGCGGGCTACGAGCGCGTCATGGCGCTCTACGCCCACGCCATTCGCGAGCGCTACCGCTTTTTCAGCTACGGAGACGCGATGCTGCTGGCCCGGGCGAACCGACCAAGAGACAACGCATGCTGAATTTCGAACTCCTCGCCACCGATCCCGACAGCCACGCGCGCCGCGGCACCCTCACCCTCAATCATGGCGTGGTGCAGACGCCGATCTTCATGCCCGTGGGCACCTACGGCACCGTCAAGGGCGTGATGCCGCGCAGCCTCGAAGAGATGGGCGCGCAGATCATCCTGGGCAACACCTTCCACCTCTGGATGCGTCCAGGCCTGGACGTGATGGCGAGCTTCGGCGGCTTGCATCGGTTCGAGAGATGGGACAAGCCCATCCTCACCGACTCCGGCGGCTTCCAGGTCTGGTCGCTGGGCGCGATGCGCAAGATCAGCGAGGAAGGCGTGAAGTTCGCCTCGCCCGTCAATGGCGACAAGCTCTTCCTCACGCCCGAGGTCTCGATGCAGATCCAGACCATCCTCAACAGCGACATCGTCATGCAGTTCGACGAGTGCACGCCCTACGACACCCGAGGCCACATCACGACCGAGGCCGAGGCACGCTCGTCGATGGAATTGAGCCTGCGCTGGGCCCGACGCTGCCAGGCCGAATTCGCGCGCCTCGCCAATCCCAATGCCCTCTTCGGCATCGTCCAGGGCGGCATGTACGAGAACCTGCGCGAGGAGTCGCTGGCGCAGTTGGTCGAGCTCGACTTCCCTGGCTACGCGATCGGCGGCGTCAGCGTCGGCGAGCCCAAGGAGGAGATGCTGCGCATAATGGCGCACACGCCGCACCGGCTGCCGGCCCACAAGCCACGCTACCTGATGGGCGTCGGCACGCCCGAGGACCTGGTGGAAGGCGTGGCCCAGGGCGTCGACATGTTCGACTGCGTGATGCCCACGCGCAATGCGCGCAACGGCACCCTCTTCAGCCGCTTCGGCGACCTGAAGATGCGCAATGCGCGCCACAAGAACGACCCGCAGCCGATCGATCCAAGCTGCAGCTGCCATGCCTGCGCGGGCGCCTCGGGCGTGCCGTGGAACGAGGGCGGGCGCGAGGGATTCAGCCGCGCCTACCTGCATCACCTGGACCGCTGCGGCGAGATGCTCGGGCCGATGCTCACGACCATCCACAACCTGCACTACTACCTGAACCTGATGCGCGAGATCCGCGCGGCGATCGATGCGGGCGCCTATTCGCAGTTCCGCGCGCAGTTCAAGGCCGACCGCGCGCGCGGCATCTGAGCTACTCCGCGGCGCCTGTCGTCTCGGAGGCCGGCGGCGTGCTGCCGGGCGCGAACAGAAGGATGGCGTCCGGCTCCTTTGCATAGGCGACCAGGCTCGCCGCCGACAACAAGGCGGCGGCGACGGAGGCAAGGTAAAGGCCGGCAGCGGCGTGGCGGCGAAGGAGCTGGCTGAACATGGCTGCAAGTCTCGTATCGAATGCATGGAGCGTAGCCACAAGCCGCGCCCGCGGGAACACGACCTAAGCCATACGCCGCACGCGCGAGGACTTGCGCGCGGACTGGCGCGCCCCCGCCGCGACGTAGAGAATCACTCGGCCGCGCCCACCGCGGCAGCTCCTCCACTCGCACGGACCCCGATCATGACGGCAACGAACTCTCCCTATTCGGCGCGCTATCCATCGCTCGCCGGTCGCAGCGTCTTCATCTCCGGCGGTGCCACCGGCATCGGCGAAGCGCTGGTGCGCGCCTTCCATGCGCAAGGCGCGCATGTCGGCTTCTGCGACATCGACGTCGCGGCTGGCCAGGCACTGGCGGCGAAGCTGCAAGGCGACAACGCGGTGCTGTTCCATGCGTGCGACGTCACCGATGTTGCCGCGCTGCAGGCGGCCATTGCCGCGGTGCGCGCGCGCTTCGGGCCGATCCGCGTGCTGCTCAACAACGCCGCCAACGACCGCCGCCACGAGATGGCCGATATCACGAGCGAGGACTTCGATGCGCTGGTGGCGATCAACTTCAAGCACCAGTTCTTCGCGGCGCAGGCCGTGGCGGACGACATGCGCGCAGCCGGCGGCGGATCGATCATCAACTTCGGCTCGATCAGCTGGATGATCAAGGGCGCCGGCTACCCGGTCTACCAGGCGTGCAAAGCCGCCGCTCGCGGGCTTACCCGTTCGCTGGCACGCGACCTCGGCAAGGCCAACATCCGCGTCAATTCCATCGTGCCGGGCTGGGTGATGACCGAGCGCCAGCTGAAGCTGTGGGTCAAGCCCGAGTCCGAGATCCAGATCGACGCCGCCCAATGCCTGCCGGGCCGCGTGATGGCGCAGGACATCGCCAGCATGGCACTCTTCCTTGCGGCCGACGATTCGAGGATGTGCAGCGCGCAGGACTACGTGGTGGACGCCGGCTGGACCTGAAGCGGCGGCAGGCCATCGCTCGGGGGCGATGCCGCGACGGTCCCGCAGGCGTGGCAGAAGCGCGAGAAGGCACTCTTGCGTGCCTTGCACGCGCGGCAGTGGTCGAACAGGCCGATGCCGCAGTGCGGGCAGAAGTCGATCTCGGTGTTCTTGAGATCCACCGGCCGCTCGCAACCCGGACAGACGCTCTTGGCCAGGCGCGCCAGCGCGGTGTCGTAGCTCAGCTCGTTTCGCCGGACGGTGTCGGGCTGCGCCTCGGCAAGCTTCTGGCGCGCGAGGTAGCGGTTGAGCGCGACGATCGCGTAGCGTCCCACCAGCACGGTCAGCACGATGCCGACCGCGTAGCGCACATAACCCCCATAACTCGGCAGGTAGGGCACCAGCTCGACGAAAAAGGCGAACAGCGCAAAGAAGATGAAGCCCCATACGAAGGGCCACCAGGTGCTCTTGCGTTTCTTCGCGAACAGCCAGCCCGCGATCACCAGCAGCGGCAGGGTCAGGGCCAGTCGGTAGGCGAACACACGCAGTTCGACGCGCCTGTTCTCCGCCTGGAGCGCCTTTCGCGCCGCCTCCTCGAGGACGGCGAGCTTTTCTTGCGCGCTCTGGCGCGCTTGGCGGGCATCGAGCGCAATCTGGCGCTGTGCCCCGACGGCGCGTTCGGCTTCGTTCTCCTTGGTCTTCAGCGCATCGAGCGCCTTGGTGCGGGCGATGAGCTCGGTGTCTTGGTCGGGCTGCGCGGTCACGCGCCGCGTCGCCAGCCAGTTGCCGAAGGTCTCGCGCGAAGTGCGGCTGGCCTGCTGCGCGGCCAGAAGCGCCAGCTCGGCCTGCTCGCGCTCGCGCGTGGCCTCCTGCTCGGTGCGCTGGCTGGTCCGGATGGTCTGGCGCAGCGGCTCGGCCGCCGGGCGGTCGATGAAGTCGTCGAGCGTCAGCGTGCGCTCCACCCGCGGCAGGTCGCCGACGATCGTGCTGCCGAGTCCGATCAGGAAGGTGGCGAACACCAGGGCCACCACCCAAAGGCCGCGGCGGAACCACTTCTCCGACAGGCGCAGGGACTTGCTGCTCATTCAGTTGCTCCGGTTCATCAAAGGTGCCGATTTAAAGGCATCGCTGCCACAGCGTCTTGCTCAGTCGCCCTGCAAGCTGGTCTTCCCGCGGGCTGTGATCGGCGGGCGTGCGCGCCCGCGACCTCATAGACGCAGCGTCACTGGCGCCGCGCCGAGTCCCGCCCTCGGCATCCAGGCGAAGACCGAATCGACCGTCACGGTCTCGATGCGGTCGGAGAAACGCTTCTCGTTGGGATGGTCGTCAAAGGACACATTGGCCGCTCCGACGCGGCCGCCCAAGCGCGTTAGCGGCCCGAGCTTGAGCGTGGTGGGCTCGTAACCCTTGAACTTCAGCCAGGCCTGCGCCTGCCCGCGCGTGCGGATCGTCGCGGGCTCCATGGCCGCGGCCAGCGTCTCGATCGCCCACTGGTTCGACTGCTGGTACCTGTCGCCCCAGGCATAGCTCACGATGCTGTAGGAGGGGATGTGCAGCCGCGTGATGCGCGCGGGCGACTCTTCGAGCGCCGTCCTCAATTGCGCCTGCACGGCGGGTGCAGGCACCACCCAGGCGGCCTCGTTGCGCCACAAGTCATCGAGGAAGAACTCGCCCAGCCCCTGGCGGTAGACCCCCGCTGTCGCCGTGTTGCACTGGTTCAGCTTGTGCACCACGCGCCAGGCGCCCGCCTCGGTCTTGTAGGCCAGGCCCATATGCGAGTAGCGCAGCCCGTACTTGCCCAAGTCCTGCCCCGCGCGCGCCAGCAGCACCACCTGAGCGCCGCTGGCGTCGAGCTGCTGCGCCGTGCGCTGGGCGAGCTCCAGGCCCTTGATGATCGTGGCCGCATTCGGCCGGTGTTCCTCGCAGGAGCGGCCGGCGTGCGCGTTGAGCGGAAACAGGAACAGGCCGGCCAGCACCACCGCCAGCGCGGCTGCGATCAGGTGCATCATCGACCGCAACCCGCGACCTACGCGCGGCACGCGGCTTCGGTACTCGATCTCGTAGTTGCCGAAGTTGGTGGGGATGCGCTTCACGACAGCCTCTCGTTGTAGAGCAGCGCGCGGCCGATCGCGTTGGGCACGAAGGCCAGCACCTCGCCGGCCGCCGACAGCACGATCCCGCTACCGATCACGCTGACCGTCACCACGGTGCCGGCCACGACCGCGCTGCCATGGACGGCACGGCCCAGCACCTTGACGCTGGCGCGGGCGCCGTCGGATGCACGCTCCAGTAGATAAACGGTGCCGTCCGCCGAGGCCTCGACCGCCACCACGGTGAGCGTCGACCCAGCCACCGACAGCGCCGCCGGCAAGGCCACGACCGCGCTCGCCGCGCTGCCGGCCAGCGAGGCGGTCCCGACGACCGAGGCCACAGGCAGCAATGAAATCGCGGCCGAGGCCTCGCTCTGCGCATGAACCTGAAGCGGGGCGGCAACGCCCGCCAGTGCAGCACAGGCTGCGATCAACGCCGTGACAAAGGACTTCTTCATGATGTGTTCTCCGGAATGAGGGGTTTGAAGTCGGTGCGCCGTCATTCGCCGCGGCCTGCTTCGGCGCGGGCTTCGCGTCGGCCCTGCAGGCGCGCTTCGACGAGGTCGGCCTCGTGACGGTCTCGGAGGGTCTTGGCCAGCGTGAAGGCGCTGCTGATCAGGAACAGCCAGCTCACGCCGAGGAAGGCCTTGTAGGTCTCGCTGATGTCCATGCGCAGCAGGCCCCAGCCGGTCAGGCTCATGGCGGTGAAGAAGCCGCCCCAGACCACCAGCTTCCACATCGGCGTGTCGCCTGCGCCGGGGATTGCACCGTGCTGGTTGTCGCGCACGAACTTCGCCAGCACGAAGGCTGCCGACAGGCAGAACACGTAGCCCATCACCATGAAGGCCCGATCCAGCGCTTGCCCCGGCAGCCAGCCGAGGCCGGTGGCGCAGAGGAACACGGCCAGCCCGAAGGAGATCCAGACTTGGACCTGCCAGGCTCGGGTATCGCGCTGGATGGAGACGGTGGGTGTAGAGGGTTGCATGAATGCCTCGCGGCGTAGTGAAGGTGCGCGGATGATGGTTCGCGCCTTCGCTGCGGGGTTCAAATTCCTGCACTGGTGGCGGCTCTCGCCGCCCCGGGTATCTTCAATCGATACCGATGCGCTGCCGGCGCCGCAACAGGTCTTCGCGCGTGAAGGGCCGCTCGGTGCCGGCGAGCCGCACGGCGAGCAGCCCGAGCGCGTCCTGCGTGGGCGCCGGCGTTCCGGGACGCAGGAACAGCAGCGGCGAGACGATGCTGATCAACAGCAGGACCCAGTGAAGGCGTGGCGGCCGGTGATACTGCCGCCACAGGAAGAGCGCGCTGACGGCGGCGCCCAGCGCGAACCCGGCCGCCACTTCCGATTTGGAATGGGCATAGATCGCCAGCCTCGACAGCCCGATGAGCCCGGCAAAGGCCCAGCCGAATGTGGCAGCCGAGGCGCGCACGCGAGGCTCCCAGTGCGCGGCGACCAGCCAGAAGGCCACCGGCCAGACGCTGGCCGAGAGCATGGTATGGCCGCTGATGCCGGTGAAGTTGAGCATCGCGCTGCCGATACCCCAGCCCATGAAGGCGATCTTGGAAGCCGCCACCAGAGCACCCGCCGAACCGAACAGCACGAGCCAACGCCATGCGATCGGCCGCGTGACCGTCCGCACGCCCAGCCACACGGCAATCCACGCTGCGACCGGCAGCAGGAAGCCGCTGTCACCGAACCAGGTGATCGAATGCCAGAAGCCGTCGGGCAAAAAGAACATCAGCTCGGCTGGCCGGTCAGCAGCCCGCCCACGCGCCGCTGCAGGACCTCCGGCTGCACCTCGGCGCGCGCCATCGCGCTGCCGACATGGAGCCCGACCCGACTGAAGAAGCCCCGCCGAAAGGGACGCACCATCGCCACGCGCTCGCCGTCGCGCACCTCGATGCGGCTGAAATAGGAGCCCCAGAGGTTGGTCAGCGCCATCGGGATCACCGGCACGTCGATGCCCTCGGCGCGAGCGTGTTCGAGGATCTTCATCACGCCACCCTTGAAGGGCTGCAGCGTGCCGTCGCGCGTGATGGCGCCCTCGGGAAAGATGGCAAGCAGATCGCCCTCGCGCAGCACCTGCACGGCACTGGCGAAAGCCGCCTCATAGGCCGTCGGGTTTTCCTTTTGGGATGCGATCGGAATGGCCTTGGCCAAGCGAAACAGCCAGCCGAGCACCGGCACGCGGAAGATGCGGTGGTCCATGATGAAGCGGATCGGCCGCGGGCTGGCGGCCATCAGCAGCACGGCGTCGATGAAGCTCACATGGTTGCAAACCAGCACGGCGGCACCTTCGGCCGGGATGTGCTCCTCCCCCTTCACGTCGAAGCGGTAGACCACGTGCGATAGCAGCCAGGCGGAGAAGCGCAGCAGATACTCCGGCACCAACATGAAGATGTAGAAGGCAACCACCGCGTTGGCGATGCCGGTGAAGAGGAAGATCTGCGGGATCGTGAAGCCGGCCTTGAGCAGCGCGCCTGCGATCACCGCGCTGGCGATCATGAAGAGGGCATTGAGGATGTTGTTGGCGGCGATGATGCGTGCGCGGTGCGTGGGCTGGCTGCGCAGCTGGATCAGTGCGTACATCGGCACGCTGTAGAGTCCGGCGAAGAGCGACAGCAGGCCCAGGTCGGCCATCACCCGCCAGTGGGCCGGCTGGGCCAGGAAACCGGTCAAGCCCATCTCGCTGGCGGCCGACAGGCCACGCGATGCGAAGTACAGGTCGATGGCGAACACGCTCATGCCGATCGCACCGAGCGGTACCAGGCCGATCTCCACCTGACGCCGGCTGAGCGTCTCGCACAGCAGCGAGCCGATGCCGATGCCGATCGAGAACACCACCAGCAGCAGCGAGGCCACCTGCTCGTTGCCGTGCAGCACCTCCTTGGCGAAGCTCGGGAACTGGCTCAAAAAGACGGCGCCGAAGAACCACATCCACGAAATGCCCAACAGGGAGCGGAACACCACCAGGTTGCCGTGCGCCAGCCGCAGATTGCGCCAGGTCTCGCTGACCGGATTCCAGTTGATCAACAAGCCCGGATCGGTCGCCGGAATGCGCGGAATCGCCTGCGCCACGCCCCGCCCCACCAGCGCCAGCAGCAGGCAAGCCACGGCCACTGTCGTGTGGCCGATGCCCGGAAGTGCGACCAACAGGCCGCCGGCCACCTGCCCCAGCAGGATGGCGATGAAGGTGCCCATCTCGACCATGCCGTTGCCGCCGGTGAGCTCGCGCGCATCGAGCACCTGCGGCAGGTAGGCGAACTTGACCGGCCCGAAGAGCGTCGAATGCAGCCCCATCAGGAAGACACAGGCCAGCAGCAGCACCGCGTCGGCGCGCATGAAGCCCCAGGCGGCCAGCACCATGATCGCGATCTCGAGATTCTTGACGAAGCGAATCATCTTCGTCTTGTCGTATTTGTCGGTGAGCTGCCCGGCCGTCGCCGAGAACAGCAGGAAGGGCAGGATGAACAGCGCGCCGATCGCCAGCCCCGCCATGGCGGGCGGCATCCAGCTCAGTTGCAGCTGGTAGGTGACCATCACCGTGAAGGCGAACTTGAACAGGTTGTCGTTCGCCGCCCCTGCGAACTGCGTCCAGAAGAAGGGTGCGAAGCGCCGCTGCCCGAGCAGGGCGAACTGGTTGGCGTGCGCGTTCGGCGTGGGCGCGCTGGATGCAACGGAGGCGTCGGCGGGTGTCGTCATTCGAATCGCCCTGGCGGGCTCCTTCAGGCCGTCACGGCGGCCGCGCCCGGATTGTGCCGCAGCGTCTGGCGGCCCATGGCCTGCAGAGCATGAAGCACGGGCAGCGCCGCCAATGCCGCCGTCAGGTGCTTGAGGCTGTGGCCGGCCAGCAGGTGATGCGTTGCCTCGTAGATGGCACGGTCGGACAGCTCGAACAGCTTGGCCAGCGCATAGAAGAAGATCACCCAGCCCAGCCGCAGGCCGATGGCGCCCGGTGCGGGCTGCCGGACGAGCGCCAGCACGAGCACCAGCAGCATGCCGCCGAACTGGACCAGTGCCCAGGGCATCACGTTGCCCGTTTCCTGGCAGACGGCCACCGCCAGCAAGCCGGAGCCGAGCACGAACCAGGCCGCCGGCCAGCCGGCGCGCGCGCTCACCCTTTCGCAGACAGCGCAGCCGATCAGCCCGGCAAAGGCCACCGTCATTCCGGCACGGTCCGCCGCCAGGCGCAGGGCGTCGGGTTGCAGGTGGTAGAAGGCCGAGCCGGCGGCCGTGATGACCAGGCCGGCGAAGAACATCCAGGCGCAGTCGAGCAGGTTGACGGGCGGCTGGGCCACCGCGTGGTGCAGCGGCACCGCGTCCTGCACGTGCTCGTGCGCCTGGTCGTGCCAGTGGAGCCAGCGCAAGCCCCAGACGCCCAGCGCCGCGAAGGGCAGGTTGCTCAGCACGTCCATCGCGTGGGGAAGGCCGAACCAGTCGCGCTCATCGGCAAAGGGGGCGCCACCCGTCCCCGGCGAAGGCAGCGATGGCCCGGCGACTGCCAGCAGCAGAAGCAAGGCGAAGAAGAAGAACAGAACACGTTCGCGGTGGGAGAGGAGCGTGAGGGGCATGGCGGTTCCCGGTGAGAGGTCGGTGCGGCGGAATGTAGGTTGTCAACCTCCGAAGGAGCATCGAGAATCGATACGGAGTACTTTTTCACGCCCGCCGGTATCAAAAACCAATACCCGATCCATGAGCACCACCATCGACCTCGTCCAGGCTCTCAAGAACGAGCTGAAGACCGCCCACATGACCTATGCGGACCTCGCCAAGTCGCTGGACATGGCCGAGTCCAGCGTCAAGCGCATGCTCGCCAAGGGCGACATGCCGCTCACGCGGGTCGATGCGATCTGCCGGGCGCTGAAAATCGACTTCGCCGAACTGGCGCGGCGCGTCGCCGATGCACAGCCGCTGCTCAAGGAGCTGACGCTCGAGCAGGAAAAGGCGGTGGTCAAGGACAAGAAGCTGCTGCTCCTGGCCATCTGCGTGCTCAGCCAGTGGACGCTGGAGCAGATCGTCGCCGCCTACCGGATCAGCGAGGCCGAATGCATCGGCTACCTGGCACAGTTGGACCGCATCGGCATCATCGAGCTGCGACCACTCAACCGCTACCGGCTCAAGCTCGCCAAGACCTTCCGCTGGCGCCCCCACGGGCCGGTGATGGACTTCTTCCGCGAAAACGTGGTGCTGGACTACTACCGCGGCGGCTTCGACGGGCCGGCCGAGGGCCTGCTGCTGGTGCACGGCTCGATCAGCAAGAGCCTGGCCCCGGCCTTCCTCGACCGCCTGCAACGCGTGGCCCAGGATTTCGCCCAGCAGCACCAGACCGACCAGAAGCTCTCGCCCAAGGAGCGCGAGGGCTACACGCTGCTGCTGGGCATGCGCAACTGGGAGTTCGAGCTCTTCACCCGACTTCGCCGGGCCTGAGGCGATCGAGATCGAGGCGGCAGGGGCATCCGCAGCCACGCTTGGTGACGTGGCCCGGGCCGCCTACAATCCGCCCCACTGCAGGAGAGCGGGCCGCTGCGAGGCGGCCCCACCGAAGGCGCAAACTCCCATAAACGCTCAGGTCGGCTCGCAACCACGAGCCTGTACTGCACCAACTGTCAAAGCCGTCTGGAGAGCCGTCGCGCCACGCGACGCACCGAAGGAGCAAGTCCGCTGCGGGCGCAGCGGATGAATCTCTCAGGTACCGAGGACAGGGGGAGCGGCAACTCGGACGCGTGCGCCGGTTGCTTTGTTCTTTTTCACGAGCTTCCATTGCTTTCGTCGCGTCCGAGCGTTGCAACCTGAAAGGTTCCTGCAATGCGCGTGATCGTTCTCGGCGCCGGCCTGCTCGGCGTCACCTCGGCCTATTACCTCCGCCAACTCGGCCACGAAGTGACCGTGATCGACCGGCAGGCCAAGCCGGCCGCCGAAACCAGCTTCGCCAACGGCGGCCAGATCTCGGTGAGCCATGCCGAGCCCTGGGCCAATCCCGGCGCACCGCTCAAGCTGCTGCAATGGCTGGGCAAGGAAGATGCGCCGCTGCTCTTCCGCCTGCGCGGCGACCTGCGCCAGTGGCTCTGGGGCCTGGCCTTCCTGCGCGAATGCACGCCGGCGCGCACCCGCCGCAACATCGAGCAGATCGTGCGCCTGGGCACTTACAGCCGGGATCTGCTGCAGCAGCTGCGCCGCGACAAGGGACTGCAGTACGAGCAGCGCACCCAAGGCATCCTGCACTTCTACACCACGCAGAAGGAGTTCGACGGCGCGCTCAAGCCGGCCGAGCAGATGCGGGCCCTCGGCTGCGAGCGCCGCGTGGTCTCGGCCGACGAGGCGGTGCGCATCGAGCCGGCGCTGGCCCACATCCGGCCCCAGCTGGCCGGCGCCACCTACACGGCCGAGGACGAGTCGGGCGATGCGAACCGCTTCGCGCGCGAGCTGGTCGCGCTGGCCGCGGCCGACGGCGTGCAGTTCCTCATGAGCCACACCGTCACCGCACTGCGTGAGGCGGGCGGGCGCATCGACCACGTGGAGGCCACCGACAGCGAGGGCCGCTTCCAGCGCATCCGCGGCGATGCCGTCGTGCTGGCGATGGGCTCGCTGTCGCCGCTCTACGCCGCGCCGCTGGGCATCCGGCTGCCGATCTACCCGGCCAAGGGCTACTCGGTCACGCTGCCGGTGAAGGACGCCACGAAGGCACACCAGGTCTCGCTGACCGACGACGAATACAAGCTGGTTTTCTCGCGCTACACCTCGGAAAGCGGCGACCGGCTGCGCATCGCGGGCACGGCCGAGCTCAACGGCTACGACCGCGACCTCAATCGCGTGCGCTGCGAGGCCATCGTGCGGCGCGTGGAAGCGCTCTTCCCCGGTGCCGGCGACACGTCGCGCGCGCAGTTCTGGACGGGCCTGCGTCCCGCCACGCCCAGCAATGTGCCGCTGATCGGCCGCACGCGCCTGCCCAACCTGTTCCTCAACACCGGCCACGGCACGCTGGGCTGGACCCACGCCTGCGGCTCGGGGAGATCGATCGCGCGCATCGTGAGCGGGCTGAAGCCCGAGGTCGACTTCGCTTTTGCCGGCGCCTGAGGCTCAGTCGCGCATCAGCGCCTGCATCAGCGCGCGCAGGATGGCCAGCGCCGGCGCCTCGGTGCGCCGGCGCAGGGTGACGAGGCCGAAGCGCGCCACGCCATCCATCGGCGGATCCATCTTCAGCTCGACCAGACCGGGCGCCGCCGCGCGGATGGCCAGCAGCACCGCATCGCTCTGGCGCACCACCTCCACCAGGCTGGGGACCTCCTCGCATTGCAGGGTCACGCAGTGCGCGGGATGCGCCTGCGGGCCGTAGGCCTCGACCAGGGTGCGCGCCACCTCGTCGCTCAGCGGCGTGGAGGCGATCGGGTAGCGCTGCACCGCCTCGAAAGCCACGGAACGCAGCCGCGCGAGCGGATGGCCGCGGCGGCACAGGAAGGTACCGCGCATCTCGCGCACCAGGCCGAGTTCGAGATCGGGCGCCGGCTCCAGCGAGCGCGCATCGACCACCAGCGCATCGAGGCTGCGCTCGCGCAGCGACTGCACGAGCAAATCTGTGCCGCCGCGCGCCACCGCCACGCGCATCCTCGGGTGATGCTTCGCCATGTGCATCAGGAAGGGCGTCATCAGCATCGCGCCCGGGCCGGAGCCCATGCCGATGCGCACCGTGCCGCCCTCCCCTTCACGCAGCCGCCGGCCGCTGTCGCGCAGCTCGTCGGCCTCGGAGACCAGGTGGCGCGAGCGCTCCAGCACCTCGCGGCCGAAGGCGGTGAGCTCGTTGCTGCGGCCCACGCGGTCGAACAGTGGCATGCCGAGCTCATCCTCCAGCGCACGGATGCTGCGGCTCAGGGCCGGCTGGGTCAGATGCAAGGCCTGCGCGGACTTGCTGAAGGAGCCTGTGTGGGCCAGCGAGATCAGATGCCTGAGTTGGACCAGCGTCATGGCGAAGGCCTGCGAAGAGCTGCATTGAACTCATGCTAATGCAGCCAACAATGCATTGGACGTCAACAGTACCCGCTCCTAGCATTCGTCCGCATCCGGCAATCGCGCCGGCGCCCCACCCGGAGTTCCACGATGACATCGTTCTTCCAGCGTTCGCATCTCCTCGCCTGCGGCCTGTTGCTGGCCGTGGGCGCGACCTTCGCCCAGAGCTACCCCGCCAAGCCGGTCACCCTGATGGTCCCGTATCCTGCCGGCGGGCCGTCCGATGCCTTGGCGCGCATCTTTGCCACCCCGTTGGGCAAGGAGCTGGGCCAGCAGGTGCTGGTCGAGAACCTCGGCGGCGTCAGCGGTGCGATGGCGGCACAGAAGGTGCTGGCGGCGCCGCCCGATGGCCACTACATCTTCCAGGGCTCTGCCAACGAGGTGATCCTCTCGCCGCTGGCCAATGCGGCCGTGAAGCTCAAGACCGAGGACTTTCGCCTGGTGCATCCGGTGGCCGATGCGGTGATGGTGTTCGTCGCCCGCAAGGACCTGCCGGCCAACAGCGTGGACGAGCTGATCGCGCTGGCCCGCAAATCGACCGACCAGCCGCTCTCCTACGGCAGCGTGGGCGTCGGCTCGCTCTACCACCTGATCCTGGAGAAGGTGCAGCAGGATGCCGGCATCAAGCTGATGCACGCACCCTACAAGGGCAATGCGCCGCTGCTGCAGGACCTCGGCGGCGGGCAGGTCGACTTCGCCGTGCTGGTCTACAGCGCGGCCATGGGCGCGCTGGCCGAGCAGGGCCGGCTCAAGGTCATCGGGCAGCTGGGCACCCAGCGCTCCGAGCTGCTGAAGAACGTGCCCACCGCGAGCGAAGGCAAGGAGCTGAAGAACTTGAGCTACAAGATCTGGAGCGGCTTCATGGTGCCGAAGAACACGCCGGAGGACGTCGTGCAGAAACTGCACAAGGCCATCGGCGCGACCCTGAAGGACCCTGCGGTGCGCACGCAGCTCGCGGCCCAGACTCAGGTCGCGTCGCCACCGATGTCGCTGGCCGAATCGACCAAATTCTTCGAGGCCGAGACCGCGCGCTACCGGGATATCGCCAAGTCCATCCACCTGCAACCGCAGTAAGCCGAATCATGAGCACGCTCCTCGAAGACCTGCACGCGCGGGCCGATGCCTTCATCGACATCCGCCGCGACATCCACCGCCATCCCGAGCTCGGCTTCCACGAGCACCGCACCTCCGCGCTGGTCGCCGAGCGGCTCGAAGCCTGGGGCTACCAGGTCGAACGCGGCCTCGGCGGCACCGGCGTGGTCGGACGGCTGGTGCGCGGCGACGGCGAACGCCGCCTGGGCCTGCGCGCCGACATGGACGCCCTGCCCATCGACGAAAGCACCGGCCTCGCCTACGCGAGCAGCCACGCCGGCGTGATGCATGCCTGCGGCCATGACGGCCACACCGCGATGCTGCTCGCCGCCGCGCACCACCTGGCCGAGCGCGGGCGCTTTTCCGGCACGCTGAACCTGATCTTCCAGCCGGCCGAGGAGGGCGGCGGCGGCGCCTTGCGCATGATGGAGCAGGGGCTGTTCGACAAATACCCCTGCGATGCCATCTTCGCGATGCACAACATGCCCGGCCTGCCGCAGGGCCGGCTGGCGCTGCGCGACGGGCCGGCGATGGCCTCTTCCGACTACGCGACCGTCACGCTCACGGGCGTCGGCGGCCACGGCGCAATGCCGCATCGCACGGCCGACCCGATCGTGGCGGCGGCAAGCATCGTGCTGGCGCTGCAGACCATCGTGTCTCGCAACATCGACCCCCTGCAGATGGCGGTGGTGACGGTGGGCGCCATCCACGCCGGCAAGGCCAACAACGTGATCCCGCAGGGCGCCACGCTGGAGCTCAGCGTGCGCGCGCTCGACCGCGAGGTCCGCGTCAGGCTCGAGCAGCGCATCAAGGCGCTGATCGCGGCACAGGCCGAGAGCTTCGGCGTGCAGGCGCGCATCGACTGGCGGCCCGGCTATGCCGTGCTGGTCAACACGCCGGAAGAAACCGCCTTCGCGCGCGAGGTGGCGCTGGAACTGCTGGGCCCCGAGCGGGTCACGCTGCAGGGCCCGGCGCTGCCCGGCAGCGAGGACTTCGCCTTCATGCTGGAACGCGTGCCCGGCAGCTACCTGCTTATCGGCAACGGCGAAGGCGACAGCCACGGCGCCTGCATGGTGCACAACCCCGGCTACGACTTCAACGACGGCAACGTGGCGATCGGCGCGGCCTACTGGGTGCTCCTGGCCGAGCGCTTTCTGCGCTAGTCGTTCGCCGCAAACACCGTCAGCACGCCCGTATAGCCATACAGGTGGTGCCGCGCGATCTCCCCCGCGGCGAAGAAGCCGACCAGCGGCACATCGCCCAGGGCATGGCGCACGATCTGCAACTCGGCGCCGGGCGCACCGAAGTGCGGGCCACCGCGCCCCGAGCAGCTCACGTACACCGCGCCCGCGATGCGGCGCGCCGGATGGGGCGCGGCCTCGGCCTCGCCGGCCGCCACCGCACGCGCGGTGGCGAGCGTCTGCTCCTGCGGCTCCAGCTCCTCGCGGATCTCGGCGCAGATGCGCATCAGGTCGGCGCGCGCCGCCTGTGCGTTGCGGCGCACGAAGCTCATGCGCATGCCGGCCTCGGCCACATCGGCGATCGCGATGCCGCGGCGCGTGGGATCGAGACCGATGATGTGGCGCACCAGCACGTCGGCGCCCAGGTCGCCGGTGCGCCGGATGCCGTCGCTGCCCGCGTCGACCAGGCCCACCAAAGTGCCGCGCACCGCCTCGATCGCTTCCTGCGGTGCTTCCAGCGAGACGCGCAGCTCGGCCAGCAGCACGTCCAGCGCCGGCTCGCCGTCGAGCCTGAGCAGCAGGTTGCCCTCGGCCTCGGTGATCTCGCGCTCGCGCGACACCGGCTGGCAGCCCTGGGTGACGCGCGACACCAGGCGAACACCCTCACCGAAGACCACCCCCGACAGTCCTCCCGAGAACACGCCGCCCGCGGCGCCATGGCCGCGGATGTTGCCGTTGCCGCCGATGGCGAACTGCAGGGCGTCGCCCCGGCCCGAGGACAGGCCGCCGAAGAGGTAGCCGGTATCTGTGCGCCCGGCCATCTCGGCAACCAGCTCGGTGAGGTCCGGCGTGCCGGGGTCGGCGTGCACCAGCGCCGTGTGAGCCGCGAAGCCGCTCATCTCCGAGCCGGCCAGCGGCGCCACGCCCGAGAACACGCGGTACTGGTCGCTCGGAAGCATGCACAGCATGACGGACAGCGCCGGCTCGTCGATGTACTCGGCGTTGTTGGCCGAGATGCCGACAGCGACGGTGCCCGACCAGTCGGTGATCTCGGGCAGCTCGGCACCCAGGTGATCCAGGATCTCCTGCGCCTCGGTCGCATAGTGATCCGTGATGTAGAGCAGGCCGAGCGTGGGCGAGTGCGCATAGTCCGGCAGCGCCATCTGCGCCCGGAGTTGCGCGAGCACCAGCCCGGCTGCCATGCGCCATTGGGGATGGGTGGCGTGGCCCGTGGGAAACAGCTTCATGGACTCGGACTCCCCGGCAACGTGGTTGGAAATCAGCGCTGGCGCGTTCGCTTGGCGCTCGTCGTCTTCTTGGCCGCGGCCGGCGCTTTCTTCGCGGCAGTCGCCGTCTTGCGTGCCGGCGTGCGCGCGGCCGCGCCCGTGGCCTGGCCGACCGCCTCCGCCAGCGGCTGGCCCGCGGCGGGCACCTTCATCTGCGAGGCGTCCTTCAGGGCCGAACTGGCGATCTGCTGGAACTGCTGCGTGAGCGCCCCCCACCACTGAAGCGGGTCCACCACGCCGGCATTCGCGGCCTCCGGCGCGGCGGGGCCGTTGGATCGCTTGGCCTTGGCGGCGCGCTTGGGCGCCGGCACTTCGACCGCCTCCTCCGGCTCGGCGGCTTCTTCCAGTTCGGCGGCTTCTTCCGGTTCGGGTTCGGGTTCAGGCTCGGGCGCCTGCGCGCGGGGTGCGGGTGCCGCCGAGGCGGCCGGGGCCGGCGGCGTCGCGGCCGACCGCGTGAAGGCGTTCGCCAGGTCTTCCATGCGGAGGTTCATGCCGCGCAGGGTGGACAGCGTCATCTTCTGCACCTCCAGCGCCTGGATGGTGGCCTTGAGCGCATGGCCGTTCTGCTCCAGCCAGTACTGCACGGTCTTGAGCTCCTGGATGCGCTTGTCGACCTCCTCGACGCTGAGCGTCGGCGCAACCCAGCTCGACAGGCTCGGCATGCCCGGCACGGCGCTGTTCCCGCCGCCCGACGCGCCGCTCGCAAGACTCTGGAGAAAGTCGAATCCCGGAACGAACTGGCTGAAGGCGAAGGGCTTGGCGTCGCTCATGGGCGGTCTCCTGCGAGGGGGGTTTTTGTGTCCGGGCAGCTTACTCCATGCGCAGGGCCCTGGGGCCTCTCAGTGCTTGTGCGCGCCGCTCGCGGGCGCGACGGGTCCGGCCAGCACCGGCACCTTCAGGTCGAGCGTGCTCTTCTGCCCCTTGGCATCCTCGAAACGCAGCGTCAGCGGCACGGTGCTGTCCTTGGCCAGGGGCTGCTTCAGGTCCATGAGCATCAGGTGATAACCGCCGGGCTTGAGCTCGACGGTCTGCCGGGCCGGCAGCGCGAGCCCGCCCTCCACCGCACGCATGCGCATGGTGTCGCCTTCCATCTTCATCTCGTGGACCTCGGCGACGCCGGCCACGGGCGTGGACGCGCCGACCAGTCGCGCGCCAGCGGGTGCCTTGAGCTTCATGAAGGCGCCGGTGCCGCTCTGGCCGGGCACCGAGGCGCGGACCCACGCATCGCGCACATCGACGGCGGCAGCACCCGGCAAGGGCGCCTGGGCCAGCGCGCCGGCAGCCCCCGCGAGCAGAAAAACGGCGGCGAGGCCCCGGCGAAGAAAGAATGGCTTGTCGTTCATGGCATGGCTCCTATTGGGCAAGTGTGAATCAAAGGTCGAAGCGGAGTTCGGCGCTGTAGGTGCGCTGAGGGTAGGGGTGGAAATTCCAATACTGCTCGTTGTTGGCGTTGTCGATGCCGAAGGCGGCCGACCAGCGCTTGTCGATGCGATAGACGACCCGCAGGTCGACCGTGAAGTACCTGCTGGCGCCGAAGTAGGCATCGGCGTTGACGTCGCTGTTGTCCAGGTTCGAGTACTGGCGGCCGCTGTAGCGCGCCGCCACGGTGAAGGCCCAGCGCGCATCGGGCTTGTAGGTGGCGTAGACGGTGGAGCGCCAGCGCGGCACGCGCGGCTGCCGCTTGCCCACGCTCGCCGGAAAGGCGGCGTTGGCCACGATCTTCGAATCGGCGTAAGTGAGGCTGCTGCCGAGCTCCAGCCCTTTGATGAAGACGTCCTGCCCGGTGTAGGCGAGCTCCAGGCCGGTGGTGCGCACCTTGTCGATGTTCTGCACGCGCGAAACGGTCGAGTTGGCGATGAGCTGGTTGTAGAGCGCATCCTGGGTGGTCTCGTGGAACAGCGTGGCGCGCGCCAGGCCATTGCCCAGGTCCTTCTCGGCCGAGAGCTCGCCGGTCCACGATTTCTCCGGCTTCAGGTTCGGGTCGTTGATGAAGGACAGCGCCCCGCCCGAAGTCGCGCCGTAGAGCTCGCCCACGGTCGGGTAGCGCACCGCGCGACCCACCGAGGCCTTGAGCACCGTGTCCTTGGACATTTGCCAGGCGAGCGCGGCCTTGGGCGACAGGTCCGATTCGCTGCGCGCGGCGTAGACCTGCGAGCTGCCTGCCGTGGCGGTGAAGCCGTCCTTGGCCTGCCAGTGCTCGTAGCGCAGGCCCAGCACGGCCTTCCATCGCGGCGAGAAGCCCCAGCTGTCCTGCACCCAGGCGCTCTGCGTCTGCGCGCGGCCGCCCACATGGCTGACCAAGGCCCGGGGCAGGACCGGGCCGTCCAGCCAGCTGCCCAGCACGTTGTTCTTTGCGATGGCGAGCTGGTATGCATCGCGGCCGATGCCGAAGTCGACGACGTGCGCGCCGCCCATGCCCTGCGGCCGCCAGGTGCCTTTGGCGGCCAGCGTGTTCCAGCCGGTGCCGTCCTGGTCCTGCAGCGTGCCGGCGCCGCCGACGGCAGCCAGGGGCAGCGCGACCGTGGGCGCGCGCTGCTGGTCCTTGGCGTAGTCGTACAGGCTGGCCGCCACCTCCCAGTCCCACTCGCCCCGCGTGTTGCTCTTGACGGAGAGGCCGTGCATGTAGTGCGTCTGGCGGTCGCTGGTCAGGGGAAAGGCGGTGGGTGCCAGCGTATGGCTGCGCCCGCCGATGTTGACCGGCCCGCTGTAGACGGGCTGGCCGGCAGCATTGACCAGATAGCTCTCGGGCCGGCCCTCCGAGCTGTTCTGCCACCAGCCCAGTGTGTAGGTGGCACGCACGGTGGGCGAGAAGTCGTAGGCCAGCTTGAGCTTGGCATGGTCCTGCACCGTGTGGTACGCCGTGCCGGTGCCCAGGATGTACCACGGGGTATTGGTGGTGTTCAGGCCCGGCACCGCGCCGAAGACCGGTGGGCCGCCGCGGCCCGGCGCGCCCGAGGCGACGGTGGCGGTGGTGAAGGTCAACGGCTGCCCGCGGCTGTCGGTGCGGTTGATGTCGATCCACCACGACCAGTCGCCGCTCCTGCTGCCCAGCGAGGCGCTGCTCTGCCAGCCGTCGAAGGTCTTGTGCGTGCCGTACAGATCGAAAGGCTGCGAGAAGTAGCCGGCCTTCACATGCGCTTCGAGCTTCGTCGGCATGCGCGTCACATAGTCGACCACCGCGCCGGCCGAGTTGCCGGGGTAGGCGGCGGAGAAGGGACCGTACATCACGTCCACGCGCTCGATCTCTTCGGGCGTCACCAGGCCCCAGCGCGGCGCGTAGTTCGTGCCGTTGGCAATGCCGTTGCCCAGGTAGTTGGACAACAGGATGCCGTCCGCATACACCGCCGAGCGCGCGCTGTTGCCGGTGCCCGAGGCGCGGGTCGACAGGATGGCGTGGTTGTAGTCGCCGATGTAGCGCTTGCGCACCAGGAGGCTGGGCAGGTACTTGAGCGCGTCCTCGCTGTCGGTGGCGTTGACGCGGGTTTCGATCTCCTCGCGCGTCACGCCTTCGATGGTGGTGGGAATCTGCGCGGGCAGCGAGGTCGGCTGGCCCCCGGTGACGGTCACCACGCCGAGCGATTTGATGCGCTCGGGCGCCTGCTCGTCGACAGCGGCCGAAGGGGTCTGGGCGAGCCCGGGCCCGGCCAGCCATGGGAAAGCTGCGCCCACGGCGAGCGACAGCACGGTTTTCTTGTTCATGGAAAGCGCTCCTCGGCGCCTCGGAGCGCCGGTGCATTGCAAGGAGATCCGCAAGCACGCGCCGGAAGGGGCGCAGGCTCGCTACCAGATCGACGGCAAGCTC
>DATFFA010000032.1:0-14143 GCA_035250605.1 Variovorax sp. | reverse complement strand
CGATGGTCACCGGCAGGACGCCATGGTCTTCGCCGGTCACGACTGGACCGCCGCTTCGAGTTCCGCCAGCTGCTCGGCCTCGTGCGCGGCCTTCAGGGCGCCCAGCACTTCGTCCAGGTCGCCTTCCATGATGAACTGCAGCTTGTAGAGCGTGAGGTTGATCCGGTGGTCGGTGAGCCGACCCTGCGGGAAGTTGTAGGTACGGATTCGGTCAGAGCGGTCGCCGCTGCCGATCAGTCCCTTGCGCAGCGCCGCGTCCTTGGCCGCGCGCTCGCTGCGCTCCTTCTCCTGGATACGCGCGGACAGCACCTGCAGCGCCTTGGCCTTGTTGCGGTGCTGGCTGCGGTCGTCCTGGCACTCGGCCACGATGCCGGTGGGGATGTGCGTGATGCGCACCGCCGAGTCGGTCTTGTTGATGTGCTGGCCGCCGGCGCCGCTGGCGCGGTAGGTGTCGATGCGCAGGTCGGCCGGGTTGATCTGCACCGCCTGCGCCTCGTCCGGCTCGGCCAGCACGGCCACCGTGCATGCGCTGGTGTGGATGCGCCCCTGGGTCTCGGTCGCGGGCACCCGCTGCACCCGATGGCCGCCGGACTCGAAGCGCAGCCAACCGAAGACCTCGTCGCCCACCACGCGCACCACCACTTCCTTGAAGCCGCCCAACTCGCTTTCGCTGGCGCTCACGATTTCGCAGCGCCAGCCCGCGCGCTCCGCGTGGCGCATGTACATGCGCAGCAGGTCGCCGGCGAAGAGCGCCGATTCGTCGCCGCCGGTCCCGGCGCGGATCTCGAGGAAGGCGTTGCGCGCGTCCTCCGGGTCCTTGGGCAACAGCAGGCGCTGCAGCTCGTCCTCGAGCGAGCGCAGCTCGGACTCGGCGCCGGCGATCTCTTCCCGGGCCATCTCGGCCATATCGGGGTCGTCCAGCATCTCGCGCGCGGCCGCCAGGTCCGACTCGCGCTGCAGGTAGCGCTGGTAGCGGCCCGCCACCTGCGTCACCTCGGCATGCTCGCGCGAGATGCTGCGGTACTGCGTCATGTCGGACATGATGTCCTCGCGCGAGAGCAGGAAGTCCAGCTCGCCGAGGCGTTGCGCAAAGCGCTCGAGTTGTTGACGCAGGAAGGGTTTCACGGGGAGAAGGGAAAGATCAGGGAAGGACCCATGCCGCGATGCGGCAGGAGCCGGGAAGGGCGCAGCGCGCCCCCGGGGCGCCGCTAACGCTCTTTGCGCAGGAACAGCCGCGAGATGGCCTGCGCCGTGTGCTCGCGCGCCGTGGCGTCGCCGGCATGCAGCTCGGCCATGGCGCCATGCAGCATCTTCTGCGTGAGCCCGCGCGACAGGGCCTCCAGCACCGCCTCGACCGGCTCGCCCTTGGACAGCAGCTTGCGCGCGCGGGCCAGCTCCGTGGCGCGCCACTCGTCGGCCTGGGCGTTGAGCTGCTGGATGAGCGGCACGCTGCCGCGCTGGTCGAGCCAGTGCATGAAGCTGCGCACGCCGGCATCGATGATCACCTCGGCCTCGGCCACCGCAGCCTGGCGGCTGGCGTGGCCCTGCTGGACCACCTGGGCCAGGTCGTCGACGGTGTAGAGATAGATGTCCTCGAGCGCCTTGACCTCGGGCTCGATGTCACGCGGCACGGCCAGGTCGACCATGAACATCGGTCGGTGCTTGCGCAGCTTGAGCGCGCGCTCCACCGCGCCAAGGCCGATCAGCGGCAGCGTGCTGGCGGTGCAGCTCACGACGATGTCGAATTCCGCCAGCCGCCCCGGCAGGTCGGCCAGCCGCATCGCCTCGCCGCCGAAGCGCGAGGACAGCTTCTCGCCGCGCTCCAGGGTGCGGTTGGCGATGACGATGGACTTGGGCTCCTTGGCCGCGAAGTGCGTCACGGCCAGGTCGATCATCTCGCCGGCGCCGACGAAGAGCACGCGCGTCTGCTTCAGGTCCTCGAACAGCTGGGCCGCCAGGCGCACGGCGGCGGCGGCCATGCTGATGGAGTGGGCGCCGATCTCGGTGGCGGTGCGCACTTCCTTGGCGACCGCGAAGGAGCGCTGGAACAGCTGGTTCAGCGTGCTGCCGAGCGAGCCGGCGGTCTCGGCGACACGGACCGCGTCCTTCATCTGGCCCAGGATCTGGGCCTCGCCCAGCACCATCGAGTCGAGCCCGCTGGCAACCCGGAAGGCATGGCGCGCCGCGTTGTCGTCGTGCAGGGTGTAGGCATGGGAGCGGAGCAAGGCCGGCGCGACGCCGCCGCTCTGGGCCAGCCAGTCGACCGTGTGATCGAGCGCCAGGTGGTCGGCGGCGCAGTAGATCTCGGTGCGATTGCAGGTGGAGATGATGGCCGCCTCGACATCCGGATGCCGATGGGCGCCGAAGGAGCTGCGCAGGCTGTGCAGCGTGGGCGCGATCTGGTCGATGGCAAACGCGAAGCGACCGCGCAGATCGAGCGGCGCGGTCGTGTGGTTCAAGCCAAGGGCCCAGACTGACATAACCGGGGATTATAAAATCCGCGGCCGGCAGCAGTCTTCCGCTCCAGGGATGACCCCGGACTGCCACTCCCTTGCCTTTCATGTCCGCGCTCGACCTGCTGATCCATTTGCTCAACTTCGCGGCGCCGGCCTTCTTCGTGGCCCTCCTGCTCGCCCTGCTGTTCCGGCTCGCCCTGCACAGGCGCAGCGCGGCAGTCGGCCTTTGGGTCCAGGTGGCGGTCACTTTCGCCGTGGGGCTGCTCGTGCTGGTGGCCGGCCTGGCCTGGTTCGGGCGCGACGGGCGCATGGCGACCTATGCCGCGCTGGTGGTGGTCTGCGGCAGCGTCCAGTGGTGGCTGCTGCGCGGCTGGCGCGGCTGATCGAGCTGCGGCCAACAGATTCGATCCGTTCACGCTGCGCTTGGCCTGCCCCAGCGGTTCGGTTCGGCTCCGTTCCTATTGCGTGAGAGGCGGCGTCGGCGGTGCCGGTGCCGGCGGGGCCGGCAGCTCGGTTTGCGACATCACCAGGGTCGGCGCCGCCAGCGGCAGCCCGGCCTGCTTGAAGCGTTCCAGCATCGTGAACAGCACATCGCTGCGCACGCCACCGGCCAGGCGCGGGCTCTGCACGAAGGCAATGGCCTGGAAAATCAGCATGCCGTTCTCGATGCCTTCGAGCGAGACCGAGGGCGCGGGTGCGACCAGCACGCCCCCATGGTCGGCGCAGGCCGAGAGCATCAGCTCGCGCGCCAGCCTGGCATCGGTCGACAGCGGCATCGGCAGGCGGATCAGCACGCGGCCCTCGGCGTTGGTGAGGGTCATGTTGCGCACGGTCTTGGTGATGAACTCCGAGTTCGGCACGATCAGCGTGGAGCGGTCGGCCAGCTGGATCTCGGTGGCGCGCACGTTGATGCGCCGCACGTCGCCCTCGGTCGTGCCCAGCACCACCCAGTCGCCGACCTTGACCGGCTGCTCGGCCAGCAGGATCAGCCCCGAGATGAAGTTCTGCACGATCGCCTGCAGGCCGAAGCCGATGCCCACCGACAGCGCGCTCGCCACCCAGGCGATGCGCTCGACGCCGATGCCCAGCGCCGACATCGCCACCGCGATCACCACGATGCCGCCCACGTAGCCGAGCAGCGTGGTGATCGAGCTCTGCATGCCGGGCTCGAGCGAAGTCTCCGGCAGATAGCGCGCCCCCAGCCATTTCTTGAACACGCGCAGCGCGACGAAGCCGACGGCCAGCACCGCGAGGGCGGTGAAGATCGCGCCCGGCACCAGCTGGAACTCGCCGACCTTGACGCCGGTGCCGAACTGGCCGCTGCGCTGGAACACCTCGCCCGGGCTGGTGCCCAGCGGCGTGGCCAGCGCGATCAGCATGTAGAAGAAGAGCGCGACCCGCGCCAGGCCCGAGAGCGCCACCGCCGCCTGGTCCAGGGTGCGCGGCGCGAAGCCGAAGCTCTTCTGCAGCTTCTGGCCCAGTCCGCTCTTCGAGGCCACCGTGGCCATGAACAGGTCGTCGGCGAACTTGAACAGCAGATAGAAGGCCGAGGCGACGATGCCGGCCCAGGTCAGCTGGTTGGCCAGGAAGCTGGCCAGCGCGACATAGCCGATGCCCACCAGCACCCAGATCACGATGACCGCCAGCGCCAGGGCGCTCAGCAGGAAGCTGATCCACAGCGGGCGCTCCGGCTCGGCGGGCGCCGGCTCCGCCCCCTCCTTGGCGGCGGCATCGGCAGGCGCGGCGCCGGCGGGCTCGTGCAGGCGCAGCAGCATGGTGCCGATCAGCGCCGTCAGCGCCAGCGCGGTGACCACGTGGGTGGCGACCACGGCCGCGAAGCTGGCGTCCACGATCGCATTGATCTGGCTCGGCACCCAGACCAGCACGGCGATCAGGGCCGTGAGCCAGGGAAAGGGGGCCAGTCGCCGGGCCATGGTGTTGGGAATCGGCGGGAGCCGCCACGACGGCCGCCGGTTGGACAGCAGAGCCCGCCCGAGCCCGACCACGAAGGCGATGAAGATGATGGACTGCACCACCGCCTGGCCCAGCTTGCGGATCTGCGGCCCGAGGATTCCGTGGCGGTCGAGCGTGGCGAACACGCCCTGCGCCGCCAGCGCGACCAACACCACGTTGACGCCCACGACCGCGATCACCAGCAGCGAGCGGCGCAGCCGGCCGGGCGGCAGCACGCGCGCGGCCAGCCGCACCAGCCCGTGCTCGGCCGCCCAGTTGCCCAGGAGCGCGAGCAGCAATGCCGCGGCCAGGCTGGCCAGCACCGAGATGCGGTGCGCCGGCTGCAGCGCGGTGTCGACGCCGGTCCGCAGCTCGTCGCGCAGGCTCTCCAGGCGCTCCACGTCGGCCGGCCAGGCGTCGCTGATGTCGAACCAGAACTGGCGGCCCAGCGGCGAGGGCGCGCGCTCGGTGAGCTGGGCCTCGAACAGCTTGCGGCGCTTGGCGAGCAGCTCGCTGCCGCGTTGCTCCGCGTCGACGGTGATGAGGCGCGCCAGCCGGATGTCGGCATCGAGCGCGTTGCGTTCCTTCAGCAGGGCGGCGCGCTGGGCGGTGATGTCGGGGTCTTCGGGCGGCGCGCCGGCCGCGGGCGGATTGCCCAGCTCTCCCAGGCGCGCGTTGAGGTCGCTGAGCCGCGTGGTGCGCGACGCGACGAACTTGTCCGCCTGGGTGCCGATCGCGTTGATGCGGGCGAGCAGTTCGCGCACCTCGGCGTTGCTCTCCACCGAGGAGGGGATGGCGTCCAGCCGGGTCCGCAGCTCGGCCACCGTGGCTTCCGGCGGCGTGGCGGCACCCTGCGCGAAGACGGCACTGCCGAGGACGGCGGCCAGCAGCAGGGCCGCGAGACGGGGCATCCAGCTCATGGGTCGATCATAGAAGGCGGCTGCCGCGGGCCGGGCGGCGCGGGATCAGGCCGGGCTGAAGCGGTCGACGCGGTCGGTGACGACGCCGTCGGTGCCGAGCCCGGCCAGCCAGCGGGCCACCGATTCGTCGTTGACGGTGTAGCTCAGCGCGCGCATGCCGGCGGCATGCACCTGGGCCACGGTGGCGGCGTCCCACAGCGCGTAGTTGCAGACGATCGCCGCGCAGTCCAGCCGGCGCGCGGTGGCGAGCCAGCCGTCCCACCAGGTATCGAGCAGGAGTCCCAGAGGAAGGCCGGGCTGCGCCGAGCGCGCACCCTCGAGGGATTCCGGCGAGAAGGAGGTGAGGACGGGCGGCGCCAGGTCGGTGGCCGTCCAGAGCCGGCCCGCCAGCTGCGCGACCGCCTCGCCCGTGCGCCGCTCCTCGCCCGGCGTGGGCTTGATCTCGATGTCGAGCAGATGGCGGTTGGCCAGGCAGAAGCGGATCAGCGCCTCGAGCGTCGGCAGCGGCTCGCCGGCGTAGCGGCGCGAGTGCCAGGCGCCCGCATCGAGCTGGGCCAGCGCGCTCCACGACAGCTCGCCCGCGACGCCGTGGCCGTTGCTGGTGCGCTCGAGCGTGCTGTCGTGCAGCAGGAAGGGCACGCCGTCGGCGCTGAGCTTGGCATCGCACTCGAACATGCGATAGCCGTGCGCGGCGCCCAGGCGGAATGCGGCGAGGGTGTTCTCGGGGGCCAGCCTGCCGGCGCCGCGGTGTGCGATCCAGTAGGGATATGGCCAGGGCTTCATGCGGCGCGCTTGCCGGAACCGGCGTCGAACCAGTGCAGCTTGTCCTGCCGCGCCGCGATCTTCACCGTGTCGCCGGCCACCGGCGCCGGCTGGCTTTCGTCGGCACGCACCACCAGCTGCTCGTCGCCAATGCGCCCGTAGATCAGCCGCTCGGCGCCCAGCAGCTCGACATACTCGACCTGCACCGACCAGCCGCTCGCGTCGAGCATCAGGTGCTCCGGACGGATGCCGAGGATCATGCCGGGGCGCACGCCCGGCGCGTGCTTGAGCAGGTTCATCGGCGGCGAGCCGATGAAGCTGGCGACGAAGGTGGTGGCGGGGCGCGCATACACCTCCTCGGGCGTGCCGAATTGGTCCATCACGCCGGCGTTCATCACGATGATGCGCTGCGCCAGCGTCATCGCCTCGACCTGGTCGTGGGTGACGAAGAGCGAGGTGATGCCGAGCTCGCGGTGCAGCTTCTGGATCTCCAGGCGGGTCTGGGCGCGCAGCTTGGCGTCGAGGTTGGAGAGCGGCTCGTCGAACAGGAAGACCTGCGGCTGTCGCACGATGGCACGGCCCATGGCCACGCGCTGGCGCTGCCCGCCGGAGAGCTCGCGCGGCTTGCGATCGAGCAGGTGGCCCAGCTCGAGGATCTTGGCGGCCTTGTCGACGCGCGCCTTGATCTCCTCCTTGGGCACCTTGGCGATCTTGAGCCCGTAGGCCATGTTGTCGAAGTTCGACATGTGCGGGTAGAGCGCGTAGTTCTGGAACACCATCGCGATGTCGCGCTGGGCCGGCTCGATGTTGTTCACCACGCGATTGCCGATGGCGATCTCGCCGGCGCTGATTTCCTCCAGGCCGGCGACCATGCGCAGGAGCGTGGATTTGCCGCAGCCCGAGGGCCCGACGATGACGACGAATTCGCCGTCCTTGACGTCGGCCGAGACGCCGTGGATGACCTGGTTGGCCTTGGCCCCGTGGCCGTAGCGCTTGATGACGTTGCGAAGAGAGATGGCAGCCATTGCGTCGTTTGCTTCTTGTCGGTTATTTCTCGGTGTCCACGAGGCCCTTGACGAACCAGCGCTGCATCAGCACCACCACGATCGCCGGCGGCACCAGCGCCAGGATGGCCGTGGCCATCACCAGGTTCCAGTCGACCGCGGCGTCGCCCGAGGCGATCATTCGCTTGATGCCGATCACCACCGGATACATGTCCTCGCTGGTGGTGGCCAGGAGCGGCCACAGGTATTGATTCCAGCCGTAGATGAACTGAATCACGAACAGCGCCGCGATCGAGGTCTGCGACAGCGGCACCAGGATGTCCTTGAAGAAGCGCATCGGCCCGGCACCGTCCATGCGCGCCGCTTCCACCAGCTCGTCGGGCACGCTCAGGAAGAACTGGCGGAACAGAAAGGTGGCCGTGGCCGACGCGATCAGCGGCACCGTCAGCCCCGCGTAGGTGTTGAGCATGTTGAGGTCTGCCAGCACCTTGTAGGTCGGCAGGATGCGCACCTCCACCGGCAGCATCAGGGTCACGAAGATCATCCAGAAGACGATTTTCTTGAACGGGAAGCGGAAGTACACGATGGCGAAGGCCGACAGCAGCGAGATCGCGATCTTGCCGATGCTGATGACCAGCGCCGTGACCAGGCTGATCCACATCATGCGGCCCACCACCACGCGCGCGCCCTGGGTGTCGGCGCCCAGCAAGGCTGCGCTGTAGTTCTCGAACATGTGGCCGCCCGGCAGGAGCGGCATGGGCACCCGCAGGATCTCGTCGCGCGTGTGCGTGGAGGCAACGAAGGCGAGATAGATGGGGAAGGCCACGATGGCGATGCCCAGGATCAGCACCACATGCGACAGGACGGTGAGGCCGGGGCGGCGTTCAACCATGGTGTTGCCTCCGGGACAGGGCGAGAGGAAGGGCGAAGTCAGGGGCGAGGGAATGGGCGGCCATCAATACTGGACCTTCTTTTCAACGTAGCGGAACTGGATCACCGTCAGCACGACGACGATCACCATCAGCACCACCGACTGCGCGGCCGAGCCGCCCAGGTCCAGCGCCTTGAAGCCGTCGTGCCACACCTTGTAGACCAGGATCGCGGTGTCTCGCCCCGGCCCGCCTTCGGTCGTCGCATGCACGATCGCGAAGGTGTCGAAGAAGGCATACACGATGTTGATCACCAGCAAGAAGAAGGTGGTGGGCGACAGCAGCGGAAACTGGATGGTGGCGAAGCGCCGCAGCGGCCCGGCGCCGTCGATCGAGGCGGCCTCGATCAGTGCCCTGGGAATGGACTGCAGGCCCGCCAGGAAGAACAGGAAGTTGTAGGAAATCTGCTTCCACACGGCGGCCACCACGATCAGCGTCAGCGCGTGGTTGGAGTTGAGCAGGTGGTTCCAGTCCAGGCCGATGTAGCGAAGAAAGTACGACACCACCCCGATGCTGGGCGAGAACATGAACACCCACAGCACGCCCGCGATGGCCGGCGCCACGGCGTAGGGAATGATCAGGAACGTCTTGTAGACCAGGCCGCCTCGCAGGATGCGGTCGGCGAAGACGGCCAGCATCAACGACAGCGCGATGCCGCTGCCGGCCACCAGCACTGAAAAGAGTGCCGTGACCTTGAAGGACTCGACGTATGCCGGATCGTCGAACAGGGTCTCGAAGTTCTCCAGCCCGACGAAGACGGTCGAGGTGCCGAAGGCGTCCTCCGACTGCAGCGATTGCCAGATGGCCTGGCTTGCCGGCCAGAAGAAGAACACCAGGATCACCGCCATCTGCGGCGCGACCAGCAGCCAGGGCAGCCAGGCCGACCGGAAAAGAACGCGTTTCTCCATATCCCTCCAAACCCGAAAAACAGAACGCCCGCCCTGCGTGGAATTGGGCGGGCGTGCGAGTCTACTGTGGCGCCCGCCTCACCGGCAGGCAAGCTCTCCGCTTGGCGGGGAGGGCAGGGCGGGGTGCCAGGACTGCCGCGAAGCGAGCCAGGGCCTCAGCTCTTGTTCGCCTTCTGGAAGCGCTCGAGCTGCTCGTTGCCGCGCTTGACGGCGGCATCGAGTGCCTCCTTGGCGGTCTTCTTGCCGCTCCAGATCTGTTCGGTTTCCTCGTCGACGATGGTGCGGATCTGCACGAAACTGCCCAGGCGGACGCCGCGCGACTTGTCGGTGGTCTTGCGGATCATCTGCGTCACGGCGACGTCGGTGCCGGGCTTCTCCTTGTAGAAGCCCGAGGCGTCGGTCAGCTTGTAGGCGGCCGTGGTGATGGGCAGGTAGCCGGTGCGCTTGTGGCTCTCGGACTGCACCTTGGTGTCGGACAGGTAGTTGAAGAAGCTGGCCACCCCCTTGTAGTGGTCGGCCGGCTTGCCGGACATCACCCACAGGCTGGCGCCGCCGATCACGGTGTTCTGGGGTGCGCCCTTCACGTCAGGGTAGTAGGGCAGGGTCGAGATGCCGTACTTGAACTTGGCGTCCTTGGCCACTCGGGCATACAGGCCGGACGAGCCGGTCATCATGGCGCATTCGCCGGAGGGGAAGGCGGCGTCGGCCGTGTTGTTGCGGCCCTTGTAGACGAAGGTGCCGTCCTTCGCCATCTTGGCCAGGTTCTCGAAGTGACGCACTTGCAGCGGCGAGTTGAAGGCCAGGCGTGCACCGGTGCCGCCGAAGCCGTTGTTCTGCGTCGCGTACAGGGTGTTGTGCCAGGCCGAGAAGCTTTCCAGCTGGGTCCAGCTCATCCAGCTCGTCGTGAAGGGGCACTTGTGGCCGCTGGCCTTGAGCTTGTCGGCCGCCGCGATGACTTCGGGCCAGGTGGTGGGCGCCTTTTCCGGGTCCAGGCCGGCTGCCTTGAAGGCATCCTTGTTGTAGTAGAAGATCGTGGTCGAGCTGTTGAACGGGAAGCTCAGCATCTGGCCGTTGGGCGCCGTGTAGTAGCCGGCCACCGCCGGCACATAGACGCTGGGGTCGAACTTGGCCCCGCCCGACTCCATCACTTCGCCCACCGGCTTGATGGCGCCCTTCGAAGCCATCATGGTCGCGGTGCCCACCTCGAACACCTGAAGAATGTCGGGTGCGTTGCCGGCACGGAAGGCGGCGATGGCGGCCGTCATCGACTCGTCGTACTGGCCCTTGTAGGTGGGCACGACCTTGTAGTCTTTCTGGCTCTCGTTGTACTGCTTGGCCAGGTCGTTGACCCATTCGCCGAGCGGACCGCTCATGGAATGCCACCACTGGATTTCGGTCTGGGCCATCGCAGGTGCCGAAAGCGTTGCCGCAAGTGCCGATGCCACGGCAAACGTCTTGAATTGCATGAAGACTCCTAGGGAGAGAACAAAAGCGCGCATGCTAGGCCGTACGTATGACACGGCCGCGTCACATTTTGTCGCACCCGCAGGGTGCCTCTCCAGCCGGGGAAACCCTTTTCGCGCCCGGGCCGCACAGCCGACGAAATCTGATTGCTGCGTTGCACCATGCTAGCATCGCCTTCCGTTTTTCAGGCCCTGCTTCGAGCGGGAAGCCAACCAGGGTAATCGTCACGCCTATGAGCAAGACCTCCCTCGACAAGAGCAAGATCAAGTTCCTTCTCCTCGAAGGCATCCATCCTTCGGCCGTCGAGGTGCTGCGCGCGGCCGGCTACACCAGCATCGAGACGCTGGCGGGGGCCTTGCCCGATGAGGAGCTTCGCAGCCGCGTCGCCGACGTGCATTTCCTCGGCATCCGCTCCCGCACCCAACTGACGGCCGAGGTGTTCGCCGCGGCCCAGAAGCTGGTGGCGGTCGGCGCCTTCTGCATCGGCACCAACCAGATCGATCTCGATGCCGCGCGCGAGCACGGCGTGGCGGTCTTCAACGCCCCTTATTCCAACACGCGCTCCGTGGCCGAGCTGGTGCTGGCCGAGGCCATCCTGCTGCTGCGCGGCATCCCCGAAAAGAGCGCCGTGGCGCACCGCGGCGGCTGGCTCAAGTCGGCCGAGAACGCCTTCGAAATCCGCGGCAAGACGCTGGGGATCGTGGGCTACGGCTCGATCGGCGCGCAGCTGTCGGTGCTGGCCGAGGCGCTGGGCATGCAGGTGGCCTTCTTCGAC
The DNA here is from genome assembly GCA_035250605.1 of Variovorax sp. GTDB lineage: Bacteria > Pseudomonadota > Gammaproteobacteria > Burkholderiales > Burkholderiaceae_C > Variovorax. The sequence goes on along the minus strand of DATFFA010000032.1, from coordinate 2,972 downwards.
GTGGTCACCAAGCTGCCGCTCGGCAACGCGCGCCAGGTGCGCACGCTCAACGAGCTGCTGCTGCAGAGCGACATCGTGAGCCTGCACGTGCCCGAGACGCCCGCCACGCAATGGATGATCGGCGCCAAGGAGCTCGCGGCCATGCGGCCCGGGTCGATCCTGATCAATGCCTCGCGCGGTACCGTGGTCGACATCGACGCGCTGGCCCAGGCGCTTCGGCAGAAGAGGCTGCTGGGCGCGGCCATCGATGTGTTCCCCGTCGAGCCGCGCAGCAACAAGGACGAGTTCCAGTCGCCGCTGCGTGGGCTGGACAACGTGATCCTCACCCCGCACATCGGCGGCTCCACGATGGAGGCGCAGGCCAACATCGGGCTCGAAGTGGCGGAGAAGCTGGTCAAGTACAGCGACAACGGCACCTCCACCTCTTCGGTCAACTTTCCCGAGGTGGCGCTGCCGGCGCACCCGGGCAAGCACCGGCTGCTGCACATCCACCGCAACGTGCCGGGCGTGCTCTCGAACGTCAACCGCGTCTTTGCCGAGAACAAGATCAACATCGCATCGCAGTACCTGCAGACCAACGAGAAGGTGGGCTACGTGGTGACGGACGTCGACGCCGCTTACTCCGACCTTGCGCTCGAGAAGCTGGCCAAGGTGCCGGGGACGATCCGCAGCCGGGTGCTGTTCTGAAAGCCGGGCGCGGCCTGCGCCCACTGACTTAAAATCGTCGGCCCTGGTTCAGGGGCGCGCAGCGCCCGACCGAGGCCCACCCCGATGAATGCACCGACCGCGTTGACGGCGTTGTTGTCGCAGGCCGCAGAGCCCGCGCGATTGCGTGAGATCCCCTACAACTACACCAGCTTCTCCGATCGCGAGATCGTGATCCGCCTCCTGGGCGAGCGCGGCTGGGAGCTGCTCCAGACCCTTCGTTCCGAGCGCCGCACCGGCCGCTCCGCGCGCATGCTCTACGAGGTGCTGGGCGACATCTGGGTCGTGCAGCGCAACCCTTACCTGGTCGACGACCTGCTGGACAACCCGCGCCGCCGCGGCCAACTGGTGGATGCGCTCAACCACCGCCTGTCCGAGGTGCAGAAGCGGCGCACCCCCGACGCCGCCGCCCAGCGCGACGCGCTGGTCGGCGAGCTCACGGCGCTCGTGGCGCAAGCTGTGCAGTCCTTCGACACCCTGTTCCGCGACGTCGCGGCGCTGCGGCGCAAGGCCATGCGCACGCTGGGCCGGCTCACGGCGCGCGACAACATCAAGTTCGACGGCCTGTCGCGCGTGTCGCACGTGACCGATGCGACCGACTGGCGGGTCGAGTACCCCTTCGTCGTGCTGACGCCCGACAGCGAGGCCGAGATGGCCGCGCTGGTCAAGGGCTGCATCGAGCTCGGGCTGACCATCATCCCGCGCGGAGGCGGGACCGGCTACACCGGCGGGGCGATCCCGCTCGCCTGGAACAGCGCCGTCATCAATACCGAGAAGCTGGAGGCGATGACCGAAGTCGAGATGGTCGCGCTGCCCGGCCTCGAGCAGCCCGTGCCCACCGTCTGGACCGAGGCCGGCGTGGTCACCCAGCGCGTGGCCGACGCGGCCGAGCGCGCGGGCTTCGTGTTTGCCGTCGACCCCACCTCGGCCGAGGCCTCCTGCGTGGGCGGCAACGTCGCGATGAATGCGGGCGGCAAGAAGGCCGTGCTGTGGGGCACGGCCCTCGACAACCTGGCCTCCTGGCGCATGGTGACCCCCGAGGCCGAGTGGCTGGAGGTCACGCGCATCGGTCACAACCTGGGCAAGATCCACGACGCCGAGAGCGCCGTCTTCGACCTGCAGTACTTCGCGGCCGACGGCCGGACGAAGCTGCGCAGCGAGCGGCTCGAGATCCCCGGCAAGACCTTCCGCAAGGAGGGCCTGGGCAAGGACGTGACGGACAAGTTCCTCTCCGGCCTGCCGGGTATCCAGAAGGAGGGCTGCGACGGCCTGATCACCAGCTGCCGCTGGGTGGTGCACCGCATGCCGGCGCACACCCGCACGGTGTGCCTGGAGTTCTTCGGCAACGCCAAGGACGCGGTGCCCAGCATCGTCGAGATCAAGGACTTCATGTTCGCCGAGCAGAAGCGCTCGGGCGTGTTGTTGGCTGGCCTCGAACACCTGGACGACCGCTATCTCAAGGCCGTCGGCTACGCGACCAAGTCCAAGAAGCATGGCGGCCTGCCGAAGATGGTGCTGTTCGGCGACATCGCCGGCGACGACGCCGACGCCGTGGCGCGCGTGACCTCCGAGGTGGTGCGCATCGCCAACTCGCGCAGCGGCGAGGGCTTCATCGCCATCAGTCCCGAGGCGCGCAAGAAGTTCTGGCTGGACCGCAAGCGCACGGCCGCCATCAGCCGCCACACCAACGCCTTCAAGATCAACGAGGACGTGGTGATCCCGCTGCCGCGGATGGCCGAATACACCGACGGCATCGAGCGCATCAATATAGAGCTGTCGCTGCAGAACAAGCTCCAGCTCGCCGACGAGCTGGAGGCCTTCTTCCTGCGCGGCCACCTGCCGCTGGGCAAGAGCGACGATGCCAGCGAGATCTCCTCGGCCGAGCTGCTGGAAGACCGCGTGGCGCAGGCCGTGGCGCTGGTGCGCGAGGTGCGCGCCCTGTGGCAGGGCTGGCTGGACCAGATCGACGTGCTGTTCCCGCAGTTGCAGGACCATTCGCTGCGCGCCAGCTGGAAGACGCAGATCCGCGCGCCGCTGGCCGCCATCTTCTCGGGCGCCGAATTCGCGCCCATCCTGGCCGAGTGCAACGCGATCCACCAGCGCGTGCTCAAGGGCCGGGTCTGGGTGGCGCTGCACATGCACGCCGGCGACGGCAACGTGCACACCAACATCCCGGTCAACAGCGACAACTACGAGATGCTGCAGACCGCGCACGCCGCGGTGGCCCGCATCATGGTGCTGGCGCGCAGCCTGGACGGCGTGATCTC
>DATFFA010000031.1:0-27559 GCA_035250605.1 Variovorax sp. | reverse complement strand
ACTATAGTCCGATTCGATAAAACTTACAACAATAGTTGAACTATTTTGACGACTGTATTAATCAATGAATTGAATAGAATATGAATTTATAAAAATATTATTCAGCCGCACCACGTAGCGGCCGTCGGCGCGGCGCTGCAGGCTGGTCCGCACGTCGGCCAGAACCGCGTTGTAAGGGACGCCGGCCGCATTGAAGGCATCGACCCGTGCAATGTTGACCTTCAGGCCATCGGCTTCGGCCGGCGCGATTTCCGTGACCTCGATTTCGGCCCGCAAAGGCTCGCCCAGCGCCGATTGCACGTTGAGCCGGCCGAGGGCCAGCGCCGCGGCGTCGAAGCTCACCAATCCCAGGGCCAAAGCTACCGCCGTGCTGAGAAGAGAGAGTTGACCGCGGGCGGGAAGGCGCGAGGTCGGGCAAATGGCCGAGAGTCGGGCCGCAGGCAACGGATGTCGTGTCATGCTGGTAGAGGGCAATTGGGGCCCGAAAGTGTAAGAGGACGTTAACATCATCGCCCCGCACTGACAAGGCGACAGGCCTTATCTACCCAGTGCGTGCCAACTTCGGCGCCATTTCTGCGTTGCGGCATCGCAACGTCGAGCGTCCGGAGAGCGCCCGACGCCGCATCAGGCCTCGAGCAGGATGCGCAACATGCGCCGCAGCGGCTCTGCGGCTCCCCAGAGCAACTGGTCGCCGATGGTTAAGGCGCCGACGTATTCCGGGCCCATCGCCAGCTTGCGCAAGCGGCCGACCGGGATGTTCATGGTGCCGGTCACCGCGACCGGCGTCAGGTCCTGCAGCGTGGCTTCGCGGGTGTTCGGCACGACCTTGGCCCAGGCGTTGTCGGCGGCGATCAGCGCCTCGATGTCCGCCAGCGGCACGTCCTTCTTGAGCTTGAAGGTCAGCGCCTGGCTGTGGCAGCGCATTGCGCCGACGCGCACGCAGAAGCCATCAACGGGTGTGGCAGCGGTGCCGAAGGCGGCGCCCTGGCCGAGAATCTTGTTGGTCTCGGCGCCGGCCTTCCACTCTTCCTTGCTTGTACCGTCGCCCAGGTCCTTGTCGATCCAGGGAATCAGGCTGCCGCCCAGCGGAACGCCGAAGTTGGCGGTCTCGGCGGCGCTCAAGGACTGCTGGCGGGCCAGCACCTTGCGGTCGATCTCGAGGATGGCCGACTTCGGGTCGTCCAGCAGGGCGCGCACTTCGGCGTTCAGGCTGCCGAACTGCGTGAGCAGCTCGCGCATGTGCTGCGCACCGCCGCCGGAGGCAGCCTGGTAGGTCATGCTGGTCATCCACTCGACCAGGCCGGCCTTGTAGAGGGCGCCCACGCCCATCAGCATGCAGCTGACGGTGCAGTTGCCGCCGATCCAGTTCTTCCCGCCCTTGGCGAGCGCCTTCTGGATCACCGGCAGGTTGACCGGGTCGAGCACGATGATCGCGTCATCGTTCATGCGCAGGGTGGAAGCAGCGTCGATCCAGTGGCCGTTCCAGCCGGCGGCGCGCAGCTTGGGGAACACGGCCGAGGTGTAGTCGCCGCCCTGGGCGGTGACGACGATGTCGCACTTCTTGAGCGCTTCGATGTCGTGCGCGTCCTTCAGGGCGGTCTCGTTCTTCGCCATGGCCGGAGCCTTGCCGCCGGCGTTGGAGGTGGAGAAGAACAGCGGCTCGATCAGTTGGAAGTCGCCTTCGGCCTGCATGCGGTCCATCAGGACCGAGCCGACCATGCCGCGCCAGCCGACGAGGCCGACCAGAGGTTGAGTTGCGTTCGCCATTTTCAGTTTGCCCTTGTGAAAAAAAGAAAGTCGTCTTTTCTTGCGCCCGGCTCGTCGAGCCGGGGAAGGGCGTGACGAAACGGGCTGCGGTTAGCCGGTAATCGTCTTTTTGGTGATGGCTGCCACCACGGCGTCGCCCATCTCGCGCGTGCCGACCCGGGTCGTGCCCTCCGACCAGATGTCTGCCGTCCGCAGGCCCCGCGCCAGCACGTGCTTGACCGCCGACTCGATCCGGTCGGCAGCCTCGGCTTGGTTCAGGGAGAAGCGGAGCATCATGGCAGCGGACAGGATTGTAGCCAAAGGATTGGCAACCCCCTTGCCGGCAATGTCGGGCGCGCTGCCGTGGCTGGGCTCGTACAGGCCCTGGTTGCTGGCATTGAGCGAGGCCGAGGGCAGCATGCCGATCGAGCCGGTCAGCATGGCCGCCTCGTCGGAGAGGATGTCGCCGAACATGTTGCCGGTGACCACCACGTCGAACTTTTTGGGCGCCTTGACCAGCTGCATCGCGGCGTTGTCCACATACATATGGTCGAGTTCGACGTCGGGGTATTCCTTGCCCACTTCGGTCACCACGTCCTTCCAGAGCTGGAAGGTCTCGAGCACGTTGGCTTTGTCCACGCTGGTCACCCGCTTGCTGCGCTTGCGCGCGGCCTGGAAGGCGACATGGGCGATGCGCTCGATTTCGGGGCGCGAGTAGCGCATGGTGTCGAAGGCTTCCTCGGCGCCCGGGAAATGGCCGTCGGATGCCGTGCGGCGGCCGCGCGGCTGGCCGAAGTAGATGTCGCCGGTGAGCTCGCGGATGATCAGGATGTCCAGGCCCGAGATCAGCTCGGGCTTGAGACTGGAGGCGCCGACCAGCTGCTCGTAGCAGATGGCCGGCCGGAAGTTGGCGAAAAGGCCCAGGTTCTTGCGCAGGCCCAGGATGGCCTGTTCAGGCCGCAGCGAGCGCTCCAGGCGGTCGTATTTCCAGTCGCCCACGGCGCCGAACAGCACCGCGTCGGCCTCCTTCGCCAGCTTGAGCGTGGTGTCGGGCAGCGGATGGCCGTGCGCCTCGTAGGCTGCGCCGCCGACCAGGGCCGATTCCATCTCGTAAGAGAGCTCGAGGACGTCGAGCACGCGGATGGCCTCAGCGACGATTTCGGTGCCGATGCCGTCACCGGGAAGAACTGCGATTTTCATGAGGTCGTTCTGAAGAGATGAAGAAAAAAGTCAGGCGATCAGCTGGTGTGCCAGCCAGGGCTTCTTGGCCAGGCGCTCGGCCTCGAAGGCCTGGATCTTGTCCTTGTGCCGCAGTGTCAGGCCGATGTCGTCCAGCCCGTTGATCAGGCAGTACTTGCGAAAAGCCTGCACCTCGAAGGCGATCTCGCTGCCGTCGGGCTTGACGACGACCTGGCGCTCGAGGTCGACGGTCAGGCTGTAGCCCGGAAAGGCGAAGGTCTCGTCGAAGAGCTGGGCCACCTGCGATTCGGACAGCACGATCGGCAGCAGACCGTTCTTGAAACTGTTGTTGAAGAAGATGTCGGCGTAGCTCGGCGCAATGATGGCGCGAAAGCCGTATTGGTCGAGCGCCCAGGGCGCGTGCTCGCGCGAGGAGCCGCAGCCGAAGTTCTGGCGCGCCAGCAGGATGGAGGCGCCCGCATAGCGCGGCTGGTTGAGGACGAAGTCGGGATTGGGCTTGCGCGAGGCCGGATCCTGGCCGGGCTCGCCCGGATCGAGGTAGCGCCACGCATCGAACAGGTTGGGGCCGAATCCGGTCTTCCGGATCGACTTCAGGAACTGCTTGGGAATGATGGCGTCGGTGTCGACGTTCTCGCGGTCCATGGGCGCCACGAGGCCCTTGTGCACGGTGAACTTCTGCATGGTGATGTCTCCTTGGCGTTCAGGCGAATTGGCGGACGTCGACGAAATGGCCGTGCACCGCGGCGGCCGCGGCCATCGCCGGGCTCACCAAGTGGGTGCGGCCGCCGGCGCCTTGCCGTCCTTCGAAGTTGCGGTTGCTGGTCGAGGCGCAGCGTTCGCCGGGCTCCAGCCGGTCGGCGTTCATCGCCAGGCACATCGAGCAGCCGGGCTCGCGCCACTCGAAGCCCGCGGCCTTGAAGATCTGGTCGAGGCCTTCGCGCTCGGCCTGTTCCTTCACCATGCCGGAGCCGGGCACGACCATCGCCAGCTTGACGTTCTTCGCGACCTTCCGGCCCAGCTTCCTGACCATTGCGGCGGCCTCGCGCATGTCCTCGATGCGGCTGTTGGTGCACGAGCCGATGAACACCTTGTCGACGAAGATGTCGTTCAGCGGCTTGTTCGGCTCCAGGCCCATGTAGCTCAGGGCGCGCTCGATGGCACCGCGCTTGTTGGCGTCCTTCTCCTTGTCGGGGTCCGGCACGCGCCCGTCCACCGGCAGCACCATCTCGGGCGAAGTGCCCCAGGTGACTTGCGGCTTGATCTGCGCGGCATCCAGCTCGACGACCGTGTCAAAATGCGCGCCCGGGTCGGACTGCAGTGTCTTCCAGTACTCGACGGCCTGATCCCACTCGACGCCGGTGGGCGCCAGCGGCCGGCCCTTGACATAGGCGATGGTCTTCTCGTCCACAGCCACCAGCCCGGCCCGTGCCCCGGCCTCGATCGCCATGTTGCACACGGTCATGCGCCCTTCCATGCTGAGGTCGCGGATGGCCGAGCCGGCGAACTCGATGGTGTAGCCGGTGCCGCCGGCGGTGCCGATCCGGCCGATGATGGCCAGCACGATGTCCTTGGCGGTGCAGCCGGGGGCGAGCGTGCCATCGACCTTCACGAGCAGGTTCTTCGCCTTCTTGGCCAGGAGCGTTTGCGTGGCCATCACATGCTCGACCTCGCTGGTGCCGATGCCATGCGCGAGCGCGCCGAAGGCGCCGTGCGTGGAGGTGTGCGAATCGCCGCAGACCACCGTCATGCCCGGCAGCGTGGCGCCCGACTCGGGCCCGATCACGTGCACGATGCCCTGGCGCTTGCTCAGGAAGGGGAAGAAGGCGGCGGCGCCGAACTCCTCGATGTTGCTGTCCAGCGTGGTGATCTGTTCCTTGCTGATCGGATCCTCGATGCCCTCGTAGCCGCGCTCCCAGTGGGTGGTGGGCGTGTTGTGGTCGGCGGTCGCGACCACCGAGCTGATGCGCCACAGCTTGCGACCCGCCTCGCGCAGCCCCTCGAAGGCCTGGGGGCTGGTCACCTCGTGGACCAGGTGGCGGTCGATGTACAGGATCGAGGTGCCGTCTTCCTCGGTGTGGACGACATGTTCGTCCCAGAGCTTGTCGTAGAGCGTGCGTGCCATGGTGATGGTCTCTTTCGTGGGGAGGGAAATTGTCTGCCGACCCGGGCCTCAGGCGGCCAGCGGATCGGCCGCCGAGTCCGGCGCCTGCAGGTGCTTGACCAGCATGCGCGCCGCGACCGGCAGCGTGGAGAAGTCGCGCGCCACCAGCCGGATCTCGCGCGCGGCCCAGGCATCGTGGAGCGCAATGCTGCGCAGGCCGCGGCCGATGCCGCCCTGCATCAGCTCGAACGCGCGCAACGGCATCACGCCGATGCCCAGGCCGTTCTCGATCATGCGGCACATGGCATCCAGGCCGGTCACGTGGATGCGCAGCTTGATGCTGCGGCCGGCTCTCAGCGCCGCCTGGTGCATCGCGACATAGATCGAGCTGTTGGTGTGGAGGCCGACGTGATCGAAGGCGAGCGAGTCCGCAAAGTCGATCCCGCGGCGCTCCGTGAGCGGATGGCCGGCCGGCGCGATCAGCACCAGCGTGTCGTGGCGATAGAGCAGGCTTTGCAGTTCGTTCGCACCTTCGGGCATGTGGCAGATGCCCAGGTCGGCCGCGCCCTCGTGCACTGCGCGGACCACCTCGCTGCTCAGGTGCTCCTCGAGGTCGATCTTGACCGCGTCGTGCTCGCGCGTGAAAGCGCCCAGGTCCTCGGGCAGGAACTGCACGATGGCCGAGATGTTGGCATGCACGCGCACATGGCCGCGGATGCCTTCGGCGTACTCGCTGAGCTCGCCCTGCATCTTCTCGAGGCTGTAGAGCACCGAGCGCGCGTGGTGCAACAGGCTTTCGCCCGCCGGCGTCAGGTCGACGCCCCGCGCGTGGCGGTAGAGCAGGGGGGTGCCGAGGGTGGCTTCCAGGTCCGACAGCCGCTTGCTGATGGCGGATGCGGCAATGAATTCGCGCTCTGCCGCGCGGCCGATGCTGCCAAGCTCGCAAACGGCCACGAACAACTGCAGCGACGTCAGGTCGATGCGGCGGGCGAAGCTGCGGTCGGATGAGGACATGAGGGGCTCTGACATCTCATATGGAGATGGAGGCCCCTATTGTCCCTCTGTTTTTAACGGTGAGTCATCGCGAACTGCGATGACATGATTGCCGGCGTGCGATGGTTGTACAGGAGCTTATTGGCGCTTCTTGGAGGAGTCTTCCATCTTTTCGCCTGCCTTCTGCACGTCCTGGCCAGCACCCCTCCAGGTGTTGCAGCCATGCAGGGGAACAGCGAGGGTGAAAGCAACGGCGATCAATGCGGCAAGCCTCTTCATAACGTACTCCTTCGTTTAAAAGTGCTACGCAGCGTGCGCCTGCCACTTGTCCGTGTGTGTCAGCCAAAACGCAGAAAAGCTGCCCGAGGGCAGCTTTCCGCTGTGAGCGCCGCAAGCGATCAGCGCTTGGCGATGGGCTGCACGTCGCGCTTGGGCGAGCCCTCGAAGAGCTGGCGCGGGCGGCCGATCTTGTACTCCGGGTCGCCGATCATCTCGTTGAGCTGCGCGATCCAGCCCACCGTCCGCGCCAGCGCGAAGATGGCGGTGAACAGCGGCACCGGAATGCCGATCGCGCGCTGCACGATGCCCGAGTAGAAGTCCACGTTCGGGTAGAGCTTGCGCGAGACGAAGTACTCGTCCTCGAGGGCGATCTTCTCGAGCGCCATGGCCAGCTTGAACAGTGGATCGCTCTCCAGCCCCAGCTCGCCCAGCACCTCGCGGCAGGTTTCCTGCATCAGCTTGGCGCGCGGGTCGTAGTTCTTGTAGACGCGATGCCCGAAGCCCATCAGCTTGACGTTGGAGTTCTTGTCCTTCACCTGCTTGATGAACTCGCCGATCTTGTCGACGCCACCGGCCTTCTGGATGTCGTAGAGCATGTTGAGCGCCGCCTCGTTGGCGCCGCCGTGGGCCGGGCCCCAGAGGCAGGCCACGCCGGCCGCAATCGCCGCGAAGGGGTTGGTGCCCGAGGAGCCGCACAGGCGCACGGTCGAGGTCGAGGCGTTCTGCTCGTGGTCGGCGTGCAGGATGAAGATTCGGTCGAGCGCGCGCTCCAGCACCGGGCTGACCTTGTACTCCTCGCAAGGCGTCGCGAACATCATGTGCAGGAAATTGCCCGCATAGCTCAGATTGTTCTTCGGGTACATGTACGGCTGGCCGATGGTGTACTTGTAAGCCATGGCCACCAGCGTCGGCATTTTCGCGATCAGGCGAATCGCCGCGATTTCGCGGTGCTTCGGATTCGTGATGTCCGTGCTGTCGTGATAGAAGGCCGACAGCGCACCGACCAGACCCGTCATGATGGCCATCGGATGCGCGTCGCGGCGGAAGCCCCGCAGGAAGAACTGCATCTGCTCGTTGACCATGGTGTGGTTGCTCACGAGCTTGGTGAAGCCGGCCTTTTCGCCTTCGTTCGGCAGCTCGCCGTACAGCAGCAGGTGGCAGGTCTCGAGGAAGTCGCAGTTGGTCGCGAGCTGCTCGATCGGGTAGCCGCGGTAAAGCAGCTCACCCTTGTCGCCGTCGATGTAGGTGATGGCCGACTCGCATGAGGCGGTCGACATGAAGCCCGGGTCGTAGGTGAACATGCCGGTCTGCGCATAGAGCTTGCGGATGTCGATCACGTCCGGGCCCATGGTGCCCTTGTAGATCGGCAGCTCGACGTTCTGTCCGCCGTTGCTGAACGACAGGGTGGCTTTGGTGTCGGATGCTTTCATTGCGAGGTCTTTCAAAAAATAAATCAGGAAGAGAGGGATTGCGCGCCCTCGGTGCGCATCAGCTGCAACAGCTCAATCACTTCGGCGCCGGCCCAGTCGGGCTCGGGCTCCTTCCTTCGAAGCAAGAGGTCGAGCAGATCGTTGTCCGACAGGTCCATCAATGTCTCCAATGCCTGCGCCTGTCCGCAGGTCAGACCTTGCTCATGCCGCTCGAAGAAGCGGGCGATGAACAGGTCGTTTTCGAGCAAGCCGCGCCGGCAGCGCCACTTGAGCTTGCTCAGCGCGCGTTCGCTGATCGGCTGGCTCGGGTCGGCGGCGGATTGCATCGGGTCACCCGTTGACTAGATGGCGCGGCGCACCATCAATTCCTTGATCTTGCCGATGGCCTTGGTCGGGTTCAGGCTCTTCGGGCACACGTCCACGCAGTTCATGATGGTGTGGCAGCGGAACAGGCGGTACGGGTCTTCGAGGTTGTCCAGGCGCTCGGCCGTGGCTTCGTCGCGGCTGTCGGCAATGAAGCGGTAGGCCTGCAGCAGGCCGGCCGGGCCGACGAACTTGTCGGGGTTCCACCAGAAACTCGGGCAGCTGGTCGAGCAGCTCGCGCACAGAATGCACTCGTACAGGCCGTTGAGCTCGTCGCGCTCTTCGGGCGACTGCAGGCGCTCCTTCTCCGGCGGCACCGTGTCGTTCTGGAGGTAGGGCTTGATCGAGTTGTACTGCTTGAAGAACTGCGTCATGTCCACGATCAGGTCGCGGATGACCGGCAGGCCGGGCAGGGGCTTCAACACCACCGTGCCCTTGAGCGTGTTCATGTTGGTCAGGCAGGCCAGGCCGTTCTTGCCGTTGATGTTCATCGCGTCCGAGCCGCAGACGCCTTCGCGGCAGGAGCGGCGGAAGGACAGCGACGGGTCCTGCGCCTTGAGCTTCATCAAGGCGTCGAGCAGCATGCGCTCGTGGCCGTCGAGCTCGACCTCCACCGTTTGCATGTAGGGCTTGGCATCCTTGTCCGGGTCGTAACGGTAGATCTGGAATGTGCGCTTCATCGTGAAAACCTTGTGGTGTGTTCTTAGAACGTACGGACCTTGGGCGGGACCGAATCGACCGTCAGCGGCTTGAGCTTGACGGGCTTGTACGACAGGCGGTTGCCCTCGCTGTACCACAGCGTGTGCTTCATCCAGTTCGCGTCGTCGCGGCCCAGCGGCGCGACCGGGTCATCGGACGGGCGCTCGTAGTCCTCGACCGTGTGGGCGCCGCGGCATTCCTTGCGCGCGGCGGCCGAGACCATCGTGGCCTGCGCCACCTCGATCAGGTTGTCGACCTCCAGCGCCTCGATGCGCGCGGTGTTGAAGACGCGCGACTTGTCCTTGAGCGTGACGTTGGCGACGCGCTCGCGCACCGCGGCAATCTTGACCACGCCCTCGTCCATCGAGGCCTGGGTGCGGAAGACGGCGGCGTGCTTCTGCATCGTCGAGCGGATCTCGCCCGCCACGTCCTGTGCGTACTCGCCGGAGGTCGAGGCTTCGAGCTGGTTCAGGCGCTCGAGCGTGCGGTCGGCAGCGTCGGCCGGCAGCGGCTTGTGCTCGCGGTTCTTGTCGTTGAACTCGACGATGTGGTTGCCCGCCGCGCGGCCGAACACCAGCAGGTCGAGCAGCGAGTTGGTGCCCAGGCGATTCGCGCCATGCACGCTCACGCAGGAGCATTCGCCCACCGCATAGAGGCCGTTGATGACGGCGCTGTTGTCCTCGCCCTTCTGCACCACGACCTGACCGTGGATGTTGGTCGGAATGCCGCCCATCTGGTAGTGGATGGTGGGCACCACCGGAATCGGCTCCTTGGTGATGTCGACGTTGGCGAAATTGACGCCGATCTCGTACACCGAAGGCAGGCGCTTGTGGATGGTTTCTGCGCCCAGATGGTCCATCTTGAGCAGCACGTAGTCCTTGTTCGGACCGCAGCCGCGGCCTTCCTTGATCTCCTGGTCCATCGAGCGCGAGACGAAGTCGCGCGGCGCCAGGTCCTTCAGCGTCGGTGCGTAGCGCTCCATGAAGCGCTCGCCGTTGCTGTTGATCAGGATTGCGCCTTCGCCGCGGCAGCCTTCGGTCAGCAGCACGCCTGCACCGGCCACGCCGGTCGGGTGGAACTGCCAGAACTCCATGTCCTGCAGCGGAATGCCCGAGCGTGCCGCCATGCCCAGGCCGTCGCCGGTGTTGATGAAGGCATTGGTCGATGCGCCGAAGATGCGGCCCGCGCCGCCGGTCGCCAGCAGCACGGTCTTGGCCTGCAGGATGTGCAGGTCGCCGGTTTCCATCTCGAGCGCCGTCACGCCGACCACGTCGCCATCGGCGTCGCGGATCAGGTCGAGCGCCATCCACTCGACGAAGAACTGCGTGCGTGCTTCCACGTTCTTCTGGTAGAGCGTGTGCAGCATCGCGTGGCCGGTGCGGTCGGCCGCCGCGCAGGCACGCTGCACCGGCTTCTCGCCGTAGTTGGCCGTGTGGCCGCCGAACGGCCGCTGGTAGATGGTGCCGTCCGGGTTGCGGTCGAAAGGCATGCCGAAGTGCTCGAGCTCGTAGACCACCTTCGGGGCCTCGCGGCACATGAACTCGATCGCGTCCTGGTCGCCGAGCCAGTCGGAGCCCTTGATCGTGTCGTAGAAGTGGTAGTGCCAGTTGTCCTCGCTCATGTTGCCGAGCGAGGCGCCCACGCCGCCCTGCGCGGCGACGGTGTGCGAGCGGGTGGGGAAGACCTTCGACAGCACGGCCACGTTGAGGCCCGCACGCGCCAGTTGCAGCGAAGCGCGCATGCCGGAGCCGCCGGCGCCGACGATGACGACGTCGAACTTGCGCTTGGTGATTTGTTCTTTGGTATAGGACATTCAGGTCTCCTGCCGAGTCGCCTCAAGGGAGACCTGCGCCCCGTCAGTGGGCAGCGAATACACGGAGTGATGAGCGTGGGGATTCATATTCTTCAAATTCTCCAGAGCACTTGAATGGCCCAACCCGCGCACGCCACAAGCCAGACGATCGTGAAAACCTGCAAGACGAGACGGATGCCGACCGGCTGGACGTAGTCCATCCAGATGTCGCGCATGCCGACCCACACGTGATAGAGCAGCGAGGCGATCACCACGAAGGTGAGCACCTTCATCCACTGCGACGCGAAGATGCCGGCCCACACGTCATAGCCGACCGGCCCGCGCGTGAAGAGCAGCTGCGCCAGCAGGACGACGGTGAAGAGCGCCATCAGGGCGCCGGTGATGCGCTGGCTGAGCCAGTCGCGCAGACCGTAGTGCGCGCCGACGACGATGCGCTTGGAGCCGTAGTTCACAGACATCTCGTGCTCCCTCTCAGTACAGACCAAAAAGCTTTGCGCCGAGCACGAGCGTCAGCAGGATGCTGAGGGCCAGCGTGGCGATGGCCGAGCTGTGGCCGAATTCCTTGCTCACCGCGGCGTGGCTCACGTCCATCCAGAGATGGCGCAGGCCGGCGATGAAGTGGTGCAGGTAGGCCCAGATCAGCGCCAGCGCCACCAGCTTGAGGAACCAGCCCGGAACGAAACCAAGGCCGCTGTTGAAGGCGGCCTTGAAGCGGGCATAGGAGTACTCGGAGGACACGGAAGTGTCGAACATCCAGATCACGAAGGGCATCAGCAGGAACATCAGCGCGCCGCTCACCCGGTGCAGGATCGACACGAGGCCGGCCGGTGGAAGCCGGTAGGTGGTCAGATCGGTGAAGGCATTGATGTTGCGGAACTCGCGCCGCTGTGGTCGGGGTGGTGTGGCCAGCTCTGTCATGGGGACTTTCAGAATTATTAGAGGGGCGGCTTGCTCTTTGGCGGAAATGCAAACAACTCAAAATTCTATTGCAACGCACCATCGGGCCGCTGACGCCGAAATGTCAACGCAGCGTTGCGCTCGGATGCTATCGAGATGCGGCCGTGATGGGGCCGCGATGGGGCTGCGGCGCGGGCGCGCTCAGCCGAGTTCATTGCGGTAGTGGTGTGTGTCGGTGCGGTAGAGGCCGCGGCGCAGCTCCATCGGGGTGTCGTGGTAGGTGTGAGCGACGCGCTCCACGCTCAGCAAAGGGGTGGCGGTCGTCACCGCCAGAAGTGCCGCCTGCGCTTCGTCGGGCAGCACGGCGCGGATCTTTTCTTCGGCGCGCACCATGCGCACGCCGAACTCGGTCTCGAACATGGCGTACATCGGTCCGTGCCAGGCGTTCAGGCGCTCGGCCGTCAATCCCTTGAAAGGCGTGCCGGGCAGCCAGAGGTCTTCCAGGATGGTGGGCGTGCCGCGATAGGCGAGCACACGCCGCACCTGCAGCACCGCGTCGCCGGTGCGCAGCGCGAGCAGGCGCGCGATGTCGGCGCTGGCGCGCAGCCGCTTGCAGTCGACGATCTCGCGCTCGGCCGGCCCCTCGCTGTCGGCGTCGCCGCTGTCGGGCACCAGCTTCAGGAAGCGGTACTGCACGTGCTGCTCGGCATGGGTGGCGACGAAGGTGCCCTTGCCCTGGCGGCGCACCACCAGGTTCTCGGCCGCCAGCTCGTCGATCGCCTTGCGGACCGTGCCCTGGCTCACGCGAAAGCGCGCGGCCAGCTCGAACTCGCTGGGGATCGGCTCGCCCGGCTTCCATTCGCCCGCGTGCAGACTCTGCAGGATCAAGGACTTGATCTGCTGGTAGAGCGGGCTGAACGAGGGCGTCGCCGGCTCGGCAAGAGCGGTGATGGTGGTGGTCATGGCAGGGCTGAGCGCGCCATCGCGGCGCGTTCCGGCCGACATCTTATATAAGACACAAGACTGGCGCCATCGAAAGTGCAAATCGGCATAAAATCCGAGCCGGCCTATGCGACCGGGCGCATCGCCCGGCCCGACCTCCGCGGCCGCAACCGCGACCGCGCACCGTTTTCACCTTTCCTGGAGTTTTCCCATGAGCAAAAAGCCTGTTCGCGTTGCCGTCACCGGCGCCGCCGGCCAAATCGGTTACGCCCTGCTGTTCCGTATCGCCTCCGGCGAGATGCTCGGCAAGGACCAGCCGGTCATCCTGCAACTGCTCGAGATCCCGGACGAGAAAGCGCAGAAGGCGCTCAAGGGCGTGATCATGGAGCTCGAGGACTGCGCCTTCCCGCTGCTGGCCGGCGTGATCCCCACCGGCGATCCGCTGGTCGCCTTCAAGGATGCCGACTATGCGCTGCTCGTCGGCGCCCGCCCACGCGGCCCGGGCATGGAACGCGCCGATCTGCTGGCCGCCAACGCCCAGATCTTCACCGCCCAGGGCAAGGCTCTCGACCAGGTCGCCAGCCGCAACGTCAAGGTGCTGGTGGTCGGCAATCCGGCCAACACCAACGCCTACATCGCCATGAAGAGCGCGCCCAGCCTGCCGCGCAAGAACTTCACCGCCATGCTGCGCCTGGACCACAACCGCGCCGCCAGCCAGATCGCCGCCAAGACCGGCACCGCCGTGGGCGACATCGAGAAGCTCACCGTGTGGGGCAACCACTCGCCCACGATGTACGCCGACTACCGCTTCGCCACCGTGGGCGGCAAAAGCGTCAAGGACCTCATCAACGACCAGGTGTGGAATGCCGACGTCTTCCTGCCCACCGTGGGCAAGCGCGGCGCCGCCATCATCGAGGCGCGCGGCCTCTCGTCGGCCGCATCGGCCGCCAACGCCGCCATCGATCACATGCGCGACTGGGCCCTGGGTTCGAACGGCAAGTGGGTCACGATGGGCATCCCGTCGGATGGCCAGTACGGCATTCCGAAGGACGTGATCTTCGGCTTCCCGGTCACCACCGAGAACGGCGAATACAAGCTGGTCGAAGGCCTGGAGATCGACAAGTTCAGCCAGGAACGCATCGACAAGACCCTGAAGGAACTGCAGGACGAACAGGCCGGCGTCGCCCACCTGCTCTAAGTTCACCCGTCAGTCACCGGCATGCTCGACTGGAACCCTGCGCTCTACCGCCGCTACGAGGACGAGCGCACCCGCCCCGCGCAGGAACTGCTGGCGCGGGTTCCGCTGTCCGCGGCGGCCCGCGCGATCGACCTGGGCTGCGGGCCCGGCAATTCCACCGAGCTGTTGGTGCAGCGATTCCCCGGTGCCGAGGTGATCGGCACCGACAACTCCGAAGCGATGCTCAGGAGCGCGCGCGAGCGCCTGCCGGCCGCGCACTTCGAACTCAGCGACATCGCGAGCTGGCAGCCCGCGTCGCCGCCCGATCTCATCTACGCCAATGCCTCGCTGCAATGGGTGCCCGATCACGAGACGCTGATTCCGCGCCTGTTCGCCGCCCTGGCGCCTGGCGGGGTGCTCGCCGTCCAGATGCCCGACAACCGCGAGGAGCCCACGCACCGGCTGATGCGTGAAGTCGCGGCCGAGGCGCCGTGGGCCGAGCCCATCGGCGATGCCGACCGGCTGCGCACGATGCTGCTGCCGCTGGCCGGCTACTACGACCTGCTGGCCGCCGAAGCGGCACAGGTCGACGTCTGGCGCACCGCCTACCAGCATCCCATGGCTTCGGCCGCCGCCATCGTCGAATGGGTGCGCGGCACGGGGCTCAAACCCTTCGCCGACCGGCTGACGCCCGACTTGCAGGCGAGCTACCTGGCCGAGTACGAAAGGCGCGTCGATCGCGCCTACCCCGCTCGCACGGACGGCAAGCGGCTGCTGGCCTTCCCGCGCATGTTCATCGTCGCGCAGCGCAAGCCATGAGCGAATCCGTCGTCCATCCTCAGGAAGTCCTGCTCGGCGCGCAAGCCGGGGCCGTGGTGCTGCCGGTCTGCGACCACTACAGCGGCGTCGAGGCCCGCATGCGCAAGAGCCTCGCGCTGCAGGCCGAGATGGCCCAGGAGTTCGGCGCCTGCGTGTTCGACGTCACCCTCGATTGCGAGGACGGCGCTCCGGTGGGGGGCGAGGCCGAGCACGCGGCACTTGTCACCGAGCTCGCCTTGGCCGCCGCACCCGGCATGCGCGTGGGCGTGCGGGTGCATCCGGTCGACCATCCGGCCTTCGCCGGCGACGTGGTCACCATCGCGGGGCGTGCCGGCCATCGCCTGAGCCACCTGATGGTGCCCAAGGTCGAGTCCGCCGAGGATGTGCGCGAAGCAGTCGATGCGCTCAATGCCGCAGGTGCCGAGGCCCTGCCGCTGCATGTGCTGATCGAGTCGCCCTTCGCCGTGCACAACGCCTTCGAGATCGCCGCCCATCCGCGGGTGCAGTCGCTCAGCTTCGGCCTGATGGACTTCGTCTCGGCCCATGGCGGGGCGATCCCCGCCGAGGGCATGGGCGCCGCGGGCCAGTTCACCCATCCGCTGGTGGTGCGCGCCAAGCTCGAGATCGCCTCGGCCGCGCACGCGCACGGGAAGGTGCCTTCGCACTGCGTGGTCACCGAGTTCAACGACGCCGATGCGATGCGCGCCGCCGCAAACAAGGCGGCCGGCGAATTCGGCTACACGCGCATGTGGAGCATCCACCCCAACCAGATCCGCCCCATCCTCGAGGCCTTTGCGCCCGACGAACGGCAGATTCAAATGGCTACAAAAATCATAGCGTCGGCGGTTGCCGCCAATTGGGCGCCCGTCAGTTTTGATGGCACATTGCACGACCGCGCAAGCTACCGTCATTTCTGGCAGGTGCTTTCGCGGGCGCACGCCACCGGCCGTGCGCTGCCGCCGGAGGCCCAAGCATGGTTTGCGGCGGCGTCCTCCTGAAAACCACACACACCTCCTCGAAGGAACAGACACCCATGAAGAAAATTGCCCTGATCGCCGCTGTCGCGCTCGCTCTGCCGCTGTCGGCCCTGGCCCAGGATTCCGCGGCCAAGCCGCCGCTCAAGGAGCGCGCCGCGAACACCGCCAAGAAGGCGACGCAGAAGGTCGTGCCCAAGCGCGTCATCAAGAAGATCGAGGAAGCCAAGCCCATCAGCGAAGATTCCGACGTCGTCCTCTCGCCCGAAGACCTGGAGGTCTCCAAGCGCGTGCTCACCGGCACCATCAAGTGCGAGCTCGGCGCCAGCGTGGCGATCGAGCCCAGCCAGAAGAAGACCGGCTTCTTCGTCCTGACGCACGGCAGCACCAAGTACTTCATGCACCCCGTCAACAGCCGCACCGGCGCGATCCGCCTGGAGGACCCGAAGGCCGAGGCCATGTGGCTGCAGCTGGGCAACAAGTCCATGCTGATGAGCCAGAAGCAGGGCCTGCGCCTGGCCGATGAATGCCAGGCCAACGAGCAGGCGACGGTGGCGGAAGACATGAAGAAGAACCCGCCCAAGAGCCTGTTCGACGGCGCGGACGCTCCCAAGAAGTAATTCAAGGCGCAGGCGGCCCGCCTTTTGCTTGGCCGCCACGGTTCCCGATCTCGGAGAAGAGAAAAATGTTGCAAGCCTACGTTGACCATGTCGCCGAGCGCGCCGCGCTCGGCATCCCGCCGCTGCCCTTGTCGGCCAAGCAGACCAGCGAAGTCATCGAACTGATGAAGACCGCCACCGCCAAGGACGGCGAGTTCCTGCTGAACCTGCTCACGCACCGCGTCCCGGCCGGCGTGGACGATGCGGCCAAGGTCAAGGCGAGCTACCTGGCGGCGGTGGCGCATGGCACCGAAAAGAGCCTGCTTCTCTCGCGCGCCCACGCCACCGAGCTGCTGGGCACCATGCTCGGCGGCTACAACATCAGCCCGTTGATCGACCTGCTCGACGACGCCGAAGTGGGCGGCGTCGCAGCCGAGGGGCTGAAGAAGACGCTGCTGATGTTCGACCAGTTCCACGACGTCAAGGAAAAGGCGGACCAGGGCAATGCCAACGCCCGGGCCGTGCTGCAGAGCTGGGCCGATGCCGAGTGGTTCACCAGCCGGCCCGAAGTGCCGCAGAGCCTCACCATCACGGTGTTCAAGGTGAGCGGCGAGACCAACACCGACGACCTCTCGCCCGCGCCCGATGCCACCACGCGCCCCGACATCCCGATGCATGCGCTGGCGATGCTGAAGAACGCCCGCCCCGGCATCACGCCCGAAGAGGACGGCAAGCGCGGCCCGGTCAAGTTCATCGAGTCGCTGAAGGAGAAGGGCCACCTGGTCGCCTACGTGGGCGACGTGGTCGGCACCGGTTCGTCGCGCAAGAGCGCCACCAATTCGGTGCTCTGGTTCACCGGCCAGGACATTCCCTTCATCCCCAACAAGCGCTTCGGCGGCGTCTGCCTGGGCACCAAGATCGCGCCGATCTTCTACAACACGATGGAAGACGCCGGTGCGCTGCCCATCGAGCTCGACGTGAGCCAGATGGAGATGGGCGACGTGATCGAGCTGCGCCCCTACGAGGGCAAGGCGCTGAAGGACGGCAAGGTCATCGCCGAGTTCAAGGTCAAGAGCGAGGTGCTGTTCGACGAGGTGCGTGCCGGCGGCCGCATTCCGCTGATCATCGGCCGCGGCTTGACGGCCAAGGCGCGCGAAGCCCTGGGCCTGCCGGCTTCGACGCTGTTCCGTCTGCCGGTGAGCCCGGCCGACACCAAGAAGGGCTTTTCGCTGGCCCAGAAGATGGTCGGCCGTGCCTGCGGCCTGCCGGAAGGCCAGGGGGTGCGTCCCGGCACCTACTGCGAGCCCAAGATGACCTCCGTCGGCAGCCAGGACACCACTGGCCCGATGACGCGCGACGAGCTCAAGGACCTGGCCTGCCTGGGTTTCAGCGCCGACCTGGTGATGCAGTCCTTCTGCCACACGGCCGCCTACCCGAAGAAGGTGGACGTCAAGATGCACCACGAGCTGCCGGACTTCATGGCCACCCGCGGCGGCGTCTCGCTGCGCCCCGGCGACGGCGTGATCCACAGCTGGCTCAACCGCCTGCTGACGCCCGACACCGTCGGGACCGGCGGCGACAGCCACACCCGCTTCCCCATCGGCATCAGCTTTCCCGCCGGCTCCGGCCTGGTCGCCTTCGCGGCCGCAACGGGCGTGATGCCGCTGGACATGCCCGAATCCGTGCTGGTGCGTTTCAAGGGCAAGATGCAGCCCGGCGTGACCCTGCGCGACCTGGTCAACGCGATTCCGCTCTACGCCATCAAGCAGGGCCTGTTGACGGTCGAGAAGAAGGGCAAGAAGAACATCTTCTCGGGCCGCATCCTGGAGATCGAGGGCCTGCCGGACCTGAAGGTGGAACAGGCCTTCGAACTGAGCGACGCCTCGGCCGAGCGCTCGGCCGCCGGCTGCACGGTGCACCTGAACAAGGAGCCCATCGCCGAGTACATCAACAGCAACATCACGCTGATGCGCTGGATGATCGCCGAGGGCTATGCCGATGCCCGCACGCTGGGCCGCCGCATCGCCGCGCAGGAAGCCTGGTTGAAGGACCCGCAACTGCTCGAGGGCGATGCCGACGCCGAGTACGCTGCCGTGATCGAGATCGACCTGGCCGACATCCACGAGCCCATCGTGGCCTGCCCCAACGACCCCGACGACGTGAAGACGCTGTCGGATGTGGCCGGCGCCCAGATCGACGAGGTCTTCATCGGTTCGTGCATGACCAATATCGGCCACTTCCGTGCCGCTTCCAAGCTGCTCGAAGGCAAGCGCGACATCCCGGTCAAGCTGTGGATCGCCCCGCCGACGAAGATGGACGCGCACCAGCTCACCGAGGAAGGCCACTACGGCGTGTTCGGCAACGCCGGCGCTCGCACCGAGATGCCGGGCTGCTCGCTGTGCATGGGCAACCAGGCGCAGGTGCGCGAAGGCGCGACCGTGATGTCGACCAGCACGCGCAACTTCCCCAACCGCCTGGGCAAGAACACCAACGTGTACCTGGGAAGCGCCGAGCTGGCCGCCATCTGCTCGCGCCTGGGCCGCATTCCGACCAGGGAGGAGTACATGGCCAGCGTCGGCGTGCTCGAGGCGGCGAGCGACCAGATCTACCAGTACCTGAACTTCGACAAGATCGAGGATTACACCGAGGTCGCGGCCAAGGTTCCCGCCTGATCGCCGCTTTAGGCGCACAAGGAAAAGCCCGCCTCCAGGCGGGCTTTTTTCTTGATGTTCAACGGGCTTTTTCGACCTGGGCCTGGCCCTCGCGCATGGCCGCCAGCGCAGCTGCGGTCTGCGCATCCGCAGGAAAAAAGGACTCCACCGCCAGCTCCTGCAGCGTGACATCGACCGGCGTGCCGAAGATGGTGGTCGTGCTGATGAAGCTCAGCACGCCGTGCGGCGTCACGTACTGGAAGGGCACGGCCACACCGGCCAGTTCGCTGTTGTTGGCCGGCGTGTCGTGGCCGACCTGCGGCGCGGGGTAGGCCGCGAGCTCGTCGTGCAGCGCGGCCAGCGCCGCGTCTCCCGTGGCCGCGATCTGTTGCTGCAGCCGCTCCAGCAGATGGGCGCGCCACTGCGCCAGGTTCGCGATGCGCGGCGCCACGCCTTCGGGATGCAGGCTGAGCCGAAGCACGTTGACCGGCGGCTGCAGCAGTTCGGGCGCCGCGCCGTCCATCAGCAGGGGCACCAGCGCGTTATGCGCCACCAGGTTCCAGTGACGATCCACCGCCAGGGCAGGGAAGGGCTCGTGCCCCTTGAGCACCAGCTCCACCGCCTGCCGGGCTGGCGCCATCGCCGGATCGTCGAGCGAGCGCTGCCGGTACATCGGCGCGTAGCCGGCCGCCACCAGCAGCGTATTGCGCTCGCGCAGCGGTACCTCCAGCCGCTCGGCCAGCCGCAGCACCATCTCCCGGCTGGGCTCGGCGCGGCCGGTCTCGACATAGCTCAGGTGGCGGGTCGAGACCTGCGCCTCGTGCGCCAGGTCGAGCTGGCTCAGCCGGCGGCGCTGGCGCCAGTGGCGCAGGTGGGTGCCGAAGGAATCGGCGGCGGTGGGCGGCGGCGTGGAAGGGGTGCTCATGGCCGCCATCCTAGTGAACCCGCGCGCGGCAACCATCACCTCCCAGGTCATCGACCGGCGGCCGCGCGGCCGGAGCACCTCGGCGCGGTAGCAGTCTGAAACACCGAAGGATGCGCTCAGGGATGCGCCCTCCGGGCCTCACCATGTCATCGAACCCTGCTATCTTTGAGGTGCTTCCACGAATACAAGGAGTTCCTCATGGCCCGAGAACCGGCGCACGCATTTGCCCCCACGCTGAAGACCTTCAAGACCGCATCGGGCAAAGCCGGCAAATACTGGTCCCTCAAGGAACTCGCGAAGCAATACCCCAACGTCGACAAGCTGCCGGTCTCGATTCGCATCGTGCTGGAGTCGGTGCTGCGCAACTGCGACGGCAAGAAGGTCACGGCCGAGCATGTCGAGCAGCTGGCCAACTGGCAGCCGAATGCCGAGCGCACCGACGAGATCCCCTTCGTCGTGACGCGCGTCGTGCTGCAGGACTTCACCGGCGTGCCTCTGCTGGCCGACCTGGCCGCGATGCGCAGCGTGGCGCAAAAGCTGGGCAAGTCGCCCAAGACCATCGAGCCGCTGGTGCCGGTGGACCTGGTGGTCGACCATTCGGTCATGGTGGACCACTACGGCACGCCGAAGGCGCTCGACCTGAACATGAAGCTGGAGTTCCAGCGCAACAACGAGCGCTACCAGTTCATGAAGTGGGGCATGCAGGCCTTCGACACCTTCGGCGTGGTGCCGCCCGGCTTCGGCATCGTGCACCAGGTGAACCTCGAGTACTTCGCGCGCGGCGTCTACACCAGCCCGAACGGCCAAGCCCAGGACGACAAATCCGGCCCCGTCTACTACCCCGACTCGCTGGTGGGCACCGACAGCCACACGACCATGATCAACGGCATCGGCGTGGTGGGCTGGGGCGTGGGCGGGATCGAGGCCGAGGCCGCGATGCTGGGCCAGCCGGTCTACATGCTCACGCCCGACGTGGTGGGCTTCGAGCTCGGCGGCAAGCTGCGCGAGGGCGTCACCGCCACCGACCTGGTGCTCTACGTCACGAACATCCTGCGCAGCGAGAAGGTGGTGGGCAAGTTCGTCGAGTTCTTCGGACCCGGCGCCGCCTCCATTCCCGTGCCCGACCGCGCCACCATCGGCAACATGGCGCCCGAGTACGGCGCGACCATGGGCTTCTTCCCCGTCGACGAGAGGACCGTCGAGTATTTCAGGGGCACCGGCCGCACCGACAAGGAGATCGAGCGCTTCGAGGCCTATTACAAGGCCCAGGGCCTCTTCGGCATGCCGGCGCCGGGGGAGCTCAACTACACGAAGGTCGTCAAGCTGGACCTCGGCACCGTCACGCCCAGCGTGGCCGGCCCCAAGCGCCCGCAGGACCGCATCGATCTCGGCCACCTGGCGACCAAGTTTGCCGAGCTCTACAGCAAGCCGATCGAGGCCAACGGCTTCAACCAGCCTGCCGACAAGCTCAAGCAACGCTATCCGCTGCCGCACAACGGCGAGTCGGGCGAGCAGCCGCCGCCCGACCCGAAGCCGGGCGCGCCGATGCCGGTGGTCGAGATGGCCGACAACAAGCCGACCGCGGAGGCCGCCCATGTCGGCGACACGGCTGCCCATGCGACGGCGGACGCCGTGACCATCGGCAATGGCGATGTATTGATCGCCGCCATCACCTCCTGCACCAACACCTCCAACCCCAGCGTGCTGCTGGCCGCCGGCCTGCTCGCCAAGAAGGCGGTGGAGGCCGGGCTGCGCGTCAAGCCGCACATCAAGACCTCGCTCGCACCGGGCTCGCGCATCGTGACCGAGTACCTCCAGAAGGCGGACCTTCTGAAGTACCTCGAAAAGCTCGGCTTCTACCTCGCAGGCTACGGCTGCACCACCTGCATCGGCAATGCCGGCGACCTGGCGCCCGAGATCAACGAGGCGATCACCAGGAACAACCTGGTAGGCGCGGCCGTGCTTTCGGGCAACCGCAACTTCGAGGCCCGCATCCATCCCAACATCAAGGCCAACTTCCTGGCTTCGCCGCCGCTGGTGGTGGCCTATGCGATCGCCGGCAACGTGATGGTCGACCTCATGACCCAGCCGGTGGGCAAGGGCAGGAAGGGCAAGGACGTCTACCTCGGCGACATCTGGCCCAGCGCGAAGGAGATCGACGAGAACCTGCGCTATGCGATGAACGCCAAGGCCTTTCGCAAGAACTACGAGCAGATCCAGGACAACCCGGGCAAGCTGTGGAGCAGCATCAAGGGCACCACCGGCCAGGTCTACGACTGGCCGGAGTCCACCTACATCGCCGAGCCGCCCTTCTTCGAGGGCTTCAAGATGGAGCCGCACGCATCCGACGCGGGTTTCACCGGCGCGCGCGTCATGGCGCTCTTCGGCGACTCGATCACCACCGACCACATCTCGCCGGCCGGTGCGATCAAGGAAAGCTCGCCGGCCGGCATCTGGCTGAAGGCCCATGGCGTCTCCAAGGCCGACTTCAACAGCTACGGCTCGCGCCGCGGCAACCACGACGTGATGATGCGCGGCACCTTCGCCAACGTGCGCATCAAGAACCTCATGATCCCGGCGGGCCCGGACGGCTCGCGCGAGGAGGGCGGCGTGACGCTGTTCCAGCCTGGCGGCGAGAAGATGTTCATCTACGACGCGGCGATGAAGTACATCGAACAGGGCGTGCCCACGGTGATCTTCGGCGGCGAGGAATACGGCACCGGCTCCTCTCGCGACTGGGCGGCCAAGGGCACGCAGCTCCTGGGCATCAAGGCGGTGGTGGCGCGCAGCTTCGAGCGCATCCACCGCGCCAACCTGGTCGGCATGGGGGTGCTGCCGCTGCAGTTCCGCGGCGCCGATTCATGGGAAAGCCTGGGCCTCACCGGAGAGGAGAGGATCGACGTGGTGATCGGCGGCGAGCTCAAGCCGCAGATGGACGTGAAGATCGTCGTGCACCGCGCCGACGGCACGCACCAGGAGGTGACGGTGCGCCTGCGCATCGACACGCCGATCGAGGTCGACTACTACAAGCACGGGGGCATTCTCCCGTTCGTGCTGCGGCAACTGCTCGCGGCCTGAGCCTGCAGCGCTCGGCTTGTTCGGGGACGGCACGCGCCTGGCGTGCCGTTTTTCCTTCAGTTCTTGCCGAGCCGCTGTGACAACTGGTCCAACACCGGCCGGATGCCCGCGCCCACGTGGATCTGCGGGTTCGAAAAGCCGTCTTCCTTGCCGGCCTCGATCTCGCGCTGCTTGATCACCGGCACCGCCTCGGCGAAGGCCGCTTCGAAGGAGTGCGTCTTGCGAAGCGCCTCGTCGAACACCGCGCGGCCGAAGAAGGTGAGCTCCGAGCGGTGGCCGCAGCCGTAAGAGGTGTGCTGTGCATCGGCGGCGGTCATGACCAGGCTGTGCTCGGTGGCCAAGGGCTCGATCCAGCCGCCTGAATAGCAGGCCGAGATCGCGATCACGCGGTGCCGGATGCCGGCCGCGTCCAGCGCCTCGCGCAGCTCCTTCGGCGTCAGCCAGGGCACGGTGAGCGGCCCATGGAAAGAGGCCAGCCTGAAGTCGTTGGCGCCGTGGGAGGTCATGTAGATCACCAGCACGTCCTGCTCGCGGTCCATGCGCTCGGCCATCGCCTGCACGGCGCGGCGCAGGTTGAGCGGCGTCGCCCAGGGCAGTTCCTGCGGGGTCGTCGCGTGGTTGATCAGGCGCAGCACGCGCCCGCGGGCGTCGAAACGCTCCTCCAGCAGGCTCGCGACCATGGCGCTCTCGCGCAGGAAGACATCCTCGGAGGCGTAGGGTGCGAACACCAGGCCGTAGACCTGCGCCTCGCTGCCATGCCGGGGGGCGATGCCGTCGATCGCGCGCTGCCAGACCGCCTGCTGCGCCTCGAAGATCTCCTGCGTCAGGTGCAGCCGGGGCCGCTCGGGCGCGGCGGCCGCGGCGCTCGTGTCCGGCTGCCAGACCCGTTCCTGTTCCTGCATCCCGTCCCAGATGCCCAGAGCGGTGATCGCCAGCATTCCGGGCATGAAAAGCGTCAGCCATGCCTGCCGCGGCACATAGCGCGCCATCAGCCGCACGCCGGCCACGAAGGCGATGCCGAGCAGGCCGCCGTAGACCGTCCAGAAAGCCGACGGCGTGCTCAGCGCAGCCGGGAGCCAGCCCCGGAAGTAGGCCAGCGACATGCAGCCCATGAGCAGGCTCCACGGCACGGCGGCCCAGGTCGCCAGTGCGAACCAGCCGCTCAGGGTGGCTGTCGCGCGGCCGCGCGACAGCGTCAGCCAGCCCACCCACAGGGTGATGGCGAAGGCCCAGTAGGTGTTGAGCTCGGTGGCAGCGTCGAAGCTGGCAGGCCCCGCGATCTGCAGGCGCTCCAGGCCGAGCATCAGCAGGCTGGGGATCAGCACGATGACGATCAGCTGCCAGGGCGAAGGCGATCCCGCGGTACGCGGCGCCAGCATGATCGAAGCGCGCAAGCCCTCCGCGATCCATCGCCACAGGCCGAGCCTCGGTGGCAGAGGGCTCTGCGGGGCGGCCGACGCTTCGGCGAATGGTTCAGGAGCCAGGTCTGTCATGGTCGCGATCATGCCCGCGCGGCGGGGATACTTCAGCTGCGACTCGCCCATGGCCCCGGTTTTCGAGAATAATTCTCATTTTGACGATTTGGATCTGCGGGTGACCTCCATGAACGGCGCGGCGACGGCCGCCATCAGCCTCGACCAGCTTCCCAGCCACCAATGGGCCACCGTGCTCGATGTGTCGAGGCCCGAAGAAGCGGAAGCGCGCGACCTCGTGCTTCGACTGACCGAGATCGGCTTCGTGCCCGGCGAGGTGGTGCGCATCGTCGCCAGCGGCGTGCCGAACCGCGAGCCGCTGGCCGTGCGCCTGGGCCACACCACCTTTGCACTGCGCCGGCACGAGGCTGCGCTGGTTCGCGTCTTGCCGGGAGCCGCGCACCATGGTTGAGGCGACCCTGAACTTCCGGCCCGGCGCCGCCGTTTCGTCGGCCCCGCCCGGCCGCATCGCGCTGCTGGGCAACCCCAACTGCGGCAAGACCGCGCTCTTCAACCTGCTCACCGGCAGCCGCCAGAAGGTGGCCAACTATGCCGGCGTGACGGTCGAGCGCAAGGAAGGCCAGCTGCGCACCGCCTCGGGACGGCGCGTGGCCGTGCTCGATCTGCCGGGCGCCTACAGCCTGAATGCGCTGTCGGCCGACGAGGCCGTCACGCGCGACGTGGTCACCGGCAAGAGCGAGGAGGCGTTGCCCGACCTGCTGGTGTGCGTCACCGACGCCACCAACCTGCGGCTCAACCTGCGGATGGTGCTCGAGGCCAAGCGCCTGGGCCTGCCGATGGTGGTGGCGCTCAACATGACCGACATGGCGAAGAAGCAGGGCATCGCGATCGACGTGCCGCTGCTCGCGCGCGAGCTCGGCGTGCCGGTGATCGAGACCGTGGGCGTGCACGCCGGCGGGGCCCAGGGCCTGCTGGCGCAGCTCGATGCGCCGGTCGCGGTCGCCCAGCCCGCGCCCTGGCAGGCGCCGGATCTCGACAACGTTTTGGCGACCCAGCGCGAGGTGCGCCGCATCCTGGCCGCAGCGGTGCGCGAGCCGGCCGGCAGCCTGGCTGCCAGCGACCGCATCGACCGCGTGGTGATGCATCCGCTGTGGGGCATGCTGGTGCTGGCGGTCACGCTGTTCCTGATGTTCCAGGCGGTGTTCAGCTGGGCCAACGTGCCGATGGACGCCATCAAGGACGGCACGGCCGCCGTCGGCGAGCTGGTAAAGCGGATGGTGCCCGAGGGCATGCTGCAGAGCCTGCTCGTGGACGGCATCATCGCCGGCGTGGGCGGCGTGATCGTGTTCCTGCCGCAGATCCTGATCCTCTTCCTGTTCATCCTGGCGCTGGAAGACTCGGGCTACCTGCCGCGCGCCGCCTTCCTGCTCGACCGCGTGATGGGCACGGTGGGGCTGTCGGGCCGCTCCTTCATCCCGCTCTTGTCGAGCTTCGCCTGCGCCATTCCGGGCGTGATGGCCACGCGCACCATCAGCAACTGGCGCGACCGGCTCACCACCATCATGATCGCGCCGCTGATGACCTGCTCGGCGCGGCTGCCCGTCTATGCGCTGCTGATCGCGGCCTTCATCCCGGCGCGCACCGTGGGCGGCGTGCTCAACCTGCAGGGCATCGTGCTGTTCGCGCTGTACGTCTTCGGCATCGTCTCGGCCATGGCCGTGGCCTGGGTCATGAAGCGCTTCCGCGGCAGCCAGCAGCGCTCGCCGCTGATGATGGAGCTGCCGGCCTACCGCTGGCCCAACCTGCGCAACCTCGCGCTGGGCCTGTACGAACGCGCATGGATCTTCATCCAGCGGGTGGGCACCATCATCCTGACGCTGACGATCCTGCTGTGGTTCCTGTCCACCTTCCCGTCGCCGCCCGAGGGCGCGACCGGCCCGGCGATCCAGTACAGCCTGGCGGGCATCATCGGCCGCGGCCTGGAGCACATCTTTGCGCCCATCGGTTTCAACTGGCAGATCTCGATCGCGCTGGTGCCCGGCATGGCGGCGCGCGAGGTGGCGGTGGGTGCCCTCGGCACGGTGTATGCGCTCTCCGCCACCGGAGACGATGTCGCGGGCCAGCTGGAGCCGCTGATCGCCGGCAGCTGGTCGCTCGCCACGGCGCTGTCGCTGCTGGTCTGGTACGTCTTCGCGCCGCAGTGCATCTCCACGCTGGCCGCGGTCAAGCGCGAAACCGGCTCCTGGCGCTATGTGTGGATCATGGCGGCCTACTTGTTTGCCCTCGCCTACATGGCGTGCTGGATCACCTATCGTGTGGCCCTAGCACTCACAGGAGGATGAGATGACGCAACAGATCATCGTCGGGCTGATCGTCGCATTGGCCGCGTTCTACGCGGTCTGGCGCTGGATGCCAGCGGGCTGGCGCCGCGCCGCGGCGGACCGGCTCGCTGCGGGCTCGCAGCGTGCGGGTCTGGTCGACGCGCAGCGCGCGCAGCAGCTGGCCGCGTCGCTGGCCAAGAGCTCGGGCTGCGGCGCGTGCGACAGCTGCGGCAGTTGCAGCACCCCGGCCGATTCCTCGGCCCAAGCCACGCACAACACCCGCTCGCATTGAGCGGCATGAGCCGCACGGCCGCTCCGAAGGCAAATACCGCAGCGCGCAGCGCGAAGGTGATCCGATGACTGCCGCTCATATCCTGGTCGCGGGCGGCGGCATCGCGGGCCTGGCCAGCGCGCTCGCCCTGGCCCGCCGCCGCCATCGGGTCGACCTGTTCGAACAAGCCGTGGCTTTCGCCGAGGTCGGCGCGGGCATCCAGCTCGGCCCGAATGTCGCGCGCCGCCTGCAGGCGCTCGGCGTGTGGGAGCCGCTGATGCGCGTCGCCGCCAAGCCCGATGCGCTGGTCGTGCGCAGTGCGGTTCATGGCGGGGAGATCGCGCGCCTGCCGCTCGGCAACGCGATGCTGCGCAGTTACGGCGCACCCTATCTTTGTGCGCACCGCGCCGACCTGCATGGGCTGCTCCTGGCGGCCGTGCGCGGCAGCGGCGCAGTCACCGTCAACACCGGGACGCGGATCACCGAAGCCGTGGCCCGGTCCGGCGCCGTCTGCGTCTCGAGCATCGGCACCCGGGCCTGGGAGGGCGACGCGCTGATCGGTGCCGATGGCCTCTGGAGCACGGTGCGCGCGCGCGTGGTGGAGGATGCGTCCCCGCCCTGCGCGACGGGTCATACCGCCTGGCGCGCCCTGGTCAGGCAATCGGCACTGCCGGCGGCGCTGCGCAGCACGCAGATCAGCGTCTGGCTCGGTCCCCGACTGCATGCGGTGGCCTATCCGGTGCGCCGCGGCGAGGCGCTCAACGTGGTGGTGCTGGCCGAGTCGGCGCCGGCAGGGGATGCGCGCGACTGGGACCAGGCCAGCAGCCTGGCCACGCTGCAGGCCGCCA
>DATFFA010000030.1:0-5409 GCA_035250605.1 Variovorax sp. | reverse complement strand
GTCGGCGTCCTCGAACACGATGAAGGGCGCGTTGCCGCCGAGCTCGAGCGAGAGCTTCTTGAGCGTGTCGGCCGAGCGGCGCGCCAGGTGCTGGCCCACCGGCGTGGAGCCCGTGAAGCTGATCTTGCGCACGCGCGCGTCGTCCAGCCACACGTCCACCACCTCGGGCGTGCGCTCGCGCGAGGCCGTGACGATGTTGATCACCCCCGCCGGCACCCCCGCCTCCTGCGCCAGCTTGACCAGCGCCAGCGAAGTCAGCGGCGTGTCCTCGGCCGGCTTGCACACCACGGTGCAGCCGGCCGCCAGCGCCGGCGCGATCTTGCGCGCGATCATCGCCGCCGGGAAGTTCCACGGCGTGATGGCGGCCACCACGCCCACCGGCTCCTTCAGCGCGAACATGCGCCGCCCCGCCAGCGGCGCCGGAATCACGTCGCCGTTGGCGCGCGTGGCTTCCTCGGCGAACCACTCGATGTAGCTGGCCGCATAGGCCACCTCGCCGCGGCCCTCGGCCAGCGGCTTGCCCTGCTCGCGCGAGATCAGCCGGCCCAGGTCCTCCTGGTGCGCCATCACCAGGTCGTTCCAGCGCTTGATGACCTGGGCGCGCTGCTTGGCCGGCACGGCGCGCCAGGCCGGGAAGGCGGCGTGCGCGGCATCGACGGCCGCGCGCGCATCGGCGCCCGTGCCGTCGGGCACGCTGGCGAAGACGGTGCCGGTGGCGGGGTCGGTGACCTCCAGGCGGCGTTCGTCGCTCGCGCCGCGCCATTGGGCGCCGATCAGCTGGCGCCCGGGCATCAGGTCCTGGCGTTCGAGTGTCAGTGTCATGGTGTTTGTCATGGAGAGTGGATCAGGCTGCAGCAACGCGCTCGGCGATCGCGATGCCCATGTCGGTGGTGGAGGCCGTGCCGCCGAGGTCGCGCGTGCGCGGCCCCTCGCGCAGCACCGCCTCGATCGCCCCGAGGATCGCATCGTGCGCCGCGCGCCCCGCGCCCTGGCCCTGCGTGAGGAAGTCCAGCATCAGCGCCCCCGACCAGATCATCGCGATCGGGTTGGCGATGTTCTGGCCGTAGATGTCGGGCGCCGAGCCGTGCACCGGCTCGAACAGCGAGGGGAACTTGCGCTCCGGGTTGAGGTTGGCCGAGGGCGCCAGGCCGATGGTGCCGGTGGTCGCCGGGCCCAGGTCGGACAGGATGTCGCCGAACAGGTTGCTCGCCACCACCACGTCGAAGCGCGTGGGCTGCAGCACGAAGCGCGCCGACAGGATGTCGATGTGCTGCTTGTCCACCTGCACCTCGGGGTAGTGGCGCCCGATCGCATCGGCGCGCCCGTCCCACCAGGGCATGCTGATCGCGATGCCGTTGCTCTTGGTGGCCACCGTCAGGTGCTTGCGCCTGCGCGCCCGGGCCAGCTCGTAGGCGTACTTCAGCACGCGATCGCTGCCGTGGCGCGAGAAGACCGACTCCTGGATCACGATCTCGCGCTCGGTGCCTTCGTACATCACGCCGCCCAGCGAGGTGTACTCGCCCTCGGTGTTCTCGCGCACCACCAGGTAGTCGATGTCGCCGGGCCGGCGGCCCGCCAGCGGGCAGGGCACGCCCTCGAACAGGCGCACCGGGCGCAGGTTGACGTACTGATCGAACTCGCGCCGGAACTTCAAGAGCGACCCCCACAGCGAGACGTGGTCCGGCACGGTGGCAGGCCAGCCGACGGCGCCGAAGTACAGCGCGTCCACGCCCTTCAATTGCTCCTTCCAGTCGGGCGGCATCATCTGGCCGTGCTCGGCGTAGTAGTCGCAGCTCGCCCAGTCGATGGTGCGGCAGTCGAGCTCGAAGCCGAAGCGCTCTGCCGCGGCCTGCACGACGCGCAGGCCCTCGGGCATCACTTCCTTGCCGATGCCGTCGCCGGCGATCAGGGCGATGCGGAAGGTGGGGATCATGTCGGTGTCTTTCATGCGGCAAGCGCCATTTTGCGGTCCATCTCGTCGAGCCAGCCCTGGCGCAGCTCGGGCACGGAACGCGCCAGCAGCTCGTAGTAGGGATGGTGCGGCCCGCGATCGTAGTCGGCGCGCGCCACCTGCGCGAGCTTGCGCCCGTGCTGCATCACGACGATCTCGTCGCACACCGCGCGCACGGTGTGCAGGTCGTGGCTGATGAACAGGTAGGAGACGCCGAGCTCGCGCCGCAGCTCGGCCATCAGGTCCAGCACCGCCGCGCCGACGACCGTGTCCAGCGCCGAGGTCACCTCGTCGCACAGGATCAGGTCCGGCTCGGCCGCCAGCGCGCGCGCCAGGTTGACGCGCTGCTTCTGCCCGCCCGACAGGCCCCCCGGCAGGCGCCCGGCGACGGCCTGCGGCAGCTTCACCAGGTCCAGCAGCTCGCGGATGCGCTGGCGCAGCGGCTCGCCGCGCAGCCCCTTGTAGAACTGCAGCGGCCGCGCCAGGATGCGCTCGATGGTCTGCGAGGGGTTCAGCGCCGTGTCGGCCATCTGGAACACGATCTGGATGCGGCGCAGCGCCTCCTTGTCGCGCTGTGCGAGCGTCGGCGCGAGCGCGTGCCGGTCGAACACGATGCTGCCCTGGCACGGGCTCAGCAGGCCGGCCACGGCGCGCGCCAGCGTGGTCTTGCCCGAGCCCGACTCGCCGATCACGCCGATGGCCTGCCCGCGGTGCAGCTTCAGGTTGATGTCCTCCAGGATCAGATTGGCCGGGCGGCCCTTGGCATCGAGCGGCCCATAGCCGGCCGAGAGCTGCCGGACCTCCAGCAGCAGCGAGGTCTCGCCCGCGACGGGGCCGCTGGCCCGCGGCGCCGGCCGCGCGGCGGCCAGCAGGCTCTTGGTGTAGTCGTGCGCCGGCGCCGCAAGGATCTGCCCGGTGGAATTCACCTCGCGCATCTTGCCGTCGCGCAGCACCAGGATGTGGTCCGCCATCTGCGCCACCACGGCCAGGTCGTGGCTCACGTACACCGCGGTGGCGCGGCGCTCGCGCACCACGCGGCGGAAGGCGCGCAGCACCTCGATCTGCGTGGTCACGTCCAGCGCGGTGGTCGGCTCGTCCAGGATCACCAGGTCGGGGTCGCCGATCAGCGCCATGGCCGCCATCAGCCGCTGCAGCTGGCCGCCGGAGACCTGGTGCGGATAGCGCTCGCCGATGGTCTCGGGATCGGGCAGCGCCAGCTCGCGAAACAGCTGCACCGCCTTGGCCTCGGCCTCGGAGCGCTTGCACAGGCGGTGGATGACGGTCGGCTCGACCACCTGGTCCATGATCGTGCGCGAGGGGTTGAAGGAGGCGGCCGCGCTTTGCGCGATGTAGGCGACGGTGCGCCCGCGCAGCGCGCGCTGCTGCGCGGCATCCAGCGCCAGCACGTCGATCTCGCCGATCTGCACCCGGCCGGCCGAGATGCGGCAGCCGTGGCGCGCATAGCCCATCAGCGCCAGCGCGGTGGTGGTCTTGCCCGAGCCCGACTCGCCGATCAGCGCCAGCACCTCGCCGGGCTGCACGCTGAAGCCGAGGTTGTCCACCAGCGTGTTGGCGCCGGCCGTGATGCTCAGGTTCTGGACCTTCAGGGGGGCGCCCATCAGCGTGCTCCTCGTTCGCGGGCGGTGCGGCCCGGCAGGTTGTCGATGACGAGGTTGACCGAGATGGTCAGGCTCGCGATGGCCAGCGCCGGCACGATCACCGAGGCGCCGCCCATGGCCAGCGCCCCGATGTTCTCGCGCACCAGCGAGCCCCAGTCGGCCGCCGGCGGCTGGATGCCCAGGCCCAGGAAGCTCAGGCTCGCCAGCAGCAGCACGACGTAGACGAAGCGCAGGCCCAGGTCGGCCAGCATGGGGCCGATGATGTTGGGCAGGATCTCGCGCAGCATGATGTACAGCGTGCCCTCGCCGCGCGTGCGCGCCACGGTCACGTAGTCCAGCGCGTTGATGTTGACG
This sequence comes from Variovorax sp., assembly GCA_035250605.1. Taxonomy (GTDB): domain Bacteria; phylum Pseudomonadota; class Gammaproteobacteria; order Burkholderiales; family Burkholderiaceae_C; genus Variovorax. Next base: position 1,485 of record DATFFA010000030.1, on the reverse strand, counting down.
GCCAGCGAACGCGCCATGCGGTAGGCGCCCGGCACGTAGATGATGCCGGCGGTGACGACCAGCATGGGCACCGAGGAGCCGAAGCCCGCCACCATGATGAGGGCGAACATCTTGCTCGGGATGGCCGTGAGGGTGTCCAGGCCGCGGCTGAGCACGGCGTCGATCCAGCGGCCGCTGGCCGCCGCCAGCAGCGCCAGGGTGATGCCGGTGCCGCTGGCCAGCAGCGTGGCGAGCAAGGCGACGCCGACCGTGTAGCGCGCACCGTCGATGAGCAGCGCCACCATGTCGCGCCCGAGGTAGTCGGTGCCCAGCCAGTGCCGGGCACTGATCGGCGCGAAGACGTTCGAGGTGCCCATGGCGGCCGAACTGTGCGAGAGCAGCCAGGGGCCGAACAGGGCCGCGAGCATCCAGAACAGCAGCACCGACAGGCCGAGCAGGCCGGAAGGGCCGAAGCTGCCGAGCCAGCGCAGCGGGCCGCCGCGGCGGCGCCCCTGAGGCTGCGGCGCGAGGGCCGCCGTGGCGCCCACGATGGGCGTGGAGGTGGATGTGGTTTCCATGGAGCTCACCTCAGCGATGCCGCAGCCGCGGATTGGCCACGATGCCGCAGATGTCGGCCGTGGTCACCAGGATCAGGTAGGCGCAGCAAAAGATCATGGCGCAGGTCTGCACCAGCGGCATGTCGCGCTGGGAGACGCCATCGACCATCAGCTTGGCGATGCCCGGGTAGTTGAAGATGGTCTCGACGATGATCACGCCGCCCAGCAGGTACGACAGGCTCAGGGCCACGGCGTTGGCGATCGGGCCCACGGCGTTGGGCAGCGCATGCGCCAGCACCATGCGCATGGGCGAGGCGCCCTTGAGCCGCACCATCTCGATGTAGGGGGCCTCCAGCTGGTCGATCACGGCGGCGCGCGTCATGCGCATCATCTGCGCGACGATCACGCAGCACAGCACCAGCACCGGCATGGCGAAGGCGCGCAGCATCTGCCCGACGGACTCGATGTCGTTGACGAAGGACAGCGCCGGCAGCCAGCGCAGCTGGACCGCGAACACCAGCACCGCCAGGGTGGCGACCAGGAACTCGGGCACCGACACCACGCCCACCGCCGCGGTGGAGGCGGCGCGGTCGAACCACGAGCCGCGCCACACCGCCGAGGCAATGCCCAGCGTGAGCGCGATGGGCACCGAGAACAGCGCCGTGACGGCGGCCAGGAGCAGCGAGTTGGGCAGCCGGCTGGCAACCAGCTCGGCCACCGGCAGCTGCGTGGTGGCCGAGCGGCCGGGGTCGCCCTGCACCATGCCCAGCAGCCACTTCGCATAGCGCTCGGGCGCCGGCACGTCCAGGCCCATCTGCGTGCGCAGCGCCGCCAGCGCCTCCGGCGTGGCCTCCTGGCCGAGCTGCTCCTGCGCCGCATCGCCGGGCAGCACCGCGGTGATCGAGAAGACGATCACCGACACCGCCAGCAGCGACAGCAGCGCCAGCGC
>DATFFA010000029.1:0-18989 GCA_035250605.1 Variovorax sp. | reverse complement strand
AGCGTGGCCTGAAGCGCATCGCGCGCCAGCGTGCCGGCCGCGAACGCATCGAGCAGGTCGCCGGCCTTCCGGGGCGCTTCTTCCGTATCGACGAAGGTCCGCGCGCCGGCAAAGCAGGCCGGGTCGGCCTCGCGCATCTGCGGCGTGAAGCTGCCGATCAGGTCCAGGTGCGAGCCCGGCGCGAGCCACTCGCCCTTGACCAGCGGCGAGGTGGCGAGCGTCGCGCAGCTCACGATGTCGGCGCTGCGCACGGCGGCCTCGAGGTCGGCCGCGGCGCGTGCGTTCCAGCCTTCGCCGCGCCATTGCGCCGCCAGGGCCTGCGCACCTTCGGGGCGGTGATTCCAGACCCACACCTCCTCGATCGCACGTGAGGCGGCATGCGCGGCCGGCAGCAGCCTTGCGACGCGGCCGGTGCCCAGCACGAGCAGGCGCCGTGCATCCCTGCGCGCAAGAAAGGACGCACCCAGCGCCGAGGCCGCGGCCGTGCGATGTGCCGTGATCTCGTTGCCGTCCATCATCGCCAGCGGCACGCCGGTGTGCGCGTCGTAGAGCACATAGGTCGCGTGCAGCCCCGGCAGCCCGCGTGCGCCGTTGCCGGGAAAGATGTTGATGGTCTTGATGCCGAGAAAGCCCGCCTCGCTCCAGGCCGGCATGATCAGCACCGTGCCGCGGTCGCTGCCCGCCTCGACCGCGTGCACGTGGCGCGGCGGGACCGTGGCCTCGCCCGCAAAGGCGTCGCGCAGCGCGGGGATCAGGCGGGCGAAATCCAGGGCGGATCGGGTGGTGTTGGCGTCGAATTGCTTCATGAATGGATGGCTGGGAATATCCTACGCGTGTATGGGCAGACACTGACTCGCCGGCTGCTGCGGCTTGAGTCGGGAAGGGGCGACAGGCACCTTCCGCAACGGGAGAATGCAATGCAGGGAAAGAACTACGACGTACACCCCGTCGATGGCGGCGTGCCGGTGAAGATGTGGACCCGCGGCGTACCGGTCGAGGACGAGGCACGGCGGCAGCTCGAGAACGCCGCACGCCTGCCCATCGTGTTCAAGCACATCGCGGCCATGCCCGACGTGCACTACGGCATCGGCGCGACCGTGGGGTCGGTGATCCCGACCTTCAAGGCCATCATTCCGGCCGCGGTGGGCGTGGACATCGGCTGCGGAATGATGGCGTGCAAGACCACGCTGCACGCCAACGATCTGCCCGACAACCTGGGCCCGCTGCGCTCTGCGATCGAAAAGGCCGTGCCGCACGGCAGCAATCCCAGGCGAACGGGCCGCGACAAGGGTTCTTGGGAGACCCCGCCCGACGAGACCGATGCCGCCTGGGCCCGCCTGGTCGACGAGTTCGAGGCCATCTGCGAGGACTACCCGCGCCTGAAGAACACCAACAACCACAAGCACCTGGGAACGCTGGGCACGGGCAATCACTTCATCGAGGTCTGCCTCGACGAAGCGGGGTCGGTGTGGTTCATGCTGCACTCGGGTTCGCGCGGCGTGGGCAATGCCATCGGCACCCACTTCATCGAGCTCGCGAAAAAGGACGCCGAGCAGCACCAGCGCAACCTGCCCGACCAGGACCTCGCCTACTTCGAGGAGGGCGCCAGGTACTTCGGCGACTACGTGCGCGCCGTAGGCTGGGCCCAGAAGTTCGCGCGCGCCAACCGCGAGGTGATGATGCAGCGCGTGGTCGCGGCCGCGCGCAAGGTGATCGGCAAGCCCTTCGAGGCGCATGTGGAAGCAGTGAACTGCCACCACAACTACGTACAGCGCGAGACGCACTTCGGCCAGGAGGTGCTCGTGACCCGCAAGGGCGCGGTGAGCGCGAAAGCCGGCGAGCTGGGGATCATCCCGGGCAGCATGGGCGCCAGGAGCTACATCGTGCGCGGCAAGGGCAATCCCGAGAGCTTCATGAGCTGCAGCCACGGCGCCGGCCGCACGATGAGCCGCACCAAGGCGAAGAAGCTCTACACCGTGGCCGACCAGATTGCCGCGACCCAGGGCGTCGAATGCCGCAAGGATGCCGACGTGATCGACGAGATCCCGATGGCCTACAAGGACATCGACGCGGTGATGGAGGCGCAGAAGGACCTGGTGGAGGTGGTGTACATCCTCAAGCAGGTGGTGTGTGTGAAAGGATAGGGCGAGGGCACCGCAGAGGCCTGCGCCCGGCAGGACGATCATGAAAAGCAACAAGCAGCGCCGCGCCGAAATCAAGCAGCGGCGCCTCGACCGTGCCGGGAAGCTGGTTGCGCAGCTGCGTGTGCAGGACGTGCGGCATCTCGCCGCCGGGGCGCGGCCTGCCGGCATGGAGCTGGCCGACCAGGACGTGCTCGCGCGCTACAACAACACGTATGGGCCGCTACCCGCCTTCTATGTCGACCTGGCCTTCACCTGCCGCGACTGCGGCATCGAGGAGGTCTGGACGGCCAAGCAGCAGAAGTGGTGGTACGAGGTGGCCCACGGCCATATCGACAGCACGGCGGTGCGCTGCCGTGCCTGCCGCCGCGCGCTTCGCGAACAGCGGGAACGTGCCGCCGCCTATGCTGCCGCCAAGGCCTCCGGCAGGCAGGCGACCTGATCTGCATTCGAACGAACGACAAGAAGATGAAGACAGAAGAAGAGATGATCGAACTCGACGGCTCGCAAGGCGAAGGCGGCGGCCAGATCCTGCGCACCGGTCTTGCGCTGGCCATGGCGACGGGCCAGGCCCTGGCCATCGACAACATCCGTGCGCGCCGGCCCAGGCCGGGGCTGATGCGCCAGCACCTGGCCTGCGTGAACGCCGCGGCGGAGGTCAGCCGCGCACGGGTGGAGGGCGCGGAGCTGGGATCGCAGTTCCTGCGCTTCGTGCCCGGCGCCGTGCGCGCCGGCGACTACCGCTTTGCCGTGGCCAGTGCGGGCAGCTGCATGCTGGTGCTGCAGACCGTGCTGCCCGCGCTGCTGCTGGCCGATGGACCCAGCCGCATCGCGCTCGCCGGCGGCACGCACAACCCGATGGCGCCGCCCTTCCATTTCCTGGAGCGCGCCTATGCGCCGCTGGTGCGCCGCCTGGGGGCCGAGCTGCGGCTGGAGCTGCATCGCTGCGGCTTCTATCCGGCCGGCGGTGGTGCGGTGGACGCGACCGTCGTGCCCGCGGCCGGCGGGCTGAAGCCCTTCGACCTGAATGCACGCGGCGCGCTGCAGGACGCGCATGCCGAGTGCCTGGCGCCCGGCCTGCCGCGGCATGTCGCGGCGCGCGAACTCGACGCGCTCGGCAGCGCGATGGGCTGGGCCCGCGAGCAACTGCGCAGCGGCAGTACGCGGCAGAACGAGGGCCCGGGCAATGCGCTCATGGCCACGCTGGCGTACGAGCATGTCACGGAGGTGTTCACGAGCTTCGGCGAGAAGGCATTGTCGGCCGAGCAGGTGGCGCACCGGCTCGTGAAGGAAGTGCGCGCCTTCCAGAAGAGCGAAGCGGCGGTCGGGCCGCACTTGGCGGACCAGCTGGCGCTGCTGCTGGCCCTGGCGACGTGGCAGAGCGGGCAGGCCGCCGCCTTCAGCTGCAGCGAGCTGACGGAACACACGCGCACCAACTGCGCGGTGATCGAGCGTTTCCTGCCGGTGCGCTTCTCGATCGATGCGGGCGGGCACGCGGCCACGGTGCATGTGGCGCCGGCCTGAACGCTGCGCCGACGGCGGCGCGTTCGCACAGACCCCGCCGTCGATGGGACTCCGGACCGGGCATCACGATGCCGCTTCCTGCTACGCTCGGTGGCCCGCTCCCGCGACGCGCTCGTCCTTTCCGCATCCCCCATGGCTCTCCCCATCATCAGCGACTGGCATTTCTATGCCGTCGCGGTTCCCGCCGTGCTCCTGCTCGGCGTCAGCAAGAGCGGCTTCGGCGCCGGCTTCGGCTCCCTCGCGGTGCCCATGCTGGCGCTGGCGGTCACGGTGCCGCAGGCGGCGGCGATCCTGATGCCGGTGCTGCTCCTGATGGACCTGCTGGGCCTGGCCGCCTTTCGCCGCGACTTCGATCGGTCGCTGCTGTATTTCCTGATCCCCTTCGGCCTGGTGGGCACGGTGGTCGGCACGGTGCTGTTCCGGGCGCTGCCCGCGCACACGGTGGCCGGCGTCGTCGGCGTGTTCACGCTGCTGTTCCTGGCGCAGCGGCTGCTTTTCCCGCCGCGCGCGGACGCACCGCCGCCTTCCAAAACCACCGGTGCCGTTTTGACGGCCATCGGCGGCTTCACCAGCTTTATCGCGCATGCGGGCGGCCCGCCGGTCAATGCCTACGTGATCCCGCTGCGCCTCACGCCGGTGGCCTACACCGCGACGCTCGCCTACTTTTTCTTCGTGGTGAACCTGAGCAAGTGGCTTCCGTATGCCTGGCTCGGCCTGCTCGACTGGCGCAACATGGCGACCTCGCTGGTGCTGCTGCCCATCGCGCCGCTGGGCGTCTGGGTCGGTATCCGCATCGCGCGCCGCATCGATGCGGTCTGGTTCTACCGCTTCGTCTACCTCGGCATGCTCCTGACCGGACTCAAGCTGAGCTGGGACGGATTCATGCCCTGACCAGGAAACACAGCTTTTGACATAGGCCTAATCGGCCATGTAATGCAAAGCTCTACGATTGCCGCGTGCTCCTCGGGTGTGCAAAATTTCACACATGTCCGAATCGATGACGACGCCCGCCGCGCTCGAGGATTCCGAGCTGCAAACCCTGGCTGCCGAGTGGCGCATCCGCGCCATGCAGGGCGACCAGCTGGCGCATCGCATGGCGCAGGCCCTCGAGGCCGAGCAGCGCCGCCGCATTCGCGACACCGGCCTGCAGCCGCTGCCTCCGGCACGTTCCTCCGCTTCGGGGCCGTGGTGGAAATTCTGGTGAGCTCGTCGCACGCATTTTCCTGACGGCTGCGGGCGATTCGATCTCGCCGCCTCGGCGTGCGGCCGGGCGCGCGTCCCGGTCAGTGGTAGATCTTCTGAAGCAGCCGGATCAGCGTCTCGCGCTCGCGCGTCGTGAGCTTGGCGCTGGCATCGGCCTCCAGTTCGACCACGGTTCGCTCGGCGTCACGCACCAGCGTTTCGCCGGCCGGCGTCAGGTACAGGCCGATGGCGCGGCCGTCGTAGGGGTGGGGGCGCCGCTCGATGAGGCCGCGGCTGTCCATCGCGGAGATCAGGCTGACCAGGTTGGGCGGCAGGATGTCCAGGGTGGCGCAGAGCTGGCGCGAGGTGGCGCCGGGATTGTGGGCGAGCAGCGAGAGCACGGAAAAGTCCACCTGCTTGAGCCCGTAGACCGCCATGCGCTCCGCGAACACCGTGCTCACCGCCAGCCAGGCGCGCCGGGCGTTGTAGCCCACCAGGGCTTCGAGGACGCGGGTGTCGAGCCGGTCGGGGCGCGACGGCGGGACGGAGACGGAGGGGACGGCGGCTTTCTTGCGCGGAGCTGGCATGGCCCCGAGGGTAACTGCGTTTGCGCGGGCCGGCGTAGGGGCGTGCCCCCTACGCTGCGGCGCCGGGCGACAGGACGGCCTCGCAGGCGCGCTTGACCATGCCCAGCCGCATCTCGAACTCCGGCAGCACGAAGCGGCGAAAGGCCGCCGCAGGTGCCGTCCAGCGCGGGATCTCCGGCGCGGCGTTGCCGATGCGTGCCCAGGCCCAGGCCATCAGGGCGATCGCCACGACCCGCAGGTAGTCGTCGGCCACCTCGTGCGCCAGCGCAGGGTCGCGCTGCGCCGCGAGCGCGATCGTGGTGCCGAGATAGCGAAGCTGGGCGAAGCGGCGCTGCACCTCGGCGTCGAACTCGCGGGAGGCATCGAGCTCGTCGCGCAGCTCGACCAGCAGGCCCGCCATGGCGGCGCCGCCGTCGGGCAGCAGCTTGCGCACGACCAGGTCGATGGCCTGGATTTCGTTGGTGCCCTCGTAGATCATCGTCACGCGGGCGTCGCGCAGCACCTGCTCGATGCCCCATTCGCGCACGTAGCCGTGGCCGCCGAAGACCTGAAGGCAGGCGCTGGCGCCATCGAAGGCCTGCTGCGTGCAGGCGGCCTTCAGCACCGGCGTGATCAGCGCGCATGCGCGTTCGGCGCGCTCGCGGCGCGCGGGGTCGGCATCGTGGCGCGCGATGTCCAGTTGCAGCGCGGTGCGGTAGGCCAGCAGGCGGGCGCCGTCGATCCAGGCGCGCTGCGTCTCGAGGATGCGCCGCACCGCCGGGTGCTCGGCGATCAGGTCGGCGCTCTCGGCGCCGCGGCTGGCCGGTGCCGGGCCGGGCGCGCGCATCTGCCGGCGCTCGCGGGCATAGGCGTCGGCCTTCTGCCAGGCTGCGTCCAGCAGGCCGATGCCCTGCAGTGCCACATGCAGGCGCGCCGCGTTCATCATCACGAACATGGCGGCCAGGCCCCGATGGGCCTCGCCGACCAGCCAGCCGGTGGCGCCGTCGAAGCGCATCACGCAGGTGGGGCTGCCATGCAGGCCCATTTTTTCCTCGATGCGCTCGCAGTGCACGGCGTTGCGCGCGCCGTCCGGCAAGAGTTTTGGCACGAGGACCAGCGACAGGCCCTTGGGCCCGGCCGGTGCCTCGGGGAGCCGGCACAGCACCAGATGAACGATGTTCGGCGTCAGGTCGTGCTCGCCGCCGGAGATGAAGATCTTGCCGCCGCTGACTTGAAAGCTGCCGTCCGGCTGCGGCACCGCGCGCGTGCGCACCTGGCCCAGGTCGCTGCCGGCATGGGCTTCGGTCAGGCACATGGTGGCCAGCCACTCGCCGCTCGCGATTTTCGGCAGGTAGCGTGCCTGGAGGGCCTCGCTGCCGTGGTGCCTGATGCATTCGTAGGCGCCGTGCAGCAGGCCGGGCGCCATGGTGAGGCCGTGGTTGGCAGCGCTGAGCCATTCGAAGAGGATGGCTTCGAGGACGGCCGGCAGCCCCTGCCCGCCGTCCTCCGGCGCCGCGGAGAGCGCGAGCCAGCCGCCTTCGACCAGGCCTGCGTAGGCCTCGCGGAAGCCCGGCGGCGTCTGCACCTCGCCGTCGGCGAAACGGCAACCCGTCTCGTCGCCCGTGCGGTTCAGCGGCGCGATCACCTCGGCCACGAACTTGCCGGCCTCGTCCAGCACCTGGGCCTGCAAGGCGTCGTCGAATTCGGCGAAAGGGCCGAGCGCGCGCAGGCGTGGCGTGGCGCCGAGCACGGCCTCGAGCAGGAAGCGCTGATCGTCGGGGTGGGGCTGGTAGTTCATCGGCAGGCGAAGCTGGAAGCGGCTTCGGTATCGCCGCCGGTGTAGGTCGCGACACGCGGATAGGGGCACAGCGTGCGGGTGCGGCGGGGCGACCAGTCGGCCGGCACCTCGGCATTGACCACGGGAGCGCCCGGTCCGCGCGCGCTGGCGGTGACGGACTGCGGCGCCCGGCCTTGCTCGACCCAGTCCACCAGGGCGCTCAGCATGTCGAACTGGTCGGTGGCGGGGCCGCCCGAGCAATGGTTCATGCCGGGCACCGGGAAGTAGCGGGCGAACGAGGCCGCATCGCCGCCGTGGGTCGCCTGCAGGCGCTCGTACCAGCCGGCCGTGTCGTCGGAGGAGAACACCGGGTCGCTGGTGCCGTGATAGACGATCATCTTCGCGCCGCGCTCGCGCAGCCGCTCCAGCTTCGTCGCTTCCGGCGGTGCCATGAAGGCCATGGACGACTCGCGGTAGCCGCCGCTCGCGGCCTCGATCAGGGGCGCATCGCGGTCCATGTCGAAGCCCAGCGCGAAGGGCAGGCCGCCCGGCCGCTCGGCCAGCGGCGGCGTGCTGAAGATGAAGGCCACCGCACCCGCGTCGCGTGTCTGCGGGCTCGCGAACTTCCACTCGCGCCAGTTGGCGCCCGAGATGCCGGCGTCGAAGGGAAAGCTGCTGTAGAGCGGCTTGCCGGCGCTGTTGCGCGCACCGGCATGAACGTTGGCGAGCGCGCTCTTCTGCGCCGGGGCGAGGCAGCTGCCGTCGCGCGCGCCGGTGCAGGTGGGCACGTCGGTGTCGAGGCGAAAGCGGGCCTGGCAGGCCTTCACGTCGGAGACGATGCCGTCGGCCAGCCCGTCGAGGGCATCGCAGCGCGCGAGCACGCGGCGCGCCACCAGCTGCAGCTCCGCGGGCGTGAAGGCGCTCTGCAGATCGGGCTGGCCGGCGCTCGTCGTGGCGCTCGCCACCTTGGCGTACTGCTGCGCGCCGTAGAGCTGCGCCACCGCGGCCTTCGGCAGCTGGAAGCCGGGGTTGCCGGCGAGGATGCCGTCGTACTGGGCCGCCGAGCGGGCGGCTGCCACCATCGCATGCCGGCCGCCGTTGGAGCAGCCGCCGATGTAGGAGCGGTCCGGGCCGCGGCCGTAGGCCTGCACGATCAGGTTCTTGGCCATGGGCGTGAGCTGGGCGACGGCGTTGTAGCCGTAGTCCTGCCGCGCCTGCGGATCGAGGCCGAAGCGCGGGCCCATCGAGCCCGCATGGCCGGCGTCCGAGCTGATGACGGCGAAGCCCCTCTGCAAGGCGGTGCTCGCGGGACCGCCGCCGCCGATGCCGCCCATGGCCGGCACCACGGCGCCGTCCAGCCCGCCATTGGCCTGGTAGAAGAAGCGGCCGTTCCAGGCGCGCGGCAGGCGCATCTCGAAGCCGATGGCATAGCGCTGGCCGTCGACCGCGCTCACGCGCTCGTTCATGCGGCCCTGCACCAGGCAGTGCGCCGGCGCGGGCACGCCGGCGTTGCCGACGGTGACGGGGCCGGCGGCGACTTCCACCGCGCTCGTGTAGACCGTGTCCGGCCGGGCCGCCTTGGCGGCGAGCTCGGTGCAGGACAGCAAGGGGCCCGGCTGTGCCGCCGACAACTGCGGGGTCCGCGCGCCCGGGCCGGAGGAGGTGCAGGCCACCAGCGCCGCGGCGAGGCCCAGGACGCCCCGGCGCAGTGCGCCTTCGAAAGCGCCGCCGGCGATCATGACTCTGCGGTGAAGCCGATTTGCTTGACCAGTGGGCCCCAGCGCTCGTACTCCGCCTTCTGGTCGGCCGCCATTTCCTGCGGCGTGCTGCCGTTGGCCACCAGGCCGACCAGTGCCAGGGCGTCGATCACCGACTTGTCCTTCAGCGCGGCGGTGATCGCGGCATTGGCGGACGCGATGGTGGCGGCCGGCGTCTTGGCGGGGGCGTAGAAGCCGAACCACTCTTCCGAGGTCACGTCCGGGTAGCCCAGCTCGGTGAAGGTGGGCACATCCGGCAGATAGGGCGAGCGCTTGCGCCCGGAGGTGGCCAGCACGCGCACGCGGCCGGTCTTCATGTACTGCAGGTAGTCGCCGCTGGGGTTCATGGCGGCGGCGATCTGGCCGCCCACCAGGTCGGTGATGCTGGGCACGGTGCCGCGGTAGGGCACGTGCTTGAGCTCCACGCCTGCGCGCAGGCCGAGCAGCGCGCCCAGCAGGTGCGGCATCGAGCCGGCGCCGGGCGAGCCGTAGCTGGCCTGCGCAGGGTTGGCCTTGGCCCAGGCGAGGAAGTCCTTGAGCGTCTTCACCTCCGCCGGCACCGCCGGGCCGACCGCCAGGCCGTGGAACATGATGGCGCCGATGGACACCGCGGTGACGTCCTCGGGCTTGTAGGCGAGCTTGGGATAGATGTAGGGATAGACCGCGAGCGCCGACACCGGGGCCAGCGTGAGCACCGAGCCGTCGGCCGGCGAGTTCTTCAGCGTCTCGACCGCGATGCGGCCGCCCGCGCCGGGCTTGTTCTCGACGAAGCCGGGGTTCTTGCTGTAGGGCGTGCCGCCCAGCTTCTCGGCCACGCGGCGAGCCACGCTGTCGCCGGCGCTGCCTGCCGGAAAGCCGTACATGATCTTGACCTGGTCCAGCCCCTGCGCCAGGGCCGAGAGGGGCGACAGCCCGCCGAGGACGGCGGCGCTGCCCAGGGTGTGCAGGAAATGGCGACGGTGTTGCATGGCAATGTCTCCTTGATGAATTCGGAATGCGGGAGCCGAGGACGCGAAGCCTTCACGTCCCCTGCCTCCGGATGTTCGGATGGGCGTCTTCTTCAGCGCGGCGCCATGCGCAACGCGCCGTCGAGGCGGATCACCTCGCCGTTCAGGTGGCCGTTGGTCACGAAGTGGCAGGCCAGCTCGGCGAACTCCGAGGGCTTGCCCAGGCGCGGCGGGAAGGGGATCGAGGCGGCCAGCGACTGCTGGACGGTCTCGGGCAGCTCCTTCAGCAGCGGCGTGGCGAACAGGCCCGGCGCGATGGTGCAGACGCGAATGCCGTGCTGCGCGAGGTCGCGCGCCATCGGCAGCGTCATGCCCACCAGCCCGCCCTTGGAGGCGCTGTAGGCCTGCTGGCCGACCTGGCCGTCGAAGGCCGCGACCGAGGCGGTGAACATGAGCACGCCGCGCTCGCCGCCTTCCAGCGGGTCGAGCTTCGCGCATTGCGCCGCGTAGAGGCGGCTGATGTTGTAGGCGCCGATCAGGTTGACGTTGACCACGCGCACGAAGTCTTCCAGCGGCGCCGGGTTGCCGTCCTTGCCGACGATGCGCTTGGCGCTGCCGATGCCGGCGACGTTCATCAGGATGCGCGCCGGGCCGTGCGCGGCGGCGGCCTTGTCGAGCGCGGCGTTCACGCTGTCGGTGTTGGTGATGTCGCAGGGGCATGCGATGCCGCCGATCTCGCCCGCGACCTTCTCGGCCAAAGCGGCGTTGAGATCCAGCACCGCCACCTTGGCACCCAGGCGCGCGAGCTCGCGCGCGGTCGCCTCGCCCAGGCCCGATGCGCCGCCGGTGACCAGCGCGGCTTGTCCTTCGATCTTCATGGTTTGTCTCCTCGAGGTGTGAGCGTGAAAGGCAGGCTGCCGGCGTGGAAGGCCTCCACGGTATCGGCGCGGTGCTTGAGCACGGAGCGCTGGTTGACGGAGCCCTTGTCGGTGACTTCGCCCCGGTCGATCGAGGGCGGCTCGTGCTCCAGGTGCAGGCGCGCGATGCGGTTGGCGCTGCCGGTGGCGGTCTTGGCCAGCGCGTCCAGCACGTTCTGAAAATGGGCTTGGACGGGCGCGCTCTCGACGACCTCGCGCATGCCGGCATCGGCGGGGAGGCCGGCCAGTTCCCGGACCTTCTGCGTCGGGAAGATCAGCGCGCCGACCTCCTTGAGGTTGAGCCCGGTCAGCACCGCGTCCTGCACATAGGGCGCCCCGGCCGCGATGATCTTCGCGCGCAGCGGGCCCACGCTCACGAAGGTGCCGGTGGCCAGCTTGAAGTCTTCCGCGATGCGCCCGTCGAAGCGCAGGCCGCGGTGGATGTTGTTCTCGTCGATCCACTTCACCGCATCGCCGGTGCAGAAGAAGCCTTCCTCGTCGAAGGCCTCGGCCGTGGCCTCGGGTGCGCGCCAGTAGCCCGGCGTGATGTTGGGGCCGCGGTAGCGCACTTCGGTCTTGCCGTCGGTGTCGATCAGCTTGATTTCGATGCCGGCCGCCGGCAGTCCCAGGTCGCCCGACTTGACCTCGGGGCCCGTGACGTAGAGCGCGAAGGGGCCCGATTCGGTCATGCCCAGGCCGGTGCCCATCACGATGCGCTCGCCGATTTCGGCCTCCTGCGTGCGGTGCAGGCTGTCCCACACCGGCTGTGCCAGGGCGGCGCCCGAGTAGAAGAACATCTTCACGCGGGACAGCAGGTTGCGGCGCAGCACTGCGTCGCTTTCCATGGCGTGGGCGATGGCCTCGAAGCCGGTCGGCACGTTGAAGTAGATGGTGGGCGCGATCTCGCGCAGGTTGCGCAAGGTCTCGGCCATGCCGGCGGCGGTGGGCTTGCCGTCGTCGACGTAGAGCGTGCCGCCGTTGTCGAGCACGATCCCCACGTTGTGATTGCCGCCGAAGGTGTGGTTCCAGGGCAGCCAGTCCACCAGCACCGGCGGCTCCTCGCCCAGCGCCGGGATCGACTGGCGCAGCTGCTGCTGGTTGGCGCACCACATGCGGTGGGTGTTGATCACCGCCTTGGGCAGCTTGGTCGAGCCCGAGGTGAAGAGGAACTTGGTGATGGTGTCGGGGCCGGTGGCCTGCATCGCGGCGTCGATGGCGGGCGTGGCCGGGGTGGCGGCCAGCTGCGCGAGGCTGGTGGCAGGGCGGCCCTCGATCTCGCCCTCGCCGAACACCAGTTCGATCTCGGCCGGCACGGTGGCCTTGATGGCGCGCTCGAAGCGCTGGGCGTCGGCGGCGAACACCAGGCCGGGCGTCAGCGTGTCCAGCACGTGGCGCAGCTTGTCGAAGTCCTGGCTCACCAGCGAGTAGGGCGGCGAGACCGGACAGTAGGGCACGCCGGCGTAGAGGCAGCCGAGGGCCAGGAGCGCATGCTCGATGCCGTTCTCGCTGAGGATCGCAACCGGGCGCTCGGGGCCCAGGCCGCGCTCGAGCAGGGCCTGGCCGATGCTGCGGGCCTGCCGGTGCGCCTCGGCGTAGCTCACGCGGATCCAGTCGCCCGTGCCGCCGCCGGGCAGGCGCTCGCGGCGGGCAATGAAGGTGCGATCGGGCGCCGCCTCGGCCCAGTGGCACAGGCGATCGGTCATGCGCTCGGCGTAGGGCGCAAGCTGCGTTTCGGCACGCAGGTAGCGCGTGCCCGGTGCGCCTTCGCGCAGGACGGCCCGCGTCACGCCGAAGGCGAGGGGGCGATAGCGGACTGAGGTGTTCATTCCTTCGTCACCTTGTTGGCGCGGCCTTCGAGGAAGGCGCGCACGCGTTCCTTGGCCTCGGGTGCGGCCTGGACGATGCCGGAGATCAGCGCCTCGGTGAAGAAGCCATGATCGGCCGGCTGCTCGCTGATGCGCGGCAGCGCATGCATCAGCGCGTAGTTGGTCAGGGGCGCATTGCCGGCCACCTTCTGCGCGAGTTCGAGCGCCTTCTCGTAGGAGCGGCCCTCGGCCACCAGGTACTGCGCGAAGCCGGCACGCTCGCCGGCCTCGGCGTCGTAGACGCGGCCGGTCATCATCATGTCCATCATGCGCGCGGTGCCGATCAGCTTGGGGATGCGCACCGAGCCGCCGCCGCCGACGAAGATGCCGCGCGAGCCCTCGGGCAGTGCGTAGAAGGTGGTGCTGTCGGCCACGCGGATGTGGCAGGCGCTCGCCAGCTCCAGCCCGCCGCCCACCACCGCGCCGTGCAGTGCCGCGATCACCGGCACCGGGCCGCTTTGGATGACGTCGAGCGCCGCGTGCCAGAGACGCGAGTGCTGCAGGCCCTGGCCGGCGTCGCGCTCCTTCAGCTCGGAGAGATCGAGGCCGGCGCAGAAATGCGGGCCCTCGCCGTCGATGACCGCCGCCCGTACCGTCGAAGGCAGGTTCTGGAAAGTGTCTCGCAGGGCGAGGATGAGGGAATCCGACAACGCATTGCGCTTCGCGGCGCGCGTCAGGCGGATGATGGCGATCTGGTCGCGGATTTCGAGTCGAAGGTCTGTGGTGGTCATGTTGCGCTCCCGGTTAGGATCGATTATGGTTATGGAAGATAACTAATTCAAGCCGAGACTACGGGCTCGGCACCCGGACTTACCCTTAGTTGTTAGCAGCCTGGAGACAAGCCCATGGACCACCGCAACCTGATCGCCATCGACACCCACACGCACGCCGAAGTGAGCTGCTGGAATCCCTTCGACAACTACGGAGAGGAGTACGACCGCGCGGCCGACAAGTATTTCAGGTCCAGCCGGCGCCCGACCATCCAGGAAAGCATCGACTACTACCGCGAACGCAAGATCGGCCTGGTGATGTTCATGGTCGACGCGGAGTCGAACCTCGGCCGGCGCCGCATCCCGAACGAGGAGATCGCCGAGGCGGCGCAGAAGAACAGCGACATCATGATCGCGTTCGCCAGCATCGATCCGCACAAGGGGAAGATGGGCGCGCGCGAGGCGCGGCGGCTGATCGAGGAGCACGGCGTCAAGGGCTTCAAGTTCCATCCGACGGTGCAGGGCTACCACCCCTACGACAAGATGGCCTGGCCGATCTACGAGGTGATCGCCGAGCATGGCCTGCCGGCCGTGTTCCACACCGGCCACAGCGGCATCGGCTCGGGCATGCGCTGCGGCGGCGGCTTGAGGCTGGAGTACAGCAACCCGATGCACCTGGACGACGTGGCGATCGACTTCCCCGACATGCAGATCGTCATGGCGCACCCCAGCTTCCCCTGGCAGGACGAGGCGCTGAGCGTGGCCACGCACAAGCCCAATGTCTGGATCGACCTGTCGGGCTGGAGCCCGAAGTATTTCCCGAAGCAGCTGGTGCAGTACGCCAACACGCTGCTGAAGGACCGCATCCTGTTCGGCAGCGACTACCCGCTGATCACGCCGGACCGCTGGATGAAGGACTTCGAGGAGGCCGGCTTCAAGCCCGAGGTGATGCCGGGCATCCTCAAGGGCAATGCGGTCCGGCTGCTGAAGCTGGACGCTTGAGCCGGTACCCGCGGCGCACGGCCCTTCACGAAACGGGCTCCTCCTCTTCCGCCGCCAGGTTCCAGTCCTGGCCCGAGCGCCGCTTGCGCTCGTCGCGCTCGCGCGCGATCTGGTCCTGGAACTGCTGGCGGCCTTCCTTCGAGACAGCGATCAGCTTGGCGCGGTCCTTGTAGTGGGGATAGAGCTCGTGCATGAGCTCGATGTTGCGGCGGCGAAAGCGCATCGCGGCCTCGCGCGCCTCGTACGCCGGCCAGCCCAGGCCTTCCAGCACCGAGCGGGCGCTGCGCAGCGAGGACTCGAAGAGCTCGCGCTCGATGAATTCGACCTTGCGGTCCAGCAGCTGGTAGAGATGCCCCACGTTGCGCGCGCGGGCGATGATGCGCGCGTTGGGGAAATGCTCGCGCGCCATGTCGACGATGGCGAGCGACTGCTCCACATCGTCGACCGCCACCACCAGCACCTTGGCGGTGCCGGCTCCCGCGGTGCGCAGCAGGTCCAGCCGCGTCGCGTCGCCGTAGAAGACGCGGAAGCCGAAGTCGCGCAGGTTCTCGATGGTGTCGGGATCGTGGTCGAGCACGGTCAGCTTCAGCCCCTGGGCGCTCAGCATGCGCCCGAGGATCTGGCCATAGCGGCCGAAGCCGCAGATCAGCACCTTGGCGTCCTGTTGCTCGGAGATTTCCTCCATCGTGACCGGCTGGCCGGCGCTGTGGCGCGGCAGCACCCACTTGTCGAGCGCGACCAGCAGCAGCGGCGACAAGAGCATCGACAGCGCCACCGCGCCGACGAGGAAAGAGGCCACGCCGGCCGGCAGCACCTGCGGGCCGGCCGCCTGGAAGACGACGAAGGCGAACTCGCCGCCCTGCGCCAGCAGCAACGTGAACACCGGCCGCTGCTGGTAGGGCAGGCCCATCAGCTTCGCCAGCGTGAAGATCACCACCGCCTTCAGCAGCATGAAGCCGAGCACGACCAGCGCCATCAGGCCCGGCCGGGCGAGCAGCACGCTGAAGTCGATGCTCATGCCGACGGCGATGAAGAACAGGCCCAGCAGCAGGCCCTTGAAGGGCTCGATGTCGGTCTCCAGCTCGCGCCGGTACTCGCTCTCGGCCAGCAGCACGCCGGCAAGGAAGGCGCCCAGCGCCATCGACAGGCCGACGAACTGCATCAGCGCGGCGATCGCCACCACCAGCAGCAGCGAGGCGGCGGTGAAGATCTCGGGCGTGTCGCTGCGCGCGATCCAGCGCAGCAGGGGCCGCAGCACCAGCCGGCCGCCCAGCACGATGCCGCCGACCACCGCCACGATCTTCAGGCCCTCGAGCGCCCGGTCGGCGCCTGTGAGGGCGGGCCCCGTATCGGAACCGACGGCCAGGAGGGGCAGCAGCGCGAGGATCGGGATCGCCGCCACGTCCTGGAACAGCAGGATCGAAAAGCCGGCCTGGCCGCTGGGCGTGGGCAGCAGGTTGCGCTCGCCCAGCACCTGCAGCGCGATGGCGGTGGAGGACAGCGCCAGGCCCAGCGCCGCGACCAGGGCCACGCGCCAGCTCGCGCCGCCGGCCCAGCCGGCCAGGAAGAGCACGACCGCGCAGCCGAGGACCTGCGCCGAGCCCCAGCCGAAGATCGGCCGGCGCAGGCTCCACAGGCGCTTGGGCTCCAGCTCGAGGCCGACCAGGAACAGCATCAGCACCACGCCGAACTCGGCGAAGTGCAGGATGTCCACGACGTTGGTCACCAGGCCCAGGCCCCAGGGGCCGATGACGATGCCGGCCGCCAGGTAGCCGATGATCGAGCCCAGGCCGAGCGCCTTCGACAGCGGCACCACCAGCACGGCGGCGCCCAGGTAGATGAGGGAATTGACGAGCCAGGCCGGTGCGTGTTCCATCAGGCCTCCTCGGGTTCGTGCGGCCGGTCGGTGGCCGGAACTTCGCAGGCGACGCACTCGGCGATGTCCTCCAGCTCCGGCCAGTCGGGGTAGCTGGAAAGGCGCTGGCCGAAGACCTCGACGTGCGCTGCCAGCGTCTCGGGGCTGGCGCTGCGCGCGCCGTGCAAGAGCAGCGGCGGCAGGAAGCGCATGCCGCACAAGGCGGCCGTCTGTTCGTACGGGGGCAGGAAGGCGTCGAAGAAGTAGCGGTTGTAGCTCTGTGGGTGGTAGCTGCGCTCGGGGCCGCCGGTGGTGGCGACCAGCCAGCAGTCCTTGCCCTGCAGCGCCGTGCCGCCGCCGCCGTAGGCCCAGCCGTAGCTCAGCACCTCGTCGATCCAGAGCTTCTGCAACGCGGGCATCGAATACCACTGGATCGGGTGCAGCAGCACCAGCAGCTCGGCGCGCGCGAGGCGGGCCTGCTCGGCCTGCACGTCGATCGCGAAGTCGGGGTAGCTGGCATAGAGGTCGTTGACCTCGATGCCGGGCAGGCTGCGCGCGGCCTGCAGCAGTTGCCAGTTGACGCGCGAATCGCGCCAATGGGGATGGGCGGCGAGCAGGTAGATCCCGCCTGCAGGACGGCCGGGACCGGTGGTTGTCGTTGTCATGGTCCGGGAACATAGCGCAACTCGGACGGCGGGCGGGCGCAGCTACCATGGCGCTTGTTGTCTCATCAGCTGGGAAGGAGCCTGTCATGCCGGTGGTCCTGGTCGCCAATCCCAAGGGCGGGGTCGGCAAATCCACGCTCGCAACCAATATTGCGGGCTACTTCGCGAGCCGTGGCCATGCGGTGATGCTGGGCGACATCGATCGGCAGCAATCGGCCCGGATGTGGCTCGGGCTGCGCACGCCGGCCGCTCGCGAAATCAGGACCTGGGAGGCCTCGGAGGACGGCAACGTGGTGCGGCCTCCGCGCGGCACCACCCATGCAGTGATCGACACGCCGGCCGGCCTGCACGGCTCGCGCCTCAAGGAGGTGGTGCCGCTCGCCGACAAAGTGCTGGTGCCGCTGCAGCCCAGCATCTTCGACATCTACGCCACGCGCGATTTCCTCGACAAGCTGATGGCCAACCGCCATGTCGGCAAGACGCAGGTCGGCGTGGTCGGCATGCGCGTCGACGGCCGCACGCTGGCGGCCGAGCGCCTGCGCGAGTTCGTCGCCGGGCTGGGCGTGCCGGTGCTGGGCGAGCTGCGCGACACGCAGAACTATGTTCAGCTGGCGGCGCGCGGGCTGACGCTGTTCGACATCGCGCCCGGACGGGTGCAGCGGGACCTGGAGCAGTGGGAGCCCATCCGCCAGTGGCTCGAGGCCTGAGGCCCGACTGCGGTTTACCCGCAGTCGCCTTGTCGCGGCAGCTACAGCCGCGGCGCTTGCAGCCCGATACAGTGAACGCATGAAGAAGACATTCCAGACCCTTCAGGATCTCGCCGCCTGCGTCGGCCAGGAAGTCGCGGTGAGCGACTGGATCACCGTCACGCAGGAGCAAGTCGACCAGTTTGCCGAAGCCACCGGCGACCACCAGTGGATCCACGTCGATGTGGAACGCGCCAAGGCCGGGCCTTTCGGCGGGCCGATCGCGCATGGCTTCCTGACGCTGTCGCTGCTGCCGCGCTTCTACGAAACGGCCTTCGAGGTGATCGAATCGCGCATGGGCGTGAACTACGGGCTCAACCGCGTGCGCTTCATGACCCCGGTGCCGGTGGGCGGCCGGCTGCGCGGGCGCATGAAGCTGCTGAGCTGCGAGCCGATCGCGAACGAGGGCGTCCAGATGGTCTGGGAAACCACCATCGAGCTCGAGGGCGCCCCCAAGCCGGCCTGCGTGGCCGAATCGGTGGTGCGCCGCTACCGCTGACGAATCCGCCGCGCCGCCCGGCGCGTCAGCCGAAGCCGTTTTGCCGCCAGGCCTCGAACACCGTCACGGCCACCGCGTTCGACAGGTTCAGGCTGCGCTGGCCTTCGCGCATCGGCAGTCGCAGCCGCTGCGGCGGCGGGAAGCGATCGCGCAGTTCGGGCGCGAGCCCGCGCGTCTCGGAGCCGAAGACCAGCCAGTCGCCGGGACGGAAATCGACCTCGTGCACGGTGCGCGTGCCTCGGGTCGTGAGCGCGAACAGGCGTTCGGACGATGGTTGCTCGGCGGCCAGCAGCGCTTCCCAGCCGGCGTGGCGCCGGACCTCGGCGTACTCGTGGTAGTCGAGGCCGGCGCGCCGCAGCAGCCGGTCGTCCATCGAGAAGCCCAGCGGCTCCACCAGGTGCAAGGTGCAGCCGGTGTTGGCGGCCAGCCGGATCACGTTGCCGGTGTTGGGCGGGATTTCGGGTTCGACCAGGACGATGTGGAACATGGGCCCGATTGTCTTCATGCGGGTGGATCGGTCCGTGCCAGCACGAGCGCCGTGATGTGCGCGGCCCCGCCGGTGCGCAGCACCTGCGCCGCCGAGAACAGCGAGGCGCCGCTCGTCATCACGTCGTCCACCAGCACGATGCGCCGCCCGCGCACCGCCTCGGCGCGCAGCGGCTCCAGCGCGAAGGCGCCCTGCAGGTTGCGCAGCCGCTCGGCGCGTGCGAGGCCGCTTTGCGCCGGGGTTTCCCGGGTGCGCAGCAGCAGCCGGGCATCGGTCTTCTGCGGGGCCAGCCGGCGCGCCAGCTCGTGCGCCTGGTTGAAGCCCCGCTCGCGCAGCCGGCCCGGCGCCA
>DATFFA010000028.1:0-2453 GCA_035250605.1 Variovorax sp. | reverse complement strand
GCCCCAGCGAGGGATCTGCGACGCGGCGGGGCCGGAGCCTGGGCTGCGTCGGACGATGCGAGCCTGATATTCATCTGGAGTGACTCATTTCCTGAGTCTTTGGTTGTTCCTGAGGTCTCGTTGGTAGCGACAATCGACATTGAATCGCCTCTTTGCTCGGTTTGTTTTGTGCCATTCATGCTGGTGTCTGACTCCTCTGGTGACGACGCTCTGAGTTCTTCCCTGCAGGTGCTGTCCACCAGGACTTGCGCTGCCCGCTGAGCTAGCCCGGCACTTTAACGGCTTGTGATCTCGATTTCGATGTGAACAATGCCAAAACCGCTCTCCGTCACAATTGATCAGATTTGATGCGAGCGAATTGACCGCAATTTACAAATGTGTCCGCTGATGGTGATTTTTGATTGGCAACCCTTGCAGCATTGAGCCCGGCGCCGGAAAAAACATATGCCTAAGCAGCGGGCTGCGCCTAGAAAATGTTTCCGAGATCGCCCTCCCAACTTGGCGTACGTCGGCACAACCCAGCCCATGGCATCGCCGACCCGAACACTTTTCGCTACCCTAGCGCGATGAACGCATTCGCCCCGCAGCACGCCGGCATCCCCATCGGCCCGCCACCACCCGCGCCCGACCTCCCGGTGCCGCCTTCACCGCCGGCGGCGCCTCCACCCCAGCCCGAGGGTGATCCTCCGCCCGCCGATCCGCCCATGACCGAGCCCGGCAGGCCGCCGCCTGTGGTCGATCCGCCGCCCGGCGCTTCGGCCTTGGGGCTGGGCCGGCTGCATGCGCGGCGCCTGCGCGAGGTGTACCGCTCGGCCGGCTGGCCTTGCTGCGACGCGATCGAGGTCGAACTGATCGCCGCCGGCCTGCTGGAACGCGTGCGCTGGCCTCAAGGCCACGAAACGCTGCGCGTGAGCGATGCCGGCGTCGCGCACATCGCGGGCAGCCTGGTCGTCAACCGCGCCGCGCTGTCGCGGCACGAGGCACTGGTCGAGCAGGTGGCACGCGCAATGACGCGCGCCGGCCGCATCGCCTGGCGGGGGCTGAGCCTGCGCGCACGCCTGCCCGCCGCGAACGAGGGCGACAAGCCGCGCTGGTGCATCGCGCGGCCCGATGTGTTCTCGATCCGCAACACGAGCGTCGAGGCCTATGCGCAGCCCGTCGTCCACGAGGTGAAGGTCAACCGCGCCGACCTGCTCGGCGACCTGCGCAAGCCCGACAAGCGCGCCGCCTACCTCGATCTCGGCGGCGAGTGCTGGTACGTGCTGGGCTGCGATGCCCGGGGCCGGCCGATCGCCGAGCCGGAAGAGATCCCGGCCGAGTGCGGCGTGCTGGTCGCGCAGGGCGAGCGGCTGGTGGTGGCGCGCGCGGCCGTGCATCGCGCGCTGGCGCGGATGCCCTTCAGCGTCTGGATGGCGCTGGCCAAGGCGCAGCCGCTGGCGGGCTTCGACGACGAATCGCAGGAGCTGCTGGCGGAAACCGAGGACTGAAGCGGCTCAGGAGCCGCGCCGCACAGGTACCGGGCGTCCGAGCGGGGCGGCGCCGCCCTGGTCGTCGTTGTCCTCGTCCTCGTCCTCGACATTGGCGTCGAGGCTGCCTTCATCGTCCGCCAGTTCGCCGGCCGAGGCTGCCGTGGGGTCGTCGACTTCATCCGTCACCTCGCCGACATCGAAAGGCACGGTGCCGATGCGGTCGGGCAGGATGTCGGCGTCCTCCACGGGCGCGGCCGGATCGGCCGAGGCGCGCTCGCCGGTGCCGGCGGCATCGGTGTCCGTGCCGTGAGCGATGGGCAGGGCGCCCTCGGCGCTCTCGTCGGGCATGGCGGTGCGGTTGCGATCGGTCTGCACGTCGCTGCCGCTGTCGCTGCTGTCGCTGGGACCGAGCGCGTCCACGTCGGTGCCGCGAGGCCGCGACGGCGCATGCTCGCCGCCCAGGATGCTGCTTGTGGCCATGAGGTTCCTCCTTGGTCGATGGCGTGGCTCGACTGTGCGCGGCGGCAGGGCGTGGCGTGTGGGCAGCCGCCGACGCCGCTTGTCGGCCGGCGTGCAGGAAGGCCGAGGCACGGCCCTCAGCCCAGCAGGCGCGGCAGTGCCTGGACGAGCAGTAGTCCCGCCACGCCCTGCACGCTGGCGCAATGCCACATCGGCAGCGTGTTGTCGAGCGTGGCGCGTGCCTGCGGCTGCAGTCGGCCGGCGAAGGAGCGCGCCAGCAGGTAGGCGCCCATCAGCAGCAGCACGGCGACATGCAGCCCCTGGTAGGCGAGCAGCATGGCGACGGTGGCGCTCCAGGCCTGCGCCTGCGGGTTCAGGCCGGCCTGCGCCTGCGCGAAGAGATCGATGCCGAAGGCGCCGGCCGCGCACAGCATGGCGATCGCCACGTGCACGCGCAGCCCCCGCTGGCCGCGCGGATCGGCGCCGCGCAGCCGCCGCGGTGCCGTCGCCATCAGCAGCGAGCCA
>DATFFA010000027.1:0-14677 GCA_035250605.1 Variovorax sp. | reverse complement strand
GCCGGCGCCACCGTGTTCGGCTACAGCCCCTCCGACCTGGGCCACAGCGGGCCCGAGGCGCTGCGCGCAGTGGGGGTGGCCCACGTGTTCAGCGACATGGCCGAGTTGCCGGCGCTGCTGGCGGCGTGGGGCGGCGCTTCGATGTGAGGCAGGAGGGATGGCGCTGCTGCCTTCCTGTCCGCTCGCCCCTCCCCCGGAGGCGAGGGCGCAAGGCGGAATTCAGTCGCGACGCTGGGTCGCGGCCTTGGCCAGCGCCGTGAGCGATTCGGTCATGGCTTGGGCGCGTGCGGACCAGAAGCGGGCGATGAGCTGGCCGGCGTTCTTTTCGACGTTCGGGTGGGTACACGAGCGCCCCGAAGTGGCGGCGAACTCGATCAGCGCCGCGTATTCGGAAGTGTCGGTGTCGGGAATGTGCATGCCTCGATCCTAGGGCGGGAAAGCGCGCCGGGCACCCTCAGAAGGAGGGACGGTCGCAGCAGCGCCGAACTTTGTCACGAATTGTCCTCGCCGGGCAAGCCGTGCGTGGCGACTGTTGCGCCTGCGCGCCGGAATGCGCCGGGCGTCACGCCCGCCCAGGCCCGGAAGGCCCGCGAAAAGCTTTTCTCATTGCGAAAGCCCACTGCCAGCGCGATCTTCTTGATCGGCCGCTCGGTGCGGCGCAATTGCTCGGCCGCCTGCTCGTGTCGCACCGCGTCCTTGAGCTGTTGCAGCGAGACGCCTTCCTCCAGCAGCTGGCGGTGCAGCGTGCGGGCCGAGACGTTCAGGACCTGCGCCAGCGACTCCGCCGTCGCAGCCTGCCGGCCCGTGGCGCGCAGCAGCTCGCGCACCCGCTGGCCCAGCAGCCGGTCGCGCCGGTACTGAAGCACCGTCAGCGGCAGGGCGCGTCGCAGCATCGTCCGCAGCGCCTGCTCGTCGCGCCGCAGCGGCAGCGCCAGGTAGCGCTCGTCGAAGCTGTAGCTGGCCGCCTCGGCACCGAAGTGCAGCTCGCCACCGAACATCAGCGGATACGCATCGCGATGCGGCGGCGCCTCGAAGGGAAAGCGGGCCGCGCGCAGCGACACCCGCGAATCGATGGCCCAGGAGGCATAGCCGTGCAGGAAGCGAAGGTTGGAAACCAGGCAGAACTCGCGCAGCGCGCCGAGCGCCACCTGCTCGCGGATCGAGACGGTGGCCACGCCGTTCGCCACCTTGAGATCGATGCCGATGTCCTCGGTCAGCAGCCGGTGGTGGCGGCACCAGCGCCGGATGGCCACGCCGAGGTCGGGCGAGCTCAGCGAGGCGCGGCACAGCATGCCGTAGGTGCCCCATGGAAGGCGGCGGCTGAACCAGCCCAGCGCCTCGTCGTCGAGCTCCTGCATGGCGTAGCCCGACAGCGTCTCGAACTGGGCCGCGGTCACGCGGGCCTGCACCTTTTCCAGGTCTTGCGGCGCAATCTGTGCCTGCGCCAGGGCCCGCGAAGGGTCCTTTCCGTAGCGCTCGTAGCCCAGCACGATCGCTCGGACGAAGGCCATCGGCGTGGCGGCGCGGCCGGCGGGCTTGAGGGGCGAGGAGCTCATTGGAACGGCGCGAAGCAGATGGCGCAATATGCAACCATTGTGACGCCAATTGCAACGGAGGCGGGCGTAAGCTGCGACTGCCCGCGCGGGATTTTTTCCGGCGCACGCGTCGAACCCGCATCCAAGGAGACACCCCATGCATGATCCCGGCCTCAATTTCGACCTCGGCGAGACCATCGATTCGCTGCGCGACGCGGTGGCCGACTTCGCCGCCCACGAGATCGCGCCGCGCGCCGCCGAGATCGACCGCGAGAACCTCTTCCCCCACGACCTCTGGAAGAAGCTCGGCGAACTGGGCCTGCACGGCATGACGGTGAAGGAGGAATACGGCGGCACCGAGCTGGGCTATCTGGCCCACATCGTGGCCATGGAGGAGGTGTCGCGCGCCTCGGCCTCGGTGGGCCTGTCCTACGGGGCGCATTCCAATCTCTGCGTCAACCAGATCCACCGCAACGGCAGCGAGGCGCAGAAGAAGAAGTACCTGCCCAAGCTCGTGAGCGGCGAGCACGTCGGCGCGCTGGCCATGAGCGAACCCAACGCCGGCTCCGACGTCGTCAGCATGAAGCTGCGTGCCGAGAAGAAGGGCGACCGCTACGTGCTCAACGGCGGCAAGATGTGGATCACCAACGGCGGCGATGCCGACACCCTCGTCATCTACGCCAAGACCGAGCCCGAGATGGGCGCGCGCGGCATGACGGCCTTCATCGTCGAGAAGGGCTTCAAGGGCTTCTCGGCCGGCACCAAGCTCGACAAGCTGGGCATGCGCGGCTCCAACACCTACCCGCTCTTCTTCGACAACTGCGAGGTGCCCGAGGAGAACGTGCTGGGCGGCGAGGGCCAGGGCGCCAAGGTCCTGATGAGCGGCCTCGACTACGAGCGTGCGGTGCTCTCCGGCGGGCCGCTGGGCATCATGGCCGCCTGCATGGACGCAGTGCTCCCCTTCATCCACGAGCGCCGGCAGTTCGGCCAGAGCATCGGCGAGTTCCAGCTGATGCAGGGCAAGCTGGCCGACATGTATTCCACCTGGCAGGCAACGCGTGCCTACGTCTACGCGGTGGGCAAGGCCTGCGATCGCAAGGACCATGCGCGCACCTTCCGCAAGGACGCGGCCGGTGCCATTCTCTATTCGGCCGAGAAGGCGACCTGGATGGCCGGCGAGGCGATCCAGGCGCTGGGCGGCGTGGGCTACACCAAGGAGTTTCCGGTCGAACGGCTGTGGCGCGATGCCAAGCTGTACGAGATCGGGGCGGGGACGAGCGAGATTCGGCGCATGCTGATCGGACGCGAACTGTTCGCCGAGACGGCCTAGGGTTGGACTTCATTCAGGAGACCGCACATGCCATTGACCCAAAGCCTCGACCGCGGCCCCACCGATGTTCCGCTGATCGAGCAGACCATCGGCGATTTCTTCGACGACATGGCGCAGCGCCAGGGCGATCGCGATGCGCTGGTCAGCGCGCACGAGCAGCGGCGCCTGAGCTACCTCGAGCTGCAGCGCGAGTCGAACCGCCTGGCCAGCGCGCTGCTGGCGCTGGGCCTCGGCCCCGGCGACCGCGTCGGCATCTGGTCGCACAACAACGTGGCGTGGGTGCTGATGCAGCTTGCGACCGCCAAGGTCGGCATCGTCCTGGTCAACATCAACCCGGCCTACCGCACCTCGGAGCTCGAATACGCGCTCAACAAGGTCGGCTGCAAGGCGCTCGTCACGATGCAGCGCTTCAAGACCAGCGACTACGTCGGCATGCTGCGCGAACTGGCGCCCGAGCTCGCGAGCGCGCAGCCCGGCGCGCTGCAGGCCGCACGCCTGCCGCAACTGCGCACGGTGGCCTGGATCGACAAGCCCGGCGAGGGCGAGGAGCTGCCGGGGCTGATGCGCTTCTCCGCCCTGCTCGAAAAGGGCCAGCCCGACGACTCCCGCGTGCCCGCGATCGCCAAGACCCTGAAGGCCACCGACCCGGTCAACATCCAGTTCACCAGCGGCACCACCGGCTTCCCCAAGGGCGCGACGCTGACCCACCGCAACATCCTCAACAACGGCTTCTTCATCGGCGAATGCATGAAGCTCACGCCCGAAGACCGGCTCTGCATCCCGGTGCCGCTCTACCACTGCTTCGGCATGGTGCTGGGCAACCTCGCCTGCCTCACGCATGGCGCCACCATCGTCTACCCCAACGACGGCTTCGACCCGCTGACCGTGATGCAGACGGTGCAGGCCGAGCGCTGCACCGGCCTGCACGGCGTGCCCACCATGTTCATCGCCGAGCTCGACCATCCGCGCTTCGGCGAGTTCGATCTCTCGACGCTGCGCACCGGCATCATGGCCGGGTCGCCCTGTCCCACCGAGGTGATGAAGCGCGTGGTCGACCAGATGCACCTGCGCGAAATCACCATCGCCTACGGCATGACCGAGACCAGCCCGGTGAGCTGCCAGAGCTCCACCGACACGCCACTTTCCAAGCGCGTCTCCACCGTCGGCAAGGTGCAGCCGCACCTCGAGATCAAGATCATCGACCCCGAGACCGGCGCGATCGTCGCACCCGGCGTCTCGGGCGAGTTCTGCACCCGCGGCTACTCGGTGATGCATGGCTACTGGGACGACGAGGAAAAGACCCGCGAGGCCATCGACGCCGAGGGCTGGATGCACACCGGCGACCTCGCCACCATGGACGCCGAGGGCTACGTCAACATCGTCGGCCGCATCAAGGACCTGGTGATCCGCGGCGGCGAGAACATCTATCCGCGCGAGATCGAGGAATTCCTCTACCGCCATCCGAAGATCCAGGACGTGCAGGTGGTCGGCCTGCCCGACAGGAAGTACGGCGAGGAGCTGTGCGCCTGGATCATCCCCAAGCCGGGCCAGGCCCTCACGGCCGACGAAGTGCGCGAGTTCTGCAAAGGCCAGATCGCGCACTACAAGGTCCCGCGCTACATCGAATTCGTCAAGGAGTTCCCGATGACCGTGACCGGCAAGATCCAGAAGTTCAAGATCCGCGAGGCGATGAAGCAGCAGCTCGGGCTTGGTGAAGAGAAGACGGCATGAACGCAGCGCAGAACCGCTTCGAGCAAGTTCGCGCCCCCTCGGGGGGCCGCGAGGACACGTCGGTGCCGAGCGTGGGGGCTCAATGAAACTCGAAACCAAACTCAACGCCCGCTCCGCCGAGTTCCAGGCCAACGCCACCGCGATGCGTGCGTTGGTCGACGACCTGCACGCGCAATTCGCCAAGGTCGAGGCCGGCGGCGGAGAGGCCGCGCGCAGCAAGCACACCGCACGGGGCAAGCTGCTGCCGCGCGAGCGCGTGGCGCAGCTGCTGGACCCCGGCACGCCATTCCTCGAGATCGCGCCGCTCGCCGCCCATGCGATGTACCACGGCGCAGCGCCGGGCGCCGGCCTGATCGCCGGCATCGGCCGCGTCAGCGGCGTGGACTGCATGGTCGTGTGCAACGACGCCACCGTGAAGGGCGGCACCTACTACCCGATGACGGTCAAGAAGCACTTGCGCGCCCAGGAGATCGCCGAGCAGAACCGTCTGCCCTGCATCTATCTGGTGGACTCGGGTGGCGCCAACCTGCCGAACCAGGACGAGGTCTTCCCGGATCGCGATCACTTCGGCCGCATCTTCTACAACCAGGCCAACATGAGCGCCCAGGGCATCGCGCAGATCGCGGTGGTCATGGGTTCCTGCACGGCAGGCGGCGCCTACGTGCCGGCGATGAGCGACGAGTCGATCATCGTCAAGGAGCAGGGCACCATCTTCCTGGGCGGGCCGCCGCTGGTGAAGGCGGCCACCGGCGAGGTGGTGACGGCGGAGGACCTGGGTGGTGGCGACGTGCACACGCGCCTGTCGGGCGTGGCCGATCATTTGGCACAGAACGACCTGCATGCGCTGGCGCTCGCGCGCTCGGCGGTGGCGAATCTGAACCGATCCCCAACCGTTCAGGCCGAGCTTGCCGAAGCCACGGTGCGAACGGGTTGGAGCGATCCCGTCTTTCCCGCGGATGAACTCTACGGCGTGATCCCCACCGACACCCGCAAGCCCTTCGACGTGCGCGAGATCATCGCCCGCATCGTCGACGGCAGCGAGTTCCACGAGTTCAAGGCCCGCTTCGGCGCCACGCTCGTGTGCGGCTTCGCCGAGATCGAGGGCATGCCGGTGGGCATCGTGGCCAACAACGGCATCCTGTTCTCCGAGTCGGCGCAGAAGGGCGCGCACTTCATCGAGCTGTGCTGCCACCGCAAGATCCCGCTGGTGTTCCTGCAGAACATCACCGGCTTCATGGTCGGGCGCAAGTACGAGAACGAAGGCATCGCGCGCCACGGCGCCAAGATGGTGACGGCCGTGGCCACCGCCAACGTGCCCAAGTTCACCATCATCATCGGCGGCAGCTTCGGCGCGGGCAACTACGGCATGTGCGGTCGCGCCTATTCGCCGCGCTTTCTCTGGATGTGGCCCAACGCGCGCATCAGCGTGATGGGCGGCGAACAGGCCGCGAGCGTGCTGGCCACCGTCAAGCGCGACGGCATCGAGGCCAAGGGCGGGCAATGGAGCGCCGAGGAGGAAGAAGGCTTCAAGGCGCCGATCCGCCAGCAGTACGAGCAGCAGGGCCATCCCTATTACGCCACCGCGCGGCTGTGGGACGACGGCATCATCGACCCGGCCGACACGCGCCGCGTGCTGGCGCTGGGCCTGGCCGCGGCGCGCCACGCGCCCGTGCCCGAACCGCGCTTCGGCATTTTCCGCATGTGACACCGAGGAGACGAGCATGTCCTTGCCGAACTACTTCGCGAGCCTGGGGCGCTACCACGTGTGGGCCACGAACAAGCTGCTCTCGTCCAACCTGAAGAACCTGTCGGACGCCGACTGGCGCCGCGATTGCGGTCTCTTCTTCCGCTCGGTGCACGGCACGCTCAACCACCTGCTGGTGGCCGACAACCTCTGGTACGCGCGCTTCGCCGAGGGCCGCTCCCCGCGCATCCCGCTCGACACCGAGCTGCACTCCGAGCGCGCGGCCGTGTGCGAGGCGCTGGCGCAAGCGGTCACGCGCTGGAGCCCCTGGCTCGCCACGCTCGCGCCCGAGCGCTACGACGGCGAGCTCGCCTACACGCGCAACAACGGCGAGCAGGTGCGCATTCCCTTCGCGCCCGCGCTCGGCCACGTGTTCAACCATGCGACCCACCATCGCGGCCAGCTCACGGCCGCGCTCACCGGCATGGTCCATCCCGGGCCCGAGCTCGACTGGGTCTACCTCCTCCAACAGGAAGCAAAGCAATGACCTTCACCACGCTGGAGCTCGCTTTCGAAGGCGCCGTCGCGCGCATCTGGCTCAATCGGCCCGAGCTGCGCAACGCCTTCGACGAGGTCGCCATCCACGAGCTGAGCGAGGCCTTCTCGCAGGCCGGCGCCGCGAGCGAGGTGCGCGTGATCGTGCTGGGCGCCCACGGCCCGGCCTTCTGCGCCGGCGCCAACCTCAACTGGATGCGCCGCGCGGCCGAGTTCACGCACGAGCAGAACCTCGCCGATGCGGGTGGGCTGGCCGAGATGCTGCGCACCATCCACGAGAGCCCGAAGCCGGTGATCGCGCGCGTGCAGGGCGACACGTATGCCGGCGGGATGGGGCTGGTCGCGGCCTGCGACGTCGCGGTGAGCGTGGACACGGCCTGGTACTGCCTGAGCGAAGTGAAGATCGGCCTGATCCCCGCGACCATCAGTCCCTACGTGCTGCGCGCCATGGGCACGCGCGCCGCGCAGCGCTACTTCCTGACCGGCGAGCGCTTCAGCGCGGCCGAGGCGCATCGCATCGGCTTCGTGCACGAGGTGGTGGCGGCCGATGCGCTCGATGCCAAGGTGGCCGAGATCGTGAAGGCCTTCACCGGCGCCAGCCCGGCGGCGGTGCGCGCCTGCAAGCAGCTGATTGCCGACGTCGCGGGCCGCGAGATCGACGATGCGCTCATCGAGAAGACCGTGCAGGGCATCGCCGACATCCGCGCCAGCGACGAAGGCCGAGAAGGCGTTCAGGCTTTCCTGCAGAAGCGCAAGCCCTCCTGGATTTCCGGCTGAGCCCTTCGGCGCCGCACCATGGACACCCTCGACCTGCCCCAGTTGCTCGCCCTGTCCGCTGCCATCGGCTGGGCCAGCGGCGTGCGCCTGTACCTGGTCGTGCTGCTGACCGGCCTGGCCGGCTACCTGGGCTGGGTGCCGCTGCCGGGCGGGCTGCAATTGCTGGCGCATCCGGTGGTGATCGCGGCCAGCGGCTTCATGGTCTTCATCGAGTTCTTCGCCGACAAGATCCCCGGCCTGGACTCGCTCTGGGACATGGTGCACACGGTGATCCGCATTCCCGCGGGCGCCGCGCTGGCGGCCAGCGTGTTCGGTGCCGACCATGCGGTGATGGCGATCGTCGCCGCGCTGCTGGGCGGCAGCTTCGCGGCCACGGCGCATGCGGCCAAGGCCACCACGCGAGCCGCCATCAACACCTCGCCCGAGCCTTTCAGCAACGTGGGCGCTTCGCTGCTCGAAGACGGCCTGGTGCCCGCCGGCCTGTGGCTCGCGGTGGCGCATCCGCTCGTGTTCCTGCTGGTGTTCGTCGTGCTGCTGGTGGTCTCGGTCTGGTTGATCCGCAAGAGCTGGCGCTTCCTGCGCGCGCTCTTCGGCCGGCTGGCGCGCATCTTCAGCGGCCGCCCCGATCCCGGCGTGACGCCGGCCTTTCGCCTGAACAGGCGCGAGGACGGGCAGTCTTGATTTTTTTGTAACAGCACGGGCGGCAAGAAGCCGGACCGTTGCGCGACGTTGAGGCAAAGATGATTCGTACGGCAGCGAACGTCGCGCAAGCGGCACGCATCTCGCAGGCAAGCGCTCGATTGCGGCGCTGCGCCGGCATGCCTACGATGCGCGGCCCAAGCCTTATCCAAAGAGGAACATCCGCGTGCTGAGTCCTGCTTCTCCGTCTCCACCCGCCGCATCGCGCAACGCCGAATGGCAGCAGCGCAGCCGGCGCCATGTGTGGCACCCGTGCACCCAGAGCATCCGCCTCGAAGCCGTGCCGCCGCTGCCGATCGCGCGCGGCGAAGGCGTCTGGCTGATCGACCATGACGGCCGCCGCTACCTGGACGCCACCAGCTCCTGGTGGGTCAACCTGTTCGGCCATGCGCATCCGGCCATCAATGCCGCGCTCAAGGAGCAGCTCGACACGCTGCCGCACGTGATGCTGGCGGGCTGCACGCATGCCCCGGCGGTCGAACTGGCCGAGCGCCTGTCCGCGCTGACCGGCGGCGCGCTGGGCCACTGCTTCTATGCCTCCGACGGCGCCTCGGCGGTTGAGATCGCGCTCAAGATGAGCTTCCATGCCTGGCGCAATGCGGGCCGCGGCGGCAAGCGGCGCTTCGTGGCGCTGCGCCAGGGCTATCACGGCGAGACCCTGGGTGCGCTGCATGTCACCGACGTCGCCGTCTTCCGCGATGCCTATGGGCCGCTCCTGGGCGATGCGCACCGGGTGCCTTCGCCGGACGCGCGCGGCGCGCAGCCGGGCGAAGACGCCGCCGCCGTCGCGCGGCGCGCGGCCGATGCCCTCGACGCGCTCCTTGCCGAGCAGCACGACAGCATCGCCGCCGTGATCGTCGAGCCGCTGGTGCAGTGCGCCGCCGGCATGGCGATGCACGACCCCGAGTACCTGCGCCTCGTGCGCGCCCTGTGCGACCGACACGGCGTGCACCTGATCGCCGACGAGATCGCCGTCGGCTGCGGACGCACCGGCAGCTTCTTCGCGTGCGAGCAGGCGGGCATCTGGCCCGACTTCCTGTGCCTGTCCAAGGGCATCAGCGGCGGCTACCTGCCGCTGGCGCTGGTGATGACGCGCGAGGCCATCTACCAGGGTTTCGTGGACGACGACGTGGCACGCAGCTTCCTGCATTCGCATTCCTACACCGGCAATGCGCTGGCCTGTCGTGCGGCGCTGGCCACGCTCGACCTGTTCGCGCAGGCAGACGTGCTGAACCTCAACCGCGCGCGGGCCGCGCGCATCCTGCAGCGCCTGCAGCAAGGCCTGGGCGCGCGCCCGGTCGCGCACCTGCGCCAGCGCGGCATGATCACGGCCTTCGACGTAAGCGAGCCCGGCGAGCGTTTCGCCGAGCGCTTCCATCTGGCCGCGCGCGACCAGGGCCTGCTGATGCGCCCGATCGGCGGCACCGTCTACCTGATGCCGCCCTACGCGATCGCCGACCACGAGATCGATCGCCTCGTCGAGGGCACGCTCGCCACCCTGGACGCGGTCGCCGCGCCGCACGCCGACCGGGAGGCCCGCGATGTCGCGCTTGCTTGACCGCCTCCAGCACGAGATCGCGGCGCTGGACGCGCAGACCCTGCGCCGCCGCCGGCTGATCGCCGAGACGCCCTGCGCCCCCGAGCAACTGCTCACGCTGGCCGGCGCTGCCGCGCCGCGCAGCATGCTGACCTTCAGCAGCAACGACTACCTCGGCCTGGCCGCGCATCCGGCTCTGTCGGCCGCGCTGGCCGAAGGCGCCTCGCGCTATGGCGCGGGCAGCGGCGGCTCGCACCTGATCCTCGGCCACTCGCGCGCGCATGCGCAGCTGGAGGAGCGCCTGGCCGCCTGGATGGCGCCGCACATCCCCGAAGCGCAGAGCCTGTTCTTCTGCACCGGCTACATGGCCAACCTCGCGGTGCTCTCTGCGCTCGGCGGCGCCGAGGCGGTGATCTTCTCGGAGACGCTCAACCATGCCTCCCTGATCGACGGTGCGCGCCTGGCCAAGGCGCGCGTCGAGCGCTATCCGCACTGCGACCTGCAGGCCCTCGACGCGCAGCTCGCGGCCTGCGATGCGCCGGTCAAGCTGGTTGTCAGCGATGCCGTGTTCAGCATGGACGGCGACCTGGCACCGGTGGCCGGGCTGCTGGCCCTGGCCGAGCGCCATGATGCCTGGCTGGTGCTGGACGATGCGCACGGCTTCGGCGTGCTGGGCGCGCGAGGCCATGGCGTGCTGGAAGAGGCGGGCCTGCGCTCCGAGCGGCTCGTCCTCATCGGCACGCTCGGCAAGGCGGCCGGCGTGTCGGGCGCCTTCGTGGCTGCGCATCGCACCGTGATCGACTATCTGGTGCAGCGTGCGCGGCCCTACATCTTCACCACCGCCGCGCCGCCGGCCATCGCCCATGCGCTGCTCGCCAGCCTGGACCTGATCGAAGGCGAGGAGGGTGCACGGCGCCGCGACCAGCTGCGCGCGCGAATCGCGCAATTGCGCTCGGGACTGCAGCGCGTGCTGCCTGGCGACGGCAGCGCCTGGTTGGCGGATTCGCCGACCGCGATCCAGCCGCTGATCGTGGGCGACAACGCGCGCGCGATGCGGCTGTCGGCCCAGCTCGACGCCCTTGGGCTGAGGGTCGGCGCGATCCGGCCACCCACCGTGCCCGCCGGCACCGCGCGCCTGCGCATCGCGCTGTCGGCCAGCCACGGGGAAGGCGATGTCGCGCGGCTGGTCGATGCGCTGGGGCAGGTGCTGGCGCAGCCGTGGAAGGAGGCCGCATGAGGCATCCGGTGACAGCCGTGAAGGATGCAGCGCCGGTCTTGCCCTCCGGCCTGACACCCAGCGCAGAGGCTCTCCAGTGAAGGCGCACTTCTTCGTCACCGGCACCGACACCGGCGTGGGCAAGACGCTGGTCAGCAGCGCCATGCTCTCTTCGTTGGCCGCATCGGGCCTGCGCGCGGTCGGCATGAAGCCGGTAGCCGCGGGCCTGGACCTCATCGACGGCACCTGGCGCAACGACGATGTCGAGCAGCTGCAGGCCGCCGGCAATGTCGAAGCCCCGCTCGCGCTGCGCTGCCCCTGCCTGTTGCACGCCCCGATGGCACCGCACCTGGCGGCCCGAAAAGAAGGCGTGCACATCGCCCCGCATCCCCTGCTCTCGGCTTACGAGCAGCTCGCACGGCAGGCCGATGCGGTGATCGTCGAAGGCGTGGGCGGCTTCCGCGTGCCGCTGGCCGAGGACTTCGACAGCGCCGATCTCGCCGTGGCCCTGGGGCTGCCCGTGGTGCTCGTGGTGGGGCTGCGGCTCGGCTGCCTCAACCATGCGCTGCTCACGGCCGAGGCGATACGCGCGCGCGGCCTCGTGCTCGCGGGCTGGGTCGGCAGCGCCATCGATCCGCGCATGCTGGCCTTCGACGACAACTTGCAGACCCTGCGCGCGCGCCTGAATGCGCCGTTGCTCGGCGTGGTGCCGCACCTGGCCTCGCCCGATGCGGCCCTCGCTGCGCGCCATCTCGACCTGCGCGCGTTGCGCAGCACCGCGGCGCTGGCCGCGTGAACCGGACACAGGAACTCTTCTTTCTCATGGAACACAGCATCAGCTTCATCGACCGCAAGGCCGCCGCCCCGCAGCAGCACGCCATTTCCGCCGGCGCCGAATGGCGCGTCGACAGCGTGGCGGCCCTCTTCGAGCTGCCCTTCAACGACCTGCTGTTCCGCGCGCAGCAGGTGCATCGCGCGAACTTCGACGCCAACACCGTGCAGCTCTCCACCCTGCTGTCGATCAAGACCGGCGGCTGCGAGGAGGACTGCGGCTACTGCCCGCAGAGCGCCCACCACGACACCGGCCTGAAGGCCGGCAAGCTGATGGCGCTCGACGACGTGCTGGCCGCCGCCCAGGCCGCGAAGGACCACGGCGCCACCCGCTTCTGCATGGGTGCAGCGTGGCGCAGCCCGAAGGAGCGGCACCTCGAGCCCGTCATCGAGATGGTGCGCGGCGTCAAGGCGCTCGGCCTGGAGACCTGCGTGACGCTCGGCATGCTCGAGGCCGAGCAGGCGCAGCGCCTGGCGGACGCCGGCCTGGACTACTACAACCACAACCTCGACAGCGCCCCCGAGTTCTACGACAAGATCATCACCACCCGGACCTACCAGGACCGCCTCGACACCCTCGGCCACGTGCGCGACGCCGGCCTGCATGTGTGCTGCGGCGGCATCGTCGGCATGGGCGAATCGCGGCTGGAGCGTGCCGGCCTGATCGCGCAGCTGGCCAACCTCGACCCGTACCCCGAGTCGGTGCCCATCAACAACCTGGTGCAGGTCGAGGGCACGCCGCTGGCCGGCACCGAGCCGCTCGATCCCTTCGAATTCGTGCGCACCATCGCCGTCGCCCGCATCACCATGCCCAAGAGCATGGTGCGCCTGTCGGCCGGGCGCGAGCAGATGGACGAGGCGCTGCAGTCGCTGTGCTTCCTCGCCGGCGCCAATTCGATCTTCTACGGCGATCGCCTGCTGACCACCGCCAACCCGCAAGCCGCGAAGGACCGCGCGCTGCTGGAGCGGCTGGGCATGCGAAGCGACGCCTGAACTTCACCCCAAAAAGGAAAGCCGAGCCCATGTTCAACAAGATCCTGATCGCCAACCGCGGCGAGATTGCTTGCCGCGTCGCTGCCACCGCGCGTCGCATGGCCATCCGCACGGTCGCCGTCTACTCCGACGCCGACGCGCATGCCAACCATGTGCGCGCGTGCGACGAGTCGGTGTACCTGGGCGGGAGCGCGCCGAAGGACAGCTACCTGCGCTGGGAGAAGATCCTGGAGGCTGCCAAGGCCACCGGCGCGCAGGCGGTGCATCCGGGCTACGGCTTCCTGAGCGAGAACGAGGACTTCGCCCGCGCCTGCGCCGAGGCCGGCCTGGTCTTCATCGGTCCACCGCCCTCGGCCATCCAGGCCATGGGCCTGAAGGCCGAGTCCAAGCAGCTGATGGAAAAGGCCGGCGTGCCGCTGGTGCCCGGCTACCACGGCAAGGACCAGGACCCGGCGCTGCTGGCGCGCGAGGCCGAGCGCATCGGCTATCCGGTGCTGATCAAGGCCAGCGCCGGCGGCGGCGGCAAGGGCATGCGGGTGGTCGAGCGGCACGCCGACTTCGCCGCCGCGCTTGCCTCCTGCCAGCGCGAGGCCATCAACAGCTTCGGCGACGACGCGGTGCTGGTCGAGAAGTACGTTCAGCGGCCGCGCCACATCGAGATCCAGGTTTTCGGCGACACCCAGGGCAACTACGTCTACCTGTTCGAGCGCGACTGCTCGGTGCAGCGGCGCCACCAGAAGGTGCTGGAGGAGGCGCCGGCGCCGGGCATGACGCAGGCCATGCGCCGCGAGATGGGCGAGGCCGCGGTGGCTGCGGCGCGTGCGGTGAAGTACGTGGGCGCGGGCACGGTGGAATTCATCGTCGAGCAGCGCGACGATGGTCCGAGCGCCGCGCCGGGCCGCCCCAAGCAAGCGAGCGCCTCCTCGGGGGGCGGCGAGGACACGTCAGTGCCGAGCGCCGGGGCCAACATGTCCTTTTTTTTCATGGAGATGAATACGCGGCTGCAGGTGGAGCATCCGGTGACCGAGGCGATCACGGGGCTGGACCTGGTCGAGTGGCAATTGCGCGTGGCGTCCGGCGAGCCGCTGCCCCTGAAGCAGGAGCAGCTGCAGATCAACGGCCATGCCATCGAGGCGCGTATCTGCGCCGAAAACCCCGACAACAATTTCCTGCCCGCCACCGGCACGCTGCGCGTCTACCGCAAGCCCAATGCCACGGCCTTTCAGCGCAGCCGCGTGCGCATCGACGACGGCGTGCGCGAGGGCGATCCGATCTCGCCCTTCTACGACTCGATGATCGCCAAGCTGATCGTGCACGGCACGACGCGCGAAGAGGCGCTGGCGCGGCTCGACCAGGCGCTGGCGCAGACGCACATCGTGGGCGTTGCGACCAACGTGCAGTTCCTGCGGGGCATCCTGCGCACCGACTCGTTCGCCCATGCCAAGCTGGACACCGCGCTCATCGAGCGCGAGCGCGCGGTGCTCTTCGACCGGGAGCCGCTGGGCCTGCCGCTGGCGATTGCGGCTTCCATCGTGCGGACGCTGATTGCCGAGCGGTCTTCGGCCCTGCCCTCGGAGCCCTACGCGCGGCGCGACGGCTGGCGCGGCTTCGGCGAGTACCAGCGCCGCTTCGACTTCGAGTTCCGCGGCGAGGCGCAGCAGGCGCTCCTGACCTACCGGCGCGACGGCAGCCTCTGGCTGCAGGCCGGCGGCGTCGAAGGCCCGCTCGCGACCGGCGAGTTCCCCACGGGCGAGATCGAGCTGCAGT
This sequence comes from Variovorax sp., assembly GCA_035250605.1. Taxonomy (GTDB): domain Bacteria; phylum Pseudomonadota; class Gammaproteobacteria; order Burkholderiales; family Burkholderiaceae_C; genus Variovorax. The sequence goes on along the minus strand of DATFFA010000027.1, from coordinate 22 downwards.
TCAACGGCCTGCGGCGCACCCT